>JBAWBE010000579.1:0-8204 GCA_049589635.1 Terriglobales bacterium
CTTCTGGACCTTCGAAGCCCTCAGCTATCTCCTCGAACTCTATCGCGAAGAAGATCTAGATCCGACGCTAGTAGAGTTCTGTCTCTTCATGTCGTTCTGGCCGACAGTAATCCAGGGCCCAATCTGCCGCCTGTCCAGCCTGTTGCCGCAATTCAGGCAGGAGTGGTCGGTCAACGAAGAGGACCTCAGCACCGGCATCCGTCGCGTAGCCATCGGCATCATGATGGCCGCGCTAGGTCTTTTAATGGCGGGAGGTCTGCACACCGGCGCAGGCGTAGATGCGCTCTTCGGCAACACCAGCGCGCACTTCACCGGCATCGATGTCTGGTTCCTCGTCATTGGCTACGGCTTCCGGCTCTACTTCAGCTTCGCCGGATGGTCGCACCTGATGATCGGCGCGGCCCGCCTCTTCGGCATCCAGCTCCACGAAAACTTCGACCGCCCCTATCTCTCCACCACGCCGTCGATGTTCTGGACGCGCTGGCACATGTCGCTTTCCTTCTGGATTCGCGACTTTCTCTTTCTCCCGCTAGCAACCGCAAGGCGCGAAGTCTGGTGGAGGAACCTGTCGCTAGTCATCGCCATGTTCGTCTTCGGCCTCT
The DNA here is from genome assembly GCA_049589635.1 of Terriglobales bacterium. Classification (GTDB taxonomy): domain Bacteria; phylum Acidobacteriota; class Terriglobia; order Terriglobales; family Acidobacteriaceae; genus Acidiflorens. The sequence continues at coordinate 603 of JBAWBE010000579.1, forward strand.
GGCACGGCGGCACCGTTCTCTACATGATGTGGGGCGTCTACCACGGCGTCCTGATGGTCCTCCACCGCCAATGGCAAGAGTTCCGCAAAAGACTCGATTTCGAATGGTCGGGATTCATTCCCACCCTGATCTCGTGGGCGATCACATTTTCCGCAGTCTGCATCGGCTACATTTTCTTCAACGCAAAAACCCTAAAGCAAGCCAGCTCGATGCTGAAAGCGATCACCTCGCCGCACACCTATCGTCACCTGACGCTGGATCACAGCTTCGTCCTGATGACCTTCCTAGCTTCCGCGGGATATTTCGCGGTAATCGGAGCCGGCACGCTTTTGGATCGCATAGGCGAGCGAGCGCAAGAACGGACCGCAGCAGGCGCAGTAGGCGGCAAAGCAGGTTGGCTAACAAGCATCTTCGGAACGCTAGCCCGCGAACGCTGGGTGTGGATCACGCCCGTAGTCCTGGTAGCAGCGTTATATCTAAGCGTAATGTTCCAACCAGGCCACGCCGAAACCGGCCCCGTAATGTACGCCCTCTTCTAGCTTTCAGCGGCGACTAGCCGCGAAGCGGCGGAAGAATAAATCCCACGGCGCAACCCGTGGGTAAACAACCCCGCACCACTCAGCCTCGGAGATTGTGAGTGAGAACTAAATTTTCAGGAAAACGATGGAGTGGATCCCAGCAAATTCCCGGCCCGCAGGCTCGATCCACCTTAGCCCAGCGCCTTGGCGCTGGGTAGAGTGGGGAAAAGACTCAAAGTCCCGGAGGGGACGACCCAGTTCTCGCCCACACTCGAAGGGGCGAAAGAAACGGCCGCTAACAGAGACCCCATCGGCCACAGGCGTCCTGCTGCGGTCTTGCCGGAACGAATCCCCACATCCCGTTGACTAGTTACGCCCGGGTTTTGAGCGAGCAAAACCCGCTATGCTAGCATTCCAATCACAGACAAAAAGCGAGGCAACTCCGTCAGTGCCGTTAACCGAAACCCCCACCGAGGCCACCACAACAGCGCCCACCATGCAATATTGGTCGCTCATAAAGCACTTCGCTGTCCGCCTCTGCGTATCCATCACGCTCGTCGTCCTCCTGCTAGTAGGGGTCGAGTTCTACTCATATCTCCGATTTCACCCGAACGTGAACGCCCTCGAACTAGCCGCCAAACTCGAGATCGCCCAAAACGAAAGCCCGGCCGAGCGCGAATACTGGTCCGAATTCAAAAAGGCCAACAAAGTCACCTATCACCCCTGGGTTCTCTGGCGACGCCAGCCTTTCAATGGCGAGCTGATCACCATCGACCAGGATGGCATTCGCCGAACTCTCCACAACCACTGCGAAGACAAGAACGCCGTCACCATCTGGATGTTCGGCGACTCCGTAATGTGGGGAGCGGGCGCGCCCGACCAGGACACCATTCCGTCCTACATCGCGGCAGATTATGAGAAGGTAGGCCAGCCAGCCTGCATCGTGAACTACGCGGAAAAAGGCTATGCCAACACGCAGGAAGTAATCGGCCTGATGGAAGAACTAAAGCACACCACGCGTAAGCCCGACGAAGTCCTCTTCTACGACGGCGGCACCGAAGCCTTCACCGCCTATCAAAGCGGACAAGTCGACGTGCACAGCAACTACCTATCCTTCAAAAATTTCCTCGACAACTGGGGAGCCTACGAAAAAGCCGGTTTCTCCTACTTCGGCCAAACCAACACCGCCCGCTTCCTAAAAAAGATGGGCGAGCGAGTTCAGCCTCAACCGAAGCTGTCAAAATCCGCTCTCCCAACTCTCGACGTCGACTCGGCCTCCAAAGCCATCGTAGAAAACTACTCCCAAAACATGGACATCGTGAACCTGCTGGCGAAGCAGTACCATTTCCGTCCCATCTTCGCTTGGTATCCGAACATGGCAGTGGGGCACAAACAACTAACGCCCTATGAGCAACAGGTCCTGGCCTCCGAATACCATCAGTTCCCCGACCTCGGTACGATCTACGCCACAACCTACCAGCGCGCAAAGGAAATGAACCGCCCCGACCTGATTTATCTAGGCGACCTTCTAGACGATCAAAAAGACTCTCTTTACGTTGGCATCTCGCACCTAAAACCGGAAGGCAATCAACTGGTAGCGAATCACCTTTTCGAAATCCTGCATCAAGCAGCGAGCGGAACGCCGAAGTCCGGCAAGCAAGCAAAAGAGTAGCGCCGGCCTCTCGCCGGCTCCGAAGGGCGTCCCCGACCTTCCTCCGCGCACCGTCAGTAACCAACGTCTTTGGAGGACGTACAACAATCCTCTACACTAGAACAAGTCCACCGGTCTCATAAATGATTTTGGGAAGGGCACGGCTTCAAGCCGTGCCGTTAGAAGGCAAGAAGGATGCGGGCTTTGCCCCTGAGGGCCAAGACTCTCTCCGCTACGGACATTTATGAGACGGCTTGACGGCTTCCAATAATTTGGGGGTGCCTTTGACTGAAACTTCATACACCAGACTGCGGCAGTCTCTCGACTCGGTATTCGATCGCGTGACGAACGACCATGAGATCTTCATCGTTCGCCGCAAAAGCGGGAAGAATGTTGCCATCGTTCCCGCCGACGAGCTCGCGGGTCTGATGGAGACTGTTCATCTTCTGCGATGACCCAAGAACGCGGGAAGGCTATTAACCGCGCTGCACCGTGCGACCGCCCGAAAGGGCAAGCCAGAACGGCTAGACCAGTTCCGCAAACAATCATTAAGGTGATCGATGCCTCTTCCGAAAACTCCGAGAAGCCTGATCAGTGGCTTCCTCCATTTCGCAAACACTACTCCCACCCGCCCCGCCCTTGAAATCGGCGACGACGTTTTCACCTACGAGCAACTCTGGAACTACGCCGGAAAAATCACCGCCCGCCTCAACCAGACTCTAGCTCCCGAAGAAGGCGTAGTAGCCATCCTGGCGAGCCGTAGCATAGCTGCCTATGGTGGCATCCTCGGAATCCTGGGCAGCGGCCGCGGCTACTGCCCTCTAAACCCAAAGTTCCCACTCGATCGCACGCTTGTGATGCTGAAAGCCTCCGGCTGCCGCACGCTAATCGTCGGCCAGGAATGCGCCTCAGTTCTCGATTCCCTGCTCCCGCATCTGAATGATATTCAGCAGCTAACCATCATCATCCCCGACCCCGACTGCTCCCCGACCGGCGCGCAAAAGCATCGTGTAATTCCAGCTGCCGACCTAAGAGAAGTAGCCGACTCCGTCGAGCCCAACCCAAGCCCCGACGCCACCGCCTATCTCCTCTTCACCTCCGGCAGCACCGGAGTCCCCAAAGGCGTAGCCGTCAGCCAGTCCAACGCGTGCGCCTACATGGAATACGCCAAAAAGCGTTTCGGCTTTAACGCGAACGACCGTTGCTCGCAAAACTTCGATCTAACCTTCGACCTCAGCGTCCACGATCTCTTCACCTGCTGGGACGCCGGCGCCACCCTCGTTCCCTACTCCGAGCAAACGCTAACCCCGGCCACCCTGGTCGAAGAAAAAGAACTAACCTGCTGGTTCTCGGTCCCGTCAGTAGCAATGTTCGCGTCGAAGGTCGGTCTCCTAACTCCCGGCGCATTCCCCACCCTGCGCTGGAGCCTCTTCTGCGGCGAAGCTCTTTCCGCATCGCTGGCCGAAGCCTGGCAGCAAGCCGCCAACAATTCCATCCTCGAGAATCTCTACGGCCCCACCGAAGCGACCATCGCCATCACCTGGTATCGCTGGAATTCTCAAACCTCGCCCGCTGAGTGCGTCAGCGGCCTGGTTCCCATAGGCTGGCCTTTCGACAACCAGCAGATCTGCGCCGTGAATGAAAGTCTCGCGCTAGTCCCGACCGGCGAGACCGGCGAACTCTGCCTCGGTGGCTCGCAGGTAACCCGCGGCTATCTCAACGATCCCGAAAAGACGGCAAAAAGTTTTGTGCTGTTACCGCACACGGGAGAAAAAATCTGGTATCGCACCGGCGATCTGGTCCGCATGGACGATCGCGGCTGCGCCTACTATCTAGGCCGCCGCGACTTCCAGGTAAAGATCAGTGGATACCGCGTAGAACTGCAGGAGATCGATCTTGTCCTGCGCGAAGCCGCAAAAACCGAACTGGCCGTCGCGATTCCATGGCCGCTCTCCGAAGGCTCAGCCTCAGGCATAGTAGGAGTAGTCTCCGGCTCCGCTCCTGCCCGCGACGCCGAGGTAATCAAGGCGTGCCAGACGCGTCTCCCGCGCTACATGGTCCCCACGCGCCTCTACCACTTCCAGCAAATCCCACTAAACGTAAACGGAAAAATCGACCGCGGAAAAATCACAGAAATGTTAGGAACTTGGAAAGACTAATCGGAAGGACTAAAAAGAAAAGTCAAAAGTAAAAAGTCAAATTGCAGAAGTAAAACCCAGCAAATAGGGGTTTCACTTCTTCAATCTGACTTTGGACTTATGTTTTAGCGGGCTTCCCAAACTTCTCCGCCATGGCAAACATGGACCGCACCGTATCCATGTCCTTGGCCTGCACCTTGCTAGCCGGAACCTTGCGTCCCGCCACCTTCTGCAGCTCCAGAAAAATCTCAATCAGCGCAAACGAATCGATCAGTCCGGAAGAAACCAGCGGCGTATCCTCATTGATCGCCGCTCCCTTGCCCTTCATCACTTTTTCAGAAATATAAGTAGTGAGCTGCTTCATCAGCTCGCCAGTTTCCACTACCTGTTCAACACCCATAATTAATTGACTCAATTCCCCAACATCTCCATTGTTCGACCCGCGTCCCCACCCCGTCAAGTGTTGAAGCCGTCAGGCACGTTACCCCAGCGCACCGTTTTCACCACCGAATACCGAATATCTTGGGGTTTTGAAGATTCAGGCCTTTCTCCGTGCCTCCGTGTCTTTTTGGTGAACAAAGCCCCTACTCCGGCTTCGCATGCGCCGCCAACCACTGCCAGCGCACCGTATCCGAGCCATTCGTCCACGCGTGCCCCAAACCCTCTTCCCAAATAAACTGCACCTCGGTCCCATTTGCGCATGAGGTTGCGTCATTCCCTGTAGTGCTCGTGTTCGGCGCGTTGTTCTCGCACAACGGTTGCGCGTTCTGGAACGCGGTGCACGCATTCTGCGTCGTCCAGTAGTTAAACGAATCATCCACCGTCGCCAAATAAAACTTGACGCCCGAATATACGGTAGTCCCATGGTTACACGGCGGAATCTCTGTATCCGCCGTCCCGTGCCACTCCTGAATCGAAATCGGTGCCCGCGGAACCTCCGTCGGCATCACAATCGGCGGCTGACTCAGCTGCCCGACAATCGTCCCCGATCCGATCACCACCGCCGCCACCAGATCCGAATCCTCCACCGCCACCCGATGTGCCATCTGCGCGCCCGACGAGAATCCCGCCACATACACCTGGTTCGGATTCACGCTGTACTGCGCCGTCAGATTCGTGATCAGCTGCCGCAGGAATCCCCCATCGTTCGGGCAAGCCGGCTCTGCCGGTTCCGTGCACGTCCCAACCTCTGCCGGAGTAAACGCCGAGTCCATGTAATACGCATTCCAGTTCCACTGTCCCGATTTCGCGTTAAAGGTCGAAGCCGGTTTCACCAGAATAAAGCCGTACGTGTTCGCCACGTTCACCCAGCCCCAGTTCAGCGAAATCACCTCTTGCGGGCTGTTTGTATTCTGCGTTCCATGCAGCATCAAAAGCATCGCCGGATTCGCCGACACCGTCTCCGGAATATAAACCTCGTAATAGCGAGTGACCCCATCAAACGTCATCGTCGAATCGATAACCTGCCCGTTCCCCACCGCCTCGTTCACCACATTCGACGTGCTCGTCTGGTACGTTTTGCTCCCGTTATAAACCGCCGTAAGTGACGAGGTACCATTCGGCAGTTTCACCGTCTTGAAAATCGCGACCGCGCCGCTCAACACCGCGCTCCCCAGCTTCGCGCTCCCATTGTAAAAACTGACGCTCCCCGTAATCGCAGTCGGCGGAATTTGCCCCGTCACATTCGCGGTCAAAATCACCGCCTGCCCCGAGCTTGCCGGATTCGGCGATGACGTCAAAGTAGTCGCCGTCGGAGCCGCCGTCACCACCTGCGCCACAGCCTTGGCCGTGCTGGCGCCAAACGTCCCATCGCCGCCATACGTCGCCTTGATATTGTCCGTCCCCGCAGTCAGAGCCGCCGTCATAAACGTCGCCGACCCGCCGCTCAACGGCGAAGTCCCCAGCGTATTCGTCCCCTGCAAAAACGTGACCGTCTCGCCATTCGGCGGCGCACCCTGGCTCGAGCTAACGGTTGCGGTAAAGGTTACTGATTGGCCATACGTCGACGGGTTCATCGATGACGAAATTGATGTCGTGGTCTTGGTGAGCGCCGCGCTCACGCTGGAGGCCATCCCCAGCATCACCAACATGCATGCAATCTTTTTCATACCGGTCTTTTCCCCACCTAGCAAAACTCTTTCCCACGATCCTGCAATCAATTGGACACTCCGTCCGTACACCCAAGATTTATCTAGCACTTATAGCGATCAGTCCAAACATCAAGCCGGTAGCGCGGATTCGATAAATCGGTAATGAGCAAATCCATCGCCAACCGAAGCACGCCATCTTTCGCTTTCCGAGACCGCGGGGGTTGTCTCGAACCGGTCAAATTTGGATGCCTGAACACATCGCTATGTTCGCGATGCGCAAGTTACTTCCCGAGCACGAGTTCTCGGGGTAATAGCCCATAAAGAGAGTCCAGCGGAAGCATGAAGGCAAGCGGCCCGGCAAGAGGCCCGAAAAGAGGCCCGAAAAACGACCGCCAATCGCGAACCTTCAATGCAATGAATCCCACCGAAACACCTGGGCAAAAAGCAAAATCCGGGAAGGCCTGGCCTAAGCCAGATTCAGTACCCACGAGAATTCAGTAACCCCAAGAGAACTTTGATCAAGGATACCGAGCCCCCAAACTTTGTCAATCCCCCAACCCAGCCACCAAAGCCCTCTAAACAAGGAAAGCGCTTCAACCTCGCCGAAACCTTACGCACTCACTTACAACGACAGAGTGACATGTGGTCTAAGCGATTGAAAGATAACCCGAGTACCGCACTTGAAGGTTACGCGTGGGAGTTGCGGTTCACCGCTGCGATAACCGCCCAATTTCAGACCGGCTTTAGTCGCTGAGGTGGAGACCATCGGCGAGTGGGCCACATCAGCGCGGAAAGCATAACGCGGGCCTTGCCTTTGAACGCCGACACATTTGAACGCGGACACAAAGGAACCAGGGGTGCGCCACTTCTCGCGCCTTTCGAGAAGTGGCCATCCGCGCCGCCCGCAGAGCTTCGCTGTTACGCGGGAGGGGTGCCCCGGCCCCTCCGTGGCCCAACCAGAAAAGTGCGCGCCCATTCTTCGCTCGTTCTGTGCGCGAAGAGCCTGCCCTGAGCCAAGCCGAGGGGGTGGGTAGCAGGCCGCCCGCACCATGAGCTTTGTCTTCCAATCGCTCGACAGAGAAAACGCACTTCTTCGTTCGCACCAACCAAACAGTATGGGAGAAAAAAGGTGGAGTACCCCGCGCCATAGGGTTTTGGGGAAGGGTTTTTGGGGAAGGGTTTTGGGGGAAGGGTTTTGGGGGAAG
>JBAWBE010000580.1:0-2670 GCA_049589635.1 Terriglobales bacterium
TCGACCCGACTGCTTATGAATGGCATGACCAGAAGTGGCGAGGCCGTCCCTGGCATGAAGCTGTAATCTACGAACTCCACGTCGGGACTTTTTCTCCCGAAGGCACCTACGCCGGAGCGGAAAAGAAACTCGACTATCTAGCCGATCTCGGCGTCACCGCCGTTGAGGTGATGCCCATCTCCAGCTTTCCAGGCGAACGCAATTGGGGATACGACGGCGTCCTGCCCTACGCTCCAACCGACAACTACGGCCGTCCCGAAGACCTGAAGCAGCTTATAGATGCCGCGCACGCCAGAAACCTTATGGTGTTCCTCGACGTCGTCTACAACCACTTTGGTCCGGAGGGGAACTATCTCTATCTCTACTCGCCAGAATTTTTCACCGATCGCCACCACACTCCATGGGGGCAGGCCATCAATTTCGACGGCCCTGACAGTCGCACCGTGCGCGATTATTTCATCAACAACGCACTTTTCTGGCTCGAGGAATACCACTTCGACGGCCTTCGCCTCGACGCAGTCCACGCTATTAAAGATGATTCGCGACCGGATATTCTCACGGAATTCGCCGAAACAGTTCGTGAGCGCATCGCGGCCGAGCGTATGGTTCATCTGGTTTTGGAGAACGATCACAACGCGGCAAGATACCTTCGCCCCCAACCTCCCCACCATGGAGATCCACGCAGGAAGGCCGCGTTGTACGACGCCCAATGGAATGACGACATCCACCATGCACTCCACATTCTTCTTACAGGCGAAAAAGAAGCGTACTACTCGGACTATGCACAGAATCCCATCGAGCATCTCGGACGCTGCCTCGCCGAGGGATTCAGTTATCAAGGGCAGGTATCCCTTTATCGAAAGGGCCAAGTACGAGGTGAGCCTAGCCGCGACCTGCCGCCAACCAGTTTCGTCTCGTTCCTACAGAACCACGATCAGGTGGGCAATCGCGCCTTCGGAGAGCGCATCAGCCAACTCGCCGAGCCCGCAGCTCTCAGAGCCGCCATGGCGATTCTACTGCTAGCACCCTCTCCGCCATTACTTTTTATGGGGGAGGAGTTCGCCGCCTCGACTCCGTTTCTGTTTTTCTGCGACTTCGGGCCCGATCTCGCCGCGAAGGTAAATGAAGGCCGCCGCGCGGAATTCCCGCAATTCATGATGCGCGCCGGGGAATCCGAAATACCCGACCCCAGCGCGCTGGACACCTTCCTGCGCTCGAGGCTGGATTGGGCCTCGGTCGATTGGACCTTGGCGGATTCGACCTCGATCGCGAAGAGTCCCCATCGCGATTGGCTGGATTTTTATCGTCAGCTGCTGGCACTCCGCAAGAACGAGATCATCCCGTTGATCGCAAGAGTTGCAACCGGACAGGCGCAATTCCAGGTCCTCGGCGCCTCAGCGCTGGCGGTCTATTGGCCTTTGATCGGAGGTGGCAGCTTGCACCTCCGGACAAATCTGGGCGACACGCAAATCACCCTCGAGAAGCCAGAAGGCCGCCTGCTGTTTAGCAGCCTGTCCTTGGGTACACAAGGGGGCAACACCGAAATCCCTTCAGGCACACTGTCCGCCCATTCCACGGCCTGGTTTCTAAAGTAACCGTCCAATACGTAAAAAACCCGATTCCATTTTCTTTCGATCCCTCCGATCATCAACCCATGGAATTCATGGCGTGGAAAGCACGTCACGGGGAGGGCACAAGTGATCCGCAAAATGAAGTCGGGCGAATACCGTTTGTACTCACGCAAGAAAGATGCCAAAACTGGCAAGCGCCGTAATCTGGGCACCTTCAAAACCAGAAGCGCGGCGGAAACGCACGAGAAAGCGGTGCAATACTTCAAACATCATTGACCCAGAATCGAAGGAAAAGAAGGGCACTTCAATTACAGCAACCAATCAGATCGCATACCAGAATGACTGGATGGAGAAAGAGTGCATCGGCTTTTACTCTGATTCCACGTGGAACGAGATCATCCTTTGTCACGCCACGCAAAGGAGCAAATGAGTATGAGAAACGAATCGTCAAATCTTTCGATTTCCGAAGCTGAGCTTACGCGCCTTGCTCAAAAAGGCCACATCGGCGCCTTCGCCACCCTCTTCGACTTGCACAAGTCGAGCGTCTATTCTCTCTGCCGGCATTCTACAAACAGCATCGCCGAGGCGGAGCAACTCATTCAAGCCGTCTTTCTGGATGCATTTCGTCGTCTCGCCTCATCTCCTGCCGGTGCATCATTTTCCGAATTGCTCTACCGCGCCGCCGAGAACCGGATCGAGATGCGCGAGCGCAAGAATCACCTGACCGCGTCCTTCGTCGACCATCTGATGGCACTCGCGACCGAACCCGTCACTGCGCCGCCTGCCGCTGCCCGCTTTGCATGGATAGGCTTCGCATTGACCCCTTTTGCATGGATGCGAGATAGAATGCGCAGCGCTCGCGCCATTCTTTCCAACCAGCACGCCTGATTATTTTCCGCAGCATACCTTCAAGAGTGTTGGAAGCAGCGCTCTTGTTTGCCTTCAAACCGTTTGACGGGCTCCGCGTCCCTGGGCCCGCGCTGAGGTGTCCTCCACGTAATTCTTCCCCGCGAAATTTTCCCAATGATTTTTCTACCGATGCGCGCGCGATTCCTGACGGGCACAACGGCAGTTGGAGCTCTCGCATCCTAGCTACCAC
>JBAWBE010000581.1:0-20182 GCA_049589635.1 Terriglobales bacterium
GGTTAGGCCCCACGAATCAATCGACGACATATCCGGGAAGATACAAGCTTCCAGGCTCGTGTCCACCGGATCCGATTTCTGTACCCAGCCGCCGCCCGCCGCATTAATCCCGCCAAACGAGTCGCTGCCTCCGAGCAGCGTGCAATAGCACGACGCCGGATTGCCATTGCAGCTTCCGATCGGAACTTCGGCGTAATAGGCCAGCGCCGCCAGCGTCGGTTTCGTCGTATAAAGTGTTGAGACCTCTACATGAATCCGCGATCCATCGACCGCCGACGTGAACTTGCAGAAGTGGCGCGAACCAGCCAGCCGCAGCCAGTCCTGTTCCGGACCGTTGGTGTTGAAATAAGGTTGGCGAACGTCGTTCTCTCCGCCTACGCTGGTGCAATAGTCCCCGGCTGCCGCGTCATCCGATCGTGCGCCTGTCTGGGCCACCGATTGGGAACTGCTGCCAGCTTCCACTGGTTTCACAACCGGCAAAAGTGCGGCAATCGCGAGGGCGATAAGAAAAGTTGTTACGACGAGTAAGCGCTTCATACTGGGTCTCCTGGACGAACTAAATTCGGCTCTTCGCGCGGGAAAGCCGACCTTGGCCCGGCGTGCATTTTTCGCGAGCCGGACGGGAGGCCGAAGCTTAACACAATCGGCACTCCTAGCCCGCGATTTGTGGCGAATTCTTTTCCTGCATTCGACGAACCAAGGCCCACAAGCCTCAGCCCAAACCCGAAGCCCAGGGCCGAGACCCAATCGGCCTTCAATTTGCGATAAGATGAGCGGCGAGAGGTGACCCGTGCCGAACTCCGCCGTGTCAGGCCCCGCTGAATCCAACGTGGTCGAGTCCATCACAAACGAATTCAACGCCAACCCGTCCGCCATCGACTCCAACGCGAAGACAATCTCCGCGTCGCGCCGTTCCTTCCTAGCGCTCTCCGCCGCCGCATCTGCCGCCACCGCGTTACGCATTCTGACCGAGCCTATGCTGGCGCACGCCGCCGCTCCCATCGACGCCTCTCACGATGGCGTCATGATCAACGCCAATGAAAACCCCCTAGGCCCTTGCGCCGCCGCCCGTGAGGCCGTAATCAAAATGGCGCCGCAAGGTGGCCGCTACTCGTTCTGGCTTAGCGACGACATCGTCAACCAATACGCACAAATCGAAGGCCTCAAGCCCGACTACGTCCGCTTCTATCCCGGTTCCAGCGATCCACTCCACTACGCCGTATCCATCTTCGCATCGCCGCAGCGTAGCTACGTCACCGCTGACCCCGGCTACGAAGCGGGCGCGTTCGCCGCCCAATTTGTAAACGCTCGCGTGGTAAAAGTTCCGCTCGCGAAAGATAGGGATTACGCGCACGATATTCGCGCCATGATAGCCGCCGCGCCCGACGCCGGCATCTTCTATATAGCCAACCCAAACAATCCCACGGGAAGCGTAACCAGCCACGCCGACATCGAATACCTGGTCGCGAACAAACCGAAAGACTCCGTTGTCCTGATCGACGAAGCGTATATCCATTTCTCCGACACCGAGTCTGCTCTCGACCTCGTCAAAGCCGACAAAGACGTCCTCGTTCTGCGCACCTTCTCGAAGATCTACGGGATGGCGGGCCTGCGCTGCGGTGTGGTCATCGGCAAGCCGAGCCTAGTGGAAAAAATCGAACACTATGGCGGATGGGCTTTCAATCCCATCACCGCGCTGGCGGCCGCTTCCGCCAGCCTGAAAGATTCACAGCTCATCGCCGAGCGCAAGCGTATTAACACGGAAGTCCGCGCCGGTGTTTTTGCCTGGCTCGACCGCAACGGCTACTCCTACGTCCCGTCGCAATCCAACTGTTTCATGCTCGAAACGAAACGCCCCGGCAAGGAAGTAATCGAAGCGATGGCCAAACAGAACGTCCACATCGGACGCATCTGGCCAGTCTGGCCTACCCACGTCCGCATCACCGTAGGGACGGCCCCGGAGATGGATCAGTTCCAGTCGGCATTAAAGAAGGTAATGACCGGCGCCGTGACGGCAAGTCTTTCGCAGTCCAATCCATGGCGAGCCCGTACACGAAGCCGCGGCGAACTTCCGATTCGAGCCTGACGGCCTGTGGTCCCCACGATCTTTGGTGATGTAACTGCGATTTGCTTTTCCTTCGTGTTCCTTGGTGTCCTTGGTGGTTAAATCTTTTGCCTTAGACGCCATCCGCAAAGGAAAAAACGAGACCGTGTAACATCGCGTAATGCCAAAGTCTCTCACCGTTCCAAAATCGTCCGCGAACAGATTGCCCACGATTACCATCTCCATCCGCGGAGCGGCCCGCCTGAAATCTGGACACCCCTGGGTCTATCGTTCCGACGTCACGGCGTCGCCGGACGTGCAGCCCGGCGCCACAGTCCAGGTCCTCGACCCGCGAGGAAAATTCCTAGGCACAGCCCTGTACAGCTCCTCCTCCCAGATCGCCATCCGCATGATCGCGAGCAGCAGAGAAGAAATAACTGACCTGCCAAAACTAATCTCCGACCGCATCCGCGCCGCCATCGACTATCGAAAAAAGTACGTCGAAAACACCGATGCTTACCGGATAGTCTTCAGCGAAGCCGACTTTCTCCCCGGCCTCATCATCGACCGTTACAGCGATGTCATCTCGCTCCAAATCCTTACCCAAGCCATGGATGCCGAGGCCGTCCGCGGAGCGATCATCGAAACGCTGGCAGAAAAAATAAAGCCTGAAGGAATCGTCGAGCGCGTCGATCCTCGCATTCGCGATCTTGAGCAACTCCCGCCGCGCGACTCCGGCCTGCTGTGGGGCAAAAAGATTTCGACGATCATCACGATGAACACCGAAGGAGAAAAAGGGATCAGCTTCCACTACGACGGTCTCGAGGGCCAAAAGACCGGGGCATTTCTAGATCAGCGCGAAAACTACGCCGCCGCCTCGCGTTACGCGCACGGCGATGCCCTCGACGTTTTCTGCTACCAAGGAGGCTTCGCTCTGCACCTCGCAGCCAGATGCAAAACTGTTACCGGAGTCGACAGTTCCCGCCCGGCCCTCGAAATGGCCGACAAAAATGCCGTCCTCAATAATCGCGAAATCGAATGGATCGAAGCCAACGCCTTTGACCTCCTGCGCGACTACGCCGCCGTCGGAAAAAAATACGATACGGTTGTGCTCGACCCGCCCGCCTTCGCCAAAACAAAGCGCGATCTAGACAAAGCCCTGAGCGGCTACAAAGAACTCAACCTCCGCGCCCTGAAGATGTTGAAGCCCGGAGGCATCCTTATTACCTGCTCCTGTTCCTTCCATGTGAGCCAGCCTGACTTCCAGGGAGTTGTCGCCGCCGCCGCCCAGGATTCCCGTAGATTCCTCCGCGTCCTCGAAAGCAGAGGTGCCTCTAAAGACCACCCAATCCTTCTGAATATCCCCGAAACCAGCTATTTGAAGTGCCTGATTATGAGTGTAAATTAATGAAAATAAATGGAATTCAATAGTTGACAATAGCACACTAAGATTTTATTATCGTTTTGTGCTAATCAAGGGCACAGAGAGCTTACGTCTCCGGCGACTGCCTCTCACCAAGCGCCGCCAAGCTCTCGAAGAATTTCCAAGTAGGAGGAAGTAAAGCCATGACACTCATCACCCGTTGGGATCCATTCCGCGAGTTCACCACCCTGCAAGACCGCATGAACCGCCTGTTCCGCGACCAGCAAGGACAGGAAGAATCCCTCACAACCACCACTTTCGCACCGCCGGTTGACGTTTACGAAGACGAGCACAACATCACGCTCAAAATCGAAGTCCCCGGCATCGACGAGAAGGACATCGACGTTCGCATCGAGAACAACACGCTCACCGTTCACGGCGAGCGTAAGTTCGAGAAGGAAGAGAAAGAAGAGAACTATCGCCGGGTCGAGCGCCAGTACGGCAGCTTCACCCGCACCTTCACTCTGCCGACGACGATCGACAGCGAAAACGTGCAGGCCGACTACGAGAAGGGCGTGCTGAAGGTAACGCTGGCCAAGAAAGCCGAAGCCAAGCCGAAGCAGATCAAGGTCAACGTCAGCGGGGCAACGACGCTAGAAGGCAAACAGCCGACCAGCGAAGCCAAGGCCGAAACGAAGCAGACCACCAAAGCCGCCTAAGAAAAAAAGATGGAGGCACGGACGCCTCGCCCGAGCGGGCAAAGACCCGGCCGGCTAAAGTTTGACCGGGAGGCGGCACGATGCCGCCTCCCGCGTCATTTTGCAATTTCGGAATCGGGCAATTCTTAAGTTCGCATCCCAGATTTGGAAATTACACGATTTCCCGATTACAAAATTACAAAATCCCGCTACGCTTTAGGTAGCGCAAGGAGCATCCCATGGCCATCCGTTGGGACAAATTCACAGTCAAGGCGCAGGAAGCCGTGCAGCGCGCGAACGAGCTTGCATCCGAGCACGGTAACCCAGAACTTCTCCCGGTTCATCTCCTGGCCGCTTTGGTCGAGGACCGCGAAGGCATCGTCGTGCCCGTGCTCGAAAAAATCGGCATCGGCCCGCAGGCCGTGCTGGCCGAGATCTATCAGGAAATCGAAAAGCTCCCCAAAGTTTCCGGCAGCGGAGCGAATCAGGCGGCCATGTCGTCGCAGGTCAATCAGCTTCTGGAAAAGTCATTCAAGGAAGCCGACTCGTTCAAAGACGAATACGTCTCCACTGAACATCTGCTCCTCGCGATTACGGGCCTCAAGCGCGATCCCGCGCAGGAACTCCTCGCGCGTTACGGGGCGACGCACGAAGCGATTCTCAAAGCGCTGACCTCGGTTCGCGGGTCGCAGCGTATCACCGACCAGAATCCCGAAGGTAAGTATCAAGCGCTTGAGCGTTACGCCCGCGACCTGACCGAACAGGCCCGCCGCGGCAAACTTGATCCGGTAATCGGACGCGACGAGGAAATCCGCCGTGTGGTCCAGGTTCTTTCACGCCGCACAAAAAATAATCCCGTACTCATCGGCGAGCCCGGGGTTGGAAAGACAGCCATCGTCGAAGGCCTTGCCCAGCGCATCATCTCAGGCGATGTCCCCGAGGCGCTCAAGAACAAGCGCGTAGTCTCGCTCGATCTCGGCTCGATGCTGGCCGGCGCCAAGTATCGCGGAGAATTCGAAGATCGCCTCAAAGCCGTCCTCAAAGAAATCGAAGACGCGCAAGGGAAGATCATCCTCTTCATCGATGAGTTGCACACACTGGTCGGAGCCGGAGCGTCGGAAGGCGCGATCGATGCCTCCAACATGCTCAAGCCTGCGCTTGCGCGAGGCGAACTGCGCGCCATCGGAGCCACCACGCTCAATGAATATCGCAAGTACATCGAAAAGGACGCCGCGCTCGAACGACGCTTCCAGATCGTCTTCGTAGGCGAGCCGAACGTGGAAGATACGATTGCCATTCTGCGCGGCCTGAAAGAAAAATACGAAGTGCACCATGGCGTGCGCATTAAGGATTCCGCGATCGTAGCCGCAGCGACGCTCTCGCATCGTTACATCTCCGATCGTTTCCTGCCGGATAAAGCAATCGACCTGATCGACGAAGCGGCCGCTTCTCTGCGCATTCAGATTGACTCCATGCCAACTGAGATTGATCAGCTGGAACGCCGAGCCACGCAACTCGAAATTGAAAAGCAGGCTCTGAAAAAAGAAGACGACCGCAGCTCGCGTGAGCGTCTGGCGCTGGTAGAAAAAGAACTGGCTGAAATTCGCGAGCAGTCGAATGCGCTCAAGGCGAAGTGGAAACTGGAGAAAGACATCATCGCCAAAGCGCGCTCGCTCAAAGAAAAACTCGAACAGCTGAAGGTTGAAGAGCAGACCGAAGAACGCAAAGGTAATCTCGAGCGCGTAGCGCAGATCCGCTACGGCCTGATCCGCCAGACCGAAGAAGATCTGAAAAAAATCACTGACCAACTCGAAGGCCGCGGAACTGCTAGCTCGAAAGGAGCGCCCATAGCTCCATCCAGACGCATGCTGAAAGAAGAGGTCGACGAGGAAGATGTCGCGCGCATCGTCTCCAAGTGGACCGGCATTCCGGTTTCAAAGATGCTCGAAGGCGAAGTCAAAAAATTGATCAATATGGAAGATCGCCTGCGTCTCCGCGTGGTCGGACAGGACGAAGCCTTAGAGCGCGTGTCGAACGCGATCCGCCGCTCACGCGCCGGACTGAGCGACCCGAAGCGGCCGATCGGTTCGTTCATTTTCCTCGGACCCACGGGCGTGGGAAAGACCGAACTGGCGCGGGCTTTGGCCGAATTTCTTTTCGACGACGAGCGCGCCATGCTTCGTATCGATATGTCCGAGTACATGGAGAAGCATGCCGTCTCGCGTCTGATTGGCGCACCTCCCGGCTACGTAGGCTACGAAGAAGGCGGACAGCTCACCGAGCAAGTGCGCCGTCGTCCCTATGCAGTCGTGCTCTTCGACGAAATCGAAAAGGCGCATCCGGATGTCTTCAACGTGCTCTTGCAAATTATGGATGACGGACGCCTCACTGACGGCAAAGGCCGCACGGTAGATTTCAAAAACACAGTCATCATCATGACTTCGAACCTCGGCTCGTCGTATCTCCAGTCCGAGAACATCAAAAATAATGACACGTTCGAGCGTGCGTCGAAACAAGTGCTGGAGACGCTGCACAGCCATTTCAAACCGGAGTTCCTGAACCGTGTTGACGACATCATCATCTTCCGTCCGCTTGGGAAAGAGCAGTTGGTTAAGATCGTTGACCTGCGGCTGGAAGATTTGCGGCGGCTGCTGGCGGATCGGAAAATTTCTCTGGAGCTGACTGACGCGGCTAAAGAGCTTTTGTTCACTGAGGGTTACGACCCGAATTTTGGGGCGCGGCCGCTGAAGCGCGCGATTCAGAAGCTGGTGCAGGACCCGCTGGCTCTGAAGATTCTTGACGGCGAGGTGCTGCACGGCGACCACCTCATCGTCGACGCCGACCGCAAGACTGGGAAAATGTCCTTTAAAGTCAGCGAGAGGGTTGGGGAGCCGGCTCCGGCCAAGAGGTAGGGTGTGTTCCAGGTGAAACAGTTGACATCAGTGCTTACGGGCTTACCTGGCAGACTTACTCTGGCAGGCCTAGCTGGCGCATTAGGGCGGCATAGCGGGGGTCGGTGCGGAGTGGGTCGAAGATGGGATAACGGATGCTGAGGACTAGCTCGATTTCCTGATTGGCTAGAGCTTTGTCGAGGTAGTCGAAGGTCTTGTTGTAGTCACCGGTGGGGACAGTGGTTTCGGCCAGCCAAGCATTTGAATCACCGTTGATGAATGCGGCTTGCGCGAGGTTACGGTAGCCTTTTGCGTCTGGGGTCCAGGAGCCTGGAGTGGAGGCGAATTTTTGCAGCTCGCTCACGGCATGCGCGAAGTCGCCGGTGGTGGCATACAACGCCGCTAGCTTGAAATGGGCGGGCGGGAAATTTGGATCGCTCTCCAGAGTTTTCTGGAACTGAACCAGCGCCTCGGGATAGCGGTGCGCGTCCATTAACGTGGTGGCGTAGTTTACGTGCATGATGGGGGAAAGCGGGTCGAGCGACAAAGCTAGACGGAATTCATCGAGCGCCTGATCGAAGCGCTTTTCGGGAACCAGAAGGGCAAAGGCGTAGAAGTAATGCGCGGCGGCGCTATTGGGGGATAACTCGATGGAGCGCTTAAACTCTTGCTCGGCAGCGGTCCATTTCAAGGAGAAGGTCAGGGCATCGGCGCGCGCCAGATGGGCCTCGGGCAGGGAATCATCTAATTCGAGAGCTTTGCGGGTTGCTTCATCCGCCAGGACACTTGCTTGCTTGGAGGTTACGCCGGCTCTATAACTCGGAATTACGTTGTAAGTGTCGCCTAAGCCGGCATAGGCGAGAGCGTAGTTCGGATCGGCGGCGATGGCCTGCTGGAATAAGTCGATACTTTTTTTCAATCCGTCAGGAGTGCGTCCATGCCAAAGATTACGGCCTTCGAGATAGAGGCGGTAGGCTTCGGGATTGGTGGTGCCGGCGCTGCCTAATCGGCGTTCTGCTTCTCCGGTCAACTGGACGCGCAGACGTTTGGAAACGTCGCGAGTGATGTCGCTTTGCAACTGAGGGACGTCGGCTAACTGGCGGACGTAGTGCGATCCCCAAAGCTCGCTGCCGTCGGCGGTGCTGACGAGGTCGGCCTGCACGGAAACTTCTTCGCCGTGCTGAGTAATTCGCCCGATCAGGAGGCTGCTGACTTGAAGTTGTTGGCCGATTTTCTGCGGGTCTTCCTGATTTCCTTTGAAGCGGAAGACGCTGCTGCGCGCCAAAACTTTCAGGTCGGGCAACTGAGAGAGGGTGCCGATCAGGCTCTCGGTGAGGCCATCGCTGAGGTATTCATTGTTCGGATCGGCGGTTGCGTTGACGAAAGGAAGGACCGCGACGGAGTCGATCTTTTTGGTTTTGGGATTAGACTTTTGATCGGACTTGGAGCGCAGGAAGTAGGCTGCGGTGCCAATGGCGGCAATGACCAGTACTGCTGCTACGCCTAGTGTTAAGGGCGTGCGCGAACGGGTTGGAGAGGCTGCGGGAGTTGTGCCGGAAATTCTGGCGGCTGAGTCCGAAGTTGCCGACGGCTGAATGGCGGAGGTGCGGCCGGAGTCGAGATCGCGCTTCAGGCGGGTCAGGTCGGAGCGGAGGTCGGCTGCGCTCTGGTAACGGAGATTGCGATCCTTCTCTAGCGCCTTGCTGATGATGCGCTCAAGGTCGGGGGGTACATCGGGGTTGATGCGGGCCGGGGCCGTTGGAGTGGCGTCGAGGATGGCCTTGAAGATTTCCGCCGAACTCTCCGCACGGAAGGGCAAGAGGCCGGTCGCCATCTCGTAGAGCACGGCGCCGAAGGAGAACAGATCGCTGCGGCCGTCGAGTTCGCGGGCTTTGGCCTGCTCGGGCGACATGTAAGCGACGGTGCCCAGGGCCGAGCCGGGGCTCGTCAATTGCTGATCCTTGGTGTGCTGGTTATGTACGCTGCGAGTCTGCTCGTTATCGGAGCTGCTGGCTGAGCTGGCCGCCTGCACCTTCGCCAGACCGAAATCAAGAATCTTGGCATGGCCGCGTTCGGTCACGAAGATGTTGGCGGGCTTGATGTCGCGATGGACGATGCCTTTGGAATGGGCGGCGTCGAGCGCGTCGGCGATCTCGGTGCCGAGGGAGAGAAGCGTTTCGTTATCGAGTGGGCGTCCGGCGATGCGGTGCTTGAGGGTTGAGCCTTCGAGAAACTCCATGGCGATAAAGGAGTAGTCTTCGTTTTTGTCACCCGTGTCATCGCTCTTGCCCTTGCCGATTTCGTAAATGGTGCAGATGTTGGGGTGGTTGAGCGCGGAGGCAGCTCTGGCTTCGCGGCGAAAACGCTCGAGGGCCTGGGGGTCGCGGGCCAGATCATCGGGGAGAAATTTGAGGGCAACGAATCTTCCCAGTTCGGTGTCCTCGGCCTTGTAGACGACGCCCATCCCTCCGCCGCCCAGTTTTTCGACAATGCGGTAGTGGGAGATGGTTTGGCCGATCATATTTGGCGGATCCTGGTTTGGCCGGGCATTGGGCTGAATCTTAGGGCTTGGGGTTGGGCAAGTCAATGCAAGGGGTTATGTCGACCGAGGGCGAAATTCTTCGACAACGTCGGCGCGCGCCAGGTACCAGGCCACGATTACTCGGATGATGATGCCGAGGCCTCCGAAGGCCAGGAGCTTGACGTTGGCGGATACGGTGGCCGCGGAGACGGGTGGGACGAGCATTACGATTCCAGCGATCGCGATGAGCATGGCGATGTGGCGGGTGATGTTGTTCCGCTTGCGGAGGCCGTACGCAACAGCTCCACCGGCGAGGGCCATGAGCAGGAACATGTAGGGGCCGGCGAGTTCGAGGCCGAAGAGGAGTGGGGCTGCGGCGGACATCGGAACTGTGCCGGGGCTGGCTAGCATCAACGCGGCCAGGATCGCGAGATAGAGTGCGCAGAGGGCGAAGAGGGCGGCGATTGCGCGGATGCCGGTTGGGAGCGGGTTGGTGCTTTCGGTCACGTTTGTCAACGGCTTTGAGATTCGCGGCTAGATCTTGGCTCGGGTTCCGCTGGCTGTGTGCGCTTCGATTTCCGGGCTCGACGATCTCCTGGTACCTTTCCGATGCGGGGATCGCGGGCCAGGATGAGATCGCAGGCGCGCAATGCAGATTCCTCGAAGTCGGATGCGTCGGCTGGAAGAACTTGCCAGCCGGTCACCTCTTTGCCTAAAACTTCGATGGAGCGCATGTTGGGGAAATCGCTCTGAAGACTCTCACGATGCTCTGTCGTCGTGGCGAGCCAGACGCCGTTGTCGGTTGTCTGGTTGGGCTTGTCGCGGAGGATGAGAACGATCTTGTCTTCGACATAGATCGCCAGGCAGCCGAACATGGGGCGCGTTCGGGGCGAGAGAGACGCAATCGCGTCGAGTACGAATTCGTGCGGGACGGGCTTGCGGCGCATCGCGGACAAGGGCGACAGGTGCGACGGCTGGAGAGGCGAATTGCTGCGGGATTTGGGCATACAGACCGCGGGCGTGCTGCTTTCAGCAACCACGTTATATTAGCCGCCGGTCATGTGGCGAATGGCCGGTAATATCCTCAATCTGAAATACCAATCTCAACCTGTCATCGGGTTGGTGGATCGCCAATTCAATCGGCCGGGCCGGCAAAAAGAATGAGATTTCCATCGGGATCCACGACGACGAAGGTTCTAGCGCCCCAAGGTTCCTTCTTGAGTGTTTGATGAAAGCGCACTCCTGTGGCCTGGTAACTCAAGAAGAGTTGTTTGATCTCATCCGCGGTAGCTACGGTGATGGTCGCGGAGAGAAGATGTTCGCGCTCGCGAATATCGCCGGCGAACACCGGTTCGCAGACCAGCCTCAGGTTGAGGCGTGCCTTGTCGCGCACAACTTGGCCGTAGAATGGCGGATCGCCATAGGCGAAGCTGACCGCGAAGCCGAGCTGGCTTGTGTAGAAATCGCAGGAAGTCTTGATGTTCGCAACGAAGAGTTGCGCCTCGATTGAATTGAGAATGGGACGTGGCGTCGTCTGTTTGGGTTCATCGGTCATTTTATCGTTCGTTTCAGCGACCACGGCCTCTGCTCCTGATTTGAGCGCCTGCCATCCCTCGAAACCCATCTGCCGAGCGACCAGTTCCTGCGCATCGGCGAGCTTAAAGTTCGCGTCCAGTATCTGCTCGTCGCTCAGGTGGCGAAACCGGGGTAGTGCGGCCCTGATTTGGGCTGCGACCGGATAATACCGTTCACGGTGCCAACGCAGAAATTGTTTGGCTTGTTTCCTGAGGTTTTCGAGGTTCGGCATAGGCGCAGGTGTGTTTCTATGTAGGCGGGCATTGCCCTTTCGCAATGACAAATGATCGATGACCGATGCGCCCTACGCCGCATGGAAATATTGCCTCGGCAGAGTGCGGCTGTCAAGAGAGGCGTCCCGCGCTGGCGTGATAGGGATTGCTGGACAGTGCACATAAAAGAGCCCGCGCTCCACTCGTGTTGCTTTTCAAACTGAGACACTACTGAAAATGGCGGGGAAGGTTGCCGTCCGCTGCCAGAGCATGTAACGTACTCAACCAGCCGCAATTTCCTGATGGGGGAATGGAATGAAGCCCAGCCGTTTTGTGTCTTTGCATTTCTTTTTGCTTTTCTACTTCGGCGTTTCTTCGATCAGCTTCTGCCTGGCGCAGGCTGCCACGCCGCAAACCATTGTGATCCGCGCCGGACATTTGCTGGACGTGAAGAGCGGGAAGATGCTCAGCAATCAGATGATCGTGATTAGGGGAGACAAAATTGTCAGCGTGGGCGCAGCGACCTACGACCAACTCTTGCCAAGTGGTGCGACGGTCCTCGATCTTTCTAATGCCACCGTTTTGCCTGGGTTGATCGATGCGCATACTCATCTGACGATGACCACGAATTTTGGGTATTCGACATTGGGGATTTCGATTCCGCGGGAGGCGCTGTATGGGGCGCGGAATGCCCGCGTGACGTTAGAAGCGGGATTCACGACTGTGCGCAATGTGGGGGCACGCGGATTTACTGACGTTGCGCTCCGCGACGCGATCAATGCGGGCGATGTGCCGGGGCCTCGGATGCTGGTCAGCGGGCCGGCGCTGAGCATTACGGGTGGGCACGCCGACAATGACCTGCTGCCGTTTGAATATCATGCTACCAGCGACGGTACGGCCGACGGCGTGGATGGAGTGCGCCACATGGTCCGGCAGAACGTGAAGTATGGCGCGGACCTGATCAAGTTCATGGCTTCGGGCGGAGTGCTTTCGCATGGCGACAATCCGCAGGCGTCGCAATATACCGAGGAGGAGATGAGAGCCATCGTGCAGGAAGCGCATCGGCTGGGACGGAAGGTGGCGGCGCACGCGCATGGAGCGCAGGCGATTTTGTGGGCGAGTAGGGCCGGGGTGGATTCGATTGAGCATGGGTCGTACATTGACGATGCGGATATCGCCGAGATGAAGAAGGACGGAACTTATTTGGTGCCGACGCTTTATCTGGGAGATTGGTTTTTGGAGAACGCGGAGAAGATTGGGATTCCGGAGGAGTTGGCCGCGAAGGCGCGCGTGGTGATTCCGGCAGCTCGGAAGAATGTGCAACGAGCGTTTGCGGCGGGCGTGAAGGTGGGATTTGGGACGGATGCGGCGGTGTATCCGCACGGGCTGAACGCGCATGAGTTTGCGGTGTATGTGAAGCTGGGGATGCCCCCCCTGGCGGCGATTCAGACAGCGACGGTGAATGATGCGGATTTGCTGGGATGGTCGGACAAGATTGGGACGGTGGAGGCGGGGAAGTTTGCCGACTTGATTGCGGTGGATGGGGATCCGCTCGCGGATGTTACTACTTTAGAGAGAGTCAAGTTTGTTATGAAGGGCGGGGACGTGGTGAAGAATTTGTACGCGAAGTAAGGTGCGCTGCGGACCGGTCGCCTGCTGTTATTGGCTCGCCTTCACGACGCGGCCGTTGAGTGGTTGCAGGGGACGGACATCGCGAGGATATAGTTTGGCGAATGCGGCAATCTGTTTCGCTGAAATTTCAAGCGGAGTCTTCAGCACGAACCAGGTGACACCTTCAGTGCACGGCGGAGCGGTCAACGATCCCATATAGCGGTAATACGCGGCCTCATGCGGTAGCATGCCGGCTGGGTTCACCTCGACTCCCGGCACGTCTACCTCTTTGCTCTCGGACCTTGGCATGTGCTCCCAAAGTTGCTGAACGGTCGGGTTTGCGCTGCCGGCCGTGATCAGCACCGCTACGCCTACCAGCTTGCCATCCCTCGATTGATGCATCAGATGGAGGACCATGTCGTAAGGCTTGCCGTGAACGTACTCCTCGCTCGGGCGGTGAAAGTGGAATTGCGTAAGGTGGTAGCGCTCGCTTCCGACGATTAGAAAATTGCCGTCGCCCGGCGCGTCGTGGTAGTTCACACGGATGGTATAACCGTTGTTAATTAGATATTTGAGCGGGCCGCTCTTGTATTCGAAGCGCAACGGGGGAAGGTCGGCTTTTT
Organism: Terriglobales bacterium; assembly: GCA_049589635.1. Taxonomy (GTDB): domain Bacteria; phylum Acidobacteriota; class Terriglobia; order Terriglobales; family Acidobacteriaceae; genus Acidiflorens. The sequence continues at coordinate 13,539 of JBAWBE010000581.1, forward strand.
CCGCGGACTGAATGTCGATGGGAGACTGTTCCTTCCCCGCTTTGCACGGAGCATAGTCGGGATCGAGGTCGCCCCAGTGGCTGGCTCCGGTTGCCCCTTCGTATGTCCAGTGGGTCTTCCATTGCGCCCATACCGAGTTAGGAACCAACACCGTAAAAACGAGCAATAGGAGCGCAAGGCGGAGCGATTTGAACGGCGGCTTAGGCTCGGACAGGTTCATATTCGACAGTCTACCTCGCTGGGGAGCGGCGAAGCTTCGCCGGCGATAAAAGTGTGTCTGTTCAGCTTTGTGGCGGCTGATATCCTGATGCTCTTGGGCCGGCGCGCTGCCATTGCCGCTTCTTCGTTGCCATCCGCGTGCGAGATTGCGCGGCGGATTCGGGCGCGCGAGATCTCTCCTGTTGAAGTTGCGCGGGATCATCTGGAGCGCATTTCGCGGCTTAATCCTTCACTGAATGCTTTTGTCGATTGGCAGCCGGAAATGGTGCTGGCGCAGGCGCACGCGGCTGAGAAGGCTGTGATGCGTGAAGATACGGGCGCGCTTGGGCCGCTGCATGGCGTGCCGCTCTCCATTAAATCTGCGATTGATGTTACGAGACATCGGTGTGAGGCTGGGTCGCGGCTGCGGGCAGGATATGTGGCGGCGGAGGATGCTCCGCTGGTGGCGCGGTTGCGGGCCGCGGGCGCCGTTATTTTGGGCGTGACTAACACGCCTGAATATTTGATGGCCTGGGAGACGGACAACCTTATTTATGGGCGCACGAATAATCCCTGGGATTTGACCCGGACGGCGGGCGGATCAAGTGGCGGCGAGGCAGCGGCGATTGCGGCGGGACTTTCGGCGGGCGGCGTTGGGAGTGATGGCGGCGGATCGATTCGCGTGCCGGCGCATTTTTGCGGAATTTGCGGGCTGAAGCCTACGCCGGGGCGGATTCCGGCGACGGGGCATTTCCCGAAAGGTGCTGGGCCGTTCGCGCTGCTGGGAGTGGTGGGGCCGATGGCGCGCACGGTGGAAGATTTGCGAATTTTGTTTGAGGTGATGGCGGGTTGGGATGACGCGGATCCTTGCTCGGTTCCGGTTGAGGTGCGGGAGTTGCATGAGAAAGACACGTTCGGCATGGGCATTGGATTCTTCGTCGATGATGGAAGGACCCCCGTTACTGAGGAGACGAAATTCGCGGTCGGGGGCGCGGCCGGCAGCTTACTGGACTTCGGATTTCGCGTGGAGGAGTTTCGGCCAGACGGGCTCGAGGAAGCGCGCGAACTTTGGTGGCAGTTTTTTGGTGGTGCGGGCGGAATGATTCTGGGACCGATGCTGCGTGGCCACGAGAAAGAATTAAGTCCGATTCTGCAGGAGTTTACTTCGTGGACTTCTGCCGGTAATCCCGCCGAGCCCGCGCATACGGGCGACTCTCTGCTCGCGGCCTGGCTGCGGCGCGATGAGTTGCGTGAGAAGATTCTGCGGCAGATGCGAAAGTATCCCGTGCTGGTTTGTCCGACGGCCGCGATTCCCGCGTTTCGCCATGGCGAGCGCGAGTGGCTGGTTGAAGGCAAGACGGTGAAGTATCTGGATGCGTGGTCGTATTGTGAGTGGTTCAATCTGCTGGGATTTCCGGCGGCGGTGGTGCCGCAGGGTTACTCGGACGATGGCTTGCCGATTGGGGTGCAGATTGTTGGGCGTCCGTGGGAGGAAGAAGTTGTGCTGGCGGTGGCAGGGGCGCTAGAGAAGGCTGGCGTCGGCTACCGTGGGCCGGCGCTGTGATGCTCACCGCTACGACGGGCTTGTCGCTGTAATGAGCCGTCGCTCTGACGGCTCGGCTCGCGCTACGTTGTTAGTGTTTTCGTACTATTAACGCGCACCCTTCTCATGGATACACTGTTGCGACGGTCGGCGGGATGTGGGCAGTGGTCTCGCAATTTCGTCCCGCAATCGTGTGGCTCATGGCAGATTCCAATTTATCTTTTCTCAAGGGCGCGCGTGGACTGTTGTATCTGCTGGTAACGTCGGCCGCTTATCTTTATCCGTTTCCACAGACCAATCTTCTTTATCCAGTGGTGGTGCTGATTCATGCGCTGGGCGGAGTTGTTGCCACTATTGTTGGCGCTGTTCTGCTGACGCGATTGCTGCGGCAGGGAACTTGGGTTTGGAAAGCGGGATGGGTGCTGCTGGCTGCGGGAGCTATCCTCGGGCTCATTCTTATTTATACGGGGACGGCGCGTATCGAATTTCGATGGCTGTATGCGCACATTATTTTGTCCATGGCCGGAGTGGGTTGTCTTCTGGCCGAATGGTTGGGGCGGCGCGGATGGGTGAGTTCGTACGGGGTGGTTCGGTTGATTGTATCTTTCGCGTTGCTGGGCGTGCTGGGCTGGGGTGCGCATTATCAGCGTGAGAATCGGTGGAAGCGAGGCACGGTGATTGAAAATCCGGCGCTGCCCGCGGAGACCATGGACGGCGAAGGCGATGGGCCTTCGGGGCCGTTTTTTCCTAGTTCGGCGCAGGTTTATGGTGGGCAGAAGATTCCGAGCAAGTTTTTTATGGAGTCGGACTCGTGCAAGCGCTGCCACGAGGATATTTACAACCAGTGGTTCAGCTCGGCACATCACTTTTCGTCGTTCAACAATCAGTGGTATCGCAAGTCGATCGAGTACATGCAGGATACGGTCGGGACGCGGCCTTCGAAATGGTGCGGCGGATGCCACGATCCGGCCGTGCTATACGCGGGAAAGATGGATACGCCGATCAAGCAGTTCGTGCATTCGCCCGAGGCGCAGGCAGGGCTCGGGTGCATGATGTGCCACTCGATTGCGAATGTGAAGAGCACGATGGGGCAGGCGGATTTTTATCTGGAGTATCCGCGGCTGCATGAATTGGCGGCGAGCAAGAATCCGGTGGTGCGGTATTTCCATGATGTGATTACGAAGCTGAATCCGGAACCGCATCGGCGCGTGTTTTTGAAACCGTTTATGCGCGAACAAACGGCGGAGTTCTGCTCGTCGTGCCACAAGGTGCATCTGGATGTGCCGGTCAATCACTATCGATGGATCCGCGGATTTAATGAGTATGACAACTGGCAGGCGAGCGGAGTTTCGGGGCAGGGTGCGCGGTCGTTTTATTATCCGCCGAAGCCGCAGCAGTGCGCAGATTGCCACATGCCCCTGGAGCGTTCGGGCGACATGGGGAACGTGGACGGCAAGGTGCACTCGCATCGCTTTCCGGGAGCGAATACGGCCGTGCCGACGGCGAATGAAGATGCTCTGCAGTTGAAGAGGACGGAAGACTTTTTGACGAGCGGGGCTCTGACGGTGGATGTTTTCGCGCTGTCGGCGGCGGGCGAGAACACGAAAAAGGAAGCGCCGCTCAAGGTGGCGGGGCAGCACGAACTGGCGACGACCTTCGCCGTGGGTGAGGAAGCGGAGACCGTGGCTGCTCCTGTGGACAATGGCGAAGCTACGCCGGTGACGGCGCCGCTCAATCGCGTGCCGGCGGTGGTTCGACGCGGGGATTCGTTTCGTATTGACGTCGTTGTGCGTACAAAACGCGTCGGGCATTTTTTCCCTGGCGGGACCGTGGATGCGTATGACACGTGGCTGGAGCTGAAGGGCGTGGACGATCGCGGGCAGACTGTTTTTTGGAGCGGCATGGTGGAGGATGGCGGCAAGGGTCCGGTGGAGAAGGGCGCGCATTTTTACCGGTCATTGCAAATCGATGGGCACGGCAACCGGATCAACAAACGGAATGCGTGGTCGACGCGGTCGGTGGTTTACGTGCGGCTGATTCCGCCGGGAGCGGCGGACACGGTGCACTTCCGCATGAAGGTTCCGGCGAAGACTGGAAAAAGGATTACGCTGACGGCGAGGCTTTGCTATCGCAAGTTTGCCTGGTGGAACACGCAGTTTGCATTTGGCGGGCGGGCTAATCCGCAGTCGCCGGAGTCGCCGGTTACCCAGAATTACGATGACAGAAATTTTCTATTCGACGCTTCGCTGAAGGGGATCTCGGCGAAGTCGGAGAAGATCCCGGATTTGCCGATCGTGGCGATCGCCGAGAATACTGTTGCGATTGATGTGCTGGACGCGAGCGCGGGAGCGCCCAAGCCTGCTACGCAGCTTGTGAAAGAGGATTGGCAACGGTGGAACGATTATGGAATCGGATTGCTGTTGCAGGGCGATTTGAAAGCGGCGCAGGCGGCGTTCGAGAAAGTGACGCAGATTGATCCGCAGAATCCGGACGGCTGGGTCAATATTGGGCGGGCCGCGCTCCAGGAAGGCGATTTGACGCGGGCGCGGACGGTGCTGGAAAAAGCGCTGGCGATTGATCCAAAGCTGGCGCGCGCCAACTTTTTCTATGCGTCGCTGCTGAAGTCGACGGGCGAGTACGACCAGGCAGTTGCGCACCTGCAAATCGTTTTGGCGCAGTATCCGCGGGATCGGGTGGCGATTAATAATCTGGGGCGCGTTTACTTTTTGCAGAAGAAGTATGCGGATGGTGTGACAGTTCTGCAGCGTGTGCTGGCGGTCGATCCTGAAGATTTGCAGGCGCACTACAACCTTATGCTTTGTTACAACGGACTGGGCGACGAGAAGATGGCTAAGGAGCATGAGGCGCGCTATTTGCGCTTCAAGGCCGATGAAGCCGCGCAGACGATCACTGGGCCTTATCGGATCTTGCATCCGGAGGACAATAACGAGCGGCAGAACATTCATGAGCATGTGTCGGTGCCGCTCGGCGAGGTTGGGAAGTGATCGGCTCTCCTTTTGCATATCGCAGAGAAAAGCTCTTAACCGCAGAGAACGCGGAGAAAACCGGCGGAGAACGGAGAGAAGACTTGAGAAAGGGAACTTTCAAGGTAGAGTCGGGGCTGCTCAGAGAGAAAAAATCAATCTCGCTCTGCGTCGCTGTGTCTCTGTGGTTGATCGCTTCCGCACTGCCATCCACCTGTTGCGCGCAGAACGTCACCTTTCGCGACATTACTGCCCAGGCCGGCATTCATTTCACCCATAACAATGGCGCGTTTGGGAAGAAGTGGTTGCCGGAGACCATGGGACCGGGGTGCGCGTTTATTGATTACGACAATGATGGATGGCCGGACATTCTGCTGGTGAATGGAACGGACTGGCCCGGACATGCGAAAAACGGCGCGACTACTCTTAGGCTTTATCACAATAACCATGACGGCACGTTTGCCGACGTAACGCGAAAGGCTGGGCTGGAGGTTTCATTTTTTGGATTGGGCGTGGCGGTCGGCGATTACGACAATGATGGGTTCGATGACATCTTTATTACTGCGGTTGGGCAGAGCCGGCTTTTTCACAATAACGGGAACGGAACTTTTACTGACGTTACCAAGTCCGCGGGGCTTTCCGCGCCATCGGAGTTTTCGACTAGTGCGGCTTGGGTTGATTACGATCGCGATGGGAAGCTCGATCTCGTTGTCGCGAACTATGTGCAATGGTCGGAGGCGGGCGATCTTTACTGCACGCTTGATGGCACACACAAATCGTATTGCACGCCTGAGTCTTACAAGGGAACCTCGGTGCGGCTGTGGCATAACCTGGGCGCCGGGCGGTTTGAAGATGCGACGGAAAAGGCTGGACTCTACGATGTCACGTCGAAGAGCCTGGGCATTACGATTCTGGATGCCAATAATGATGGATGGCCGGACATTCTGATTGCTAATGATACGCAGCCGAATAAGCTTTACATCAATAAGAAGAATGGAACGTTTGAAGAGCGGGGCGTGCTGGCTGGCGTTGGGTTTAGTGAAGATGGGGTGGCGCGCGCGGGCATGGGCGTGGACGCGGCGGATTACGATCGCTCGGGAAACGCGAGTGTGATCATCACAAATTTTGCAAATCAGATGCTCTCGCTTTATCACAACGAGGGGAACGGGCTTTTTGTGGATGAGGCTCCGCGGTCGGAAGTGGGGCGAGCTACGCTGCTGACGCTGGGATTCGGGTGCTTTTTCTTTGACTATGACAATGATGGATGGCCGGATATTTTTGTTGCCGACGGGCATATTGAAAATGAGATTGAGCGCGTGCAGAAACGCGTGAGTTATGCGGAGGCTCCGCATTTGTTTCGAAATTTGGGCGGCGGGAAGTTTGAGGAAGTTACTGCCAAAGTGGGCGCCGGATTCGCGTCACCGAAAGTCGCGCGCGGGGCGGCTTATGCGGACATTAATAATGATGGCGCGCTCGATGTGCTGATGACTACGAATGGCGGCGCGGCGCATCTTTATCGCAATGAAGGCGGTGCGAATCATAGTTTGCGCGTGAAGCTGGTGGGGACGAAATCGAATCGCGATGGTATTGGCGCGGTAGTGCGGGTTACGGCTGGGGGCGAGAAGCAGTGGCAGATGATGCGGTCGGGATCTAGTTATTTGTCGGCTAGCGAATTGGTGCTGACGTTTGGGCTGGGGGCGAAAGAGAAAGCCGACTCGGTCGAGATTCGGTGGCCTGGCGGGCAGGTGGAGACGATCGCCGACGTCGCGGCCGGTGAGACGGTGACTATTAAAGAAGGAAGCGGCGTGATGGCAGCGCGGAAGTATGGGGTGAAGTAACGGGTCGTTTCAATGGGCCAAAGGTCCCTTGCAAATTGAGAACCGTCACCTCAGCGGCTGAAGCCGGAACCAATCATTGCC
>JBAWBE010000582.1:0-3442 GCA_049589635.1 Terriglobales bacterium
TCTCTTGGCTCCCGGGTGTTCGCTTAGGTCGTGAGGAGGGACTATGAAGAATTCTGGAATATCGAGAGTTGCTCCGGCGGTATCTATTTTCGTCATGGCAATGTTCGTCATGGCAATGTCCAGCTACGCTCAATCGCAGAGGCCAGCGACGGCGGCGAAGCCGGGGTCTGGGGATGCACTTCGCGATTAGATCGTCACCCAGGAGCGGGCGGGATTGGACGTACTCAAAACGGGAGAGTCGGCGCCATTCAATGCTTCGATAGCTGAGGAGGCGGTGTTCGTCGATGCACACGGACCGGCGACCAAAGCCGAGGTGGTGGAGCATACCGCGGCATTCCGCCTGCATGACTATTCAATGACGGATGTGAGGTTCGTTCGGCTGGGGACGGACTCGGGACTGATTGTCTATACGCTGACGGAGAGCGGCGCGAGCCATGGGCATGACTTTTCGGCGCGGGTGTATGTGTCGTCGATCTGGGCGAAACGCGACGGCCAATGGAAGTGCCTATTCAGCCAGGAGACTGCGGGGCGTTAGGCCACTTCATCCGCGCGATAGCGGCCGGGTCAGGCAGGTTGGGCCACCGTTGCCGTTGATGCAGAGTTCGGAGCCGGGGAAGGTTTGGACTGCGAAGCCCGCTTGGCGGAGACGCGCGTTGGTGCGGGCATTTTCTTCGAGGGCGATCAGGCGCTCGTTGCCCAGCGCAAGAACGTTGCAGGCTAACGTGTCGCGCTCGGTGTAGTCGATTTCGATCAGGCGGAAGTTGCGTGCTTTGAGTAATTCGACCGTTTCGACGGCGAGCCACGGGAGATCGACCAGGATCGTTTGCTCGTCGAGCATGCTCATGAGAGACATCAGATGGAGGCACGCGGCTGGGCCTTGGCCGTGAGGGAGTGGGGCGGAGATTACTTCGATGTGGGGCGAGGCCAGGATTGCGCGGAGTTGGTCGATGCCCGCTCGGTTGGTGCGATAACCGTGACCGACTAATAATGTTTCGGAATCGAGCCACACTATGTCGCCTGCTTCGCTGGTGGCGGGGGATTGGATCTCTGACAGGATTGGGATGTTTAGTTTTGCGCAGTCTGCGGCTTGGGATTGGGCTTCTGGGATGCGGCTGGCTTTGCCGGGGCGCATGAGGATCAGGCCTTGATTGGTTGGGAGCGTTGCGTCGTGAGTGTAGACCGCGTCGAGGGTTAGGGCGTGGTGATCTGGCGAGAGGGCATGGACTTTGACTTCGGCTTGGGTCAGGAGATGACAGAGAGCCTGGTGCTGGGATTCGGCGGCGGTGAAGTTGGGAGCATGATTGAACCCGAGGGCTTCCCAGGCGGCGGATTTGTCGGGGTTATTCCACCCGGCGTGGCCCGGCGGGCAGACGAGGACTTGGCGAAGCGGAGCGGTCATTGAATGAATAGTCATTGATTGGGCAGTCATTGATTGGGCAGTCATCGTTCGGCAGTCATGGTTGGGCAGTCGTTGATTGGATGGAGAGCACGTGAGCGGCTGTGAGTCGCATGTTGTTCTGGGTGGTTAGAGAGCTCTCTTCCATTTTAGCGTTGCGGTGCTGCGGGGCGACGAAAACGTCCGCATCGACATCCGCGGGAGGCCGGCGTGACGATTCGGGAGCGGACGGTAATCTAGGTTGTGGCTTGCTTAAACGTGCTCCGCTGGATATACCTATCTGCGGTAATTCTTCCGAACAACTTGCTTGTGATTCCGTCGAAGGTTAGAGATCGTGAGCCTTGCATTCGTCCGTCTTCTGCCCGTCTTCAGGGCAGATGACTTCAGGAGCCTTATGAGAACTAAGCTGCGTTTTGTTTCGCTCTTCGCCATTTTCCCGTTCATCATTTTCCTGTTGATCGCGCAATTTGGATTCGCGCAGGGCGCGGCTACGGGCGATTTGCACGTCACCGTGAAAGATCCAAAGGGCAATGTAGTGACGAATGCGGTGGTCACCGTTAAGGACGTGGCCAAGGGATTGGAGCGGGCGGGCAGCGGCGATGGGCAGGGCGGATATAGCGCGCGCCAACTGGCTCCGGGGACTTATACCGTAGTCGTAGATGCGCCGGGTTTCACGGGTGTTGAAGCCACGAACGTGAATATCACGGTCGGTCAGCTCGCCGAGTTGCCGATTGGGCTCAACGTGGCGACGGGTAAGGAAGTGGTGGAGGTGACGTCGCAGGCGGAACTGGTGGAGACTTCGCGGAGTTCGACGACGGACACGATTGGGGAGCGGAAGATCGATAATCTGCCGATCAACGGACGGAATTACATCAATTTCACGCTGACGGATTCGCAGGTGGTGCGGGATAATGCACCGAACACGGGGGCTGCGCCGACTTCGGGCCTGAATATGAGTGGCCAACGGGCGCGCTCGAACCTGGTGAATGTGGATGGCGCAGACGCGACCGACAATTCGGTGAATGGCGTGCGGTCGACGGTGTCACAAGAGGACGTGCAGGAATTCCAGATTATTACTAACAGTTATTCGGCGGAGTATGGGCGAGCGGCGGGCGGAGTCGTCAATATTATTACGCGGTCGGGATCGAATCAGTTTCACGGGGATGTGTTTGGCTATTTACGGAACCGGAATTTTCAGGCGGTGAATCCGTTCTCGACGACCTCGAATCCGGCGTATACGCGGGTGCAGGGCGGGACGGCGTTTGGCGGGCCGATCAAGAAGGATAAGACGTATTACTACTTCTCTTACGAGACCACGCGGCGGCATGAGACAGGCTTCTCGAGTATTGGGCAGGGAGGGTTTGGGCTATCGGATTTTGATACGACTGGGGTGGGGTTGCCTTTTGGCGTTGTGCAATTGACGCCGAATGAAATTTCGTTTCTTACGAATCCACTGGTGCTGAACGCCGAGGGGACGGTTCCCGGGTTCGCGACACTGGTGGGCGAGTATGTGTTCTTAACGGGTGCTTCCTCCGGGCAGGCGGTCAATGGAGCGTGGCCTCTTGGGTTCACTGGCGGGAATGCGGGGATCGGGGGATTTCCTACCACATGCAGCACGCCCGGAACATGCTTTGTGCCGTCTTCATACCAGACACTGGCATCGCAGGAAGGAAACTTTCCGGTGTTTGAAGGGACGAGCCTGTACTCGTTCCGGCTTGACCACAATGTAAGCAGCAACAATCGTTTGACCCTAAGCCTGCATGCCAGCCCGAGTACGGTGACGGGCATTGAAGTGAGCGGACAGGATCAGCCGTTTGGGCAGAATGCGTATTCGCGAACCTCGCAGCAGACCTATCGTGACGTGACCGGCATTGCGCAGGACACCTGGACGATCGGAAACAACCGGGTGAACGAATTCCGGTTCCAGTTTGCGCGCCGAGGCTTGCAATATTCCTACAACACGGCGATTCCGGGAGGTTCGGATCCAGCGGTGAATATTCCGGGCTACGCGTATTTTGGGCGCGAGCCTTACTCGTACATCAAGCG
>JBAWBE010000583.1:0-7856 GCA_049589635.1 Terriglobales bacterium
GAACAGTGTAAGAGTGCCCGGATTTAGCGCAGAAAGATCACTCATCCTCACAAATGGTCAGAGCGGAGCGATCAACTCGCCCAATGTAGCGTCGGATTCCGATGGCAATCTGAAAGGTTCGGGATCAATCACACTCGCAGAAGGGAGTGAGCCTGGAGGCCCGGGGAATGTGCCATCTGGCTACGGTCGAGACTGCCAGCGAGTACCGATTCAAGTCTGCGCTGGCAAATCCTGTTACACCGACTACGCGTGGGTTTGCACCTATTATCCGGTGCCGCGAGCGATGAGCAGGCTAACGCTGCCCCAACCGACATCGACGCTTCAGGCTCGGTGACTGGCGGTACGCCACGAATGCCCCACACGCACAGCAGCACTTCGACAAATCCTCTTCAGGCCTTGGAGTTGGTAAACCTGACTCCAGTCATGGAGCGAACAAGCGGTCGGCCTGAGGTTTTGATCGGTTTGATTGATGGTCCTGTGGCCATGCTGCATCCCGAGCTAAACGCTAGGAATATGCGCGAAGTTAGCGCCAGCGTGCCAGGCGCGTGCTCCAGAGCCGACAGCGCGGCCTGCATGCACGGAACGTTTGTCGCAGGCATTCTCAGCGCGACGCGAGGCAGCAACGCACCAGCGATAGCCCCAAACTGTACGCTCTTGGTCCGCCCTATCTTTTCCGAAGCCCCGCGTAACAACATGCCCATGCCGAGTGCCACGCCCGAAGAACTGTCCATTGCTGTCACCGAAACTGTCAACGCAGGCGCGCGAGTCCTAAACCTGAGTGTTGCGCTCACACATGCCTCGCCCGCCGCGGAGCGACTTCTCGATGAATCATTAAATTATGCCGCACGTCGTGGAGTCCTTGTCATCGCTGCGGCTGGAAATCAAGGAGTCGTGGGCAGCTCTGCCATTACTGCGCATCCGTGGGTACTTCCAGTAATAGCATGCGATTGGAACGGGCGTCCGACTTCCGAATCAAACCTGAGCGGTTCTGCCGGGAAGCGCGGCCTGAGTGCACCCGGCGAGAGAATCACTAGCCTGGGTGCTGACGGCAAACAACACCTCCTTGATGGCACGAGCGTTGCCACTCCGTTCGTGACCGGTGCGATTGCTCTGCTTTGGTCCGAATTCCCCGCAACCTCCGCAGTTGAACTCAGGCGTGCGGTGACGGAGCGTCGCGAAGGGCGCAACACGATCGTGCCGCCCCTACTAAATGCCTGGGCGGCGTATCAGGTGTTGGGTGGAACTCACGAAAGGGGAAAGGCACATTGAGCTTCGAAAAATCGGACAGACGCCCGACGGATGCCGGAGGAACTAAGGGAAAGTACCGTGTGCGCTTGCCCGGATTCGTGATTGAGGAGGAAATCGGCCTAGGGGACGCAATCAAACGCGTCACTTACGCAATGGGCGTCAAAGTTTGCGGCGGCTGCGAACAACGCGCTACGACGTTGAATCGGTGGCTGCGCTTCATCAGATAACCAAGCAACGCTGTGTGCTCGGCTGCGAGAACAGGCAACGGAGATTTCAACATTATTGGGCCGGATTCAGTGCAGCGACCGGCCTCACCGCGGAATTTGCGCGAGAACTGTGGCTGTTCGGTCGGGAAGCAAATTATCGGGCGATGGATGCAGATTAAACAGGGAGAAATACGATATGGATCAAACCAGAATCAGTTCGGCCGCCGTAGACGAAAGCCAGCCTGCAACCGGTGCGAACGACTCCAGTGCGGTCGCTCCGCAACACGGTAACCAATCATCTACCTCCTGTCCCACTTGTGGAAATGCAGGCCAACCAGCCGTAGGCCCGACATTCGTCTATGCGATCGGTAGAATCCTCCCGCGATTCTCGCGAGTTTGCGGAGAAAAGGAATTCCTCCAAGTCATGGGTAAGGCCGAAACCGCTTCGCTCACTGACCGGCAGGCATTGCACTCTGTTTTGTCAAAGCCGGAAAATCGCTATCTTGCCCGGCAGATGTGCTGGGTATTTCTGGTCCAAGGTCTAGAGACGTATATCCTGATGCCTCGGGATCCCTTTGACTTCCAGCTCTTGGTCGAATCGTTGCGGCCCACGCCGAACCCGCTTGATCTCGATATCGTTGTCGGCCTAAAGGGTCCGCTGGCGCCGCCGGAGATGTGCAATGGGCTTACTGTTCCAATTGTCGCTTTCGATCAAATCTATTCGTTCGACCGCGATGCACTAATGAAAGCCATTCCGAGGCCCGAAAAAACGTCGGCGAAGGAATTTACGCATGCAGCGGAGGAATTATTCGAGCGTATATTGCAACTGGCTGACAATGCGGGAGCAACCGACGACCATCGCGCGCTAAACTTTCTGGTCGTTCGGTACCATCGTATCTATGAGGCTGTCGCCGAGTCGTTTGCGCGCAACGAGTCACTGATCGGAGTGTATGTGAAGCCTTCATCACTCAGTGGAACGCGGAAGGTTGTCGAGGTCATCCTTGTATTCGTGAATCGCGCGACGGACGTTGAAACCAAACAATTCGTGCGAGTAGATGTTACCGAGGAGTTTCCGTTTCTGGTCACGAAGTTATCACCGTACTACGACCGCTGAATCTGAAAATGGTTCGTTTGGAGGTGTGAAATGAGAATGCCCCAATTTACTGCCGATGCATCGTTCCACAGGACGAATGGCGGTCATCGATCAAGTGCAGTTTTTGCCGCTGATAGTGATGATCGAGTGTCTCCCGCACTCGTAGGTCGCTGGTGTGGGGGAGGCTGCTGTCTCTCTTGTATCGAAGTGTGCACCCGTTTTTGCGGCCCGACCGGTTATGCTTGCTGTGGTTGGGAAACCAGATGCGCCATCAGTTGTGGTTCCTGGAGTGCACAAGTCTGGCCAATCTTTGCCGCCGAATAAGCAGTGCTCGATTCGTTTTTTAAACGTGGGACTACTTAGATAGCCGACATCCGCACTGGATTTCGCGGCCGACCTCCCGATGTGGCGGGGCAAAGACTACCCCACCGCCTCACGATCACGACGTGCGTTCGACGCGTCTTAATTCACGATAAGGCTGAGCGTCGTGGTCTTGGCGGTCTTCGAGGCGCCAGTGGCCGACACCGTGATGGTGTAAGTGCCAGCGGGAGTGACGTTGGGATTCGGCTGGGCTCCGCCCGAACCGCCGCCGCAACTAACGCCGACAAGAAGGGCAAATAGAAGTAGGACGCCGACGAGTTTGCCTCCGCGGCAGGACCGGCGCAGCGGCGCCGCAAAGATCGGCATCAGGCCCAGGGCTCCGGCGGCAAATAACGCCGCGAAGTAGACTCTCGTCGCGCCTGCGATGGGCCGCGTCGTTGCCAGATTGGCTGAGGTAGTAGAGATAGAAAGATTAGTCGAGGCCGTCGTCTGGACTCCCGGTGTCACCGAGGAAGGGTTGAAATTGCAGGACGCTCCTCTCGGCAGACCTGCGCAAGTGAAGTTAGCTATAGCGGTCTGGTAGGGCAAGTCATTAAGAGTGATGGTCAATGTGTAGCTCGCGGTGGAACCGGCGGTTACTGTTTGCGGTGAACCTGCACCAAAGCAGAAATCGGAGCAAAGGAGCACGCTGGTTTGCCGAGGATCGTGGCGGACGAGCGGCCAGTCATTCAGCCCTGGATTGAACGGGGCGCCCGTACTGAGTAGCGTCACAATCCCGGAAAACCCGCACAAGAACCCTCACCGATATAGGATGCCACCGCGATATCGGCTACTCCGTTTTCGTCGAAATCGCCGATGGTCGGGGCGGGAAAAAACTGCAGCCAGCAGCCGTTGCCGGCATTAAGCTGCCAGGATCTGGAAATCGTACCGTCCCTGCGAATAGCCAAGAGCTGCTGATCGGCGTAGGAGCCGAGGGCAAAGACAGGATTGGAATTTGTCGAAAGAGTGTTCAAGACAGTGACAATCTCCGGGAAACCATCGCCGTCCACGTCCCCGACGGCCACAGCGTTGTAGCCAAAGCTCTCGCTAGCAGGCGAGGCTTGCAAGGGCCACGCGGACGAAAGACTGGATCCATCAGGCTTGAAGACGTAGAGAAGCGACTCATGCGAGTAGATGATTTCCTTGTTACCGTCAACATTCAGGTCGGCAACGGCTAGGTACGACTGACTGTTGACGTTGGAATTGTAAAGCGCGAGCGGCCACCCAGTCCGTTCTGTCCCGTCGGGCTGAAAAACATGGAGAAAAGTTTGAGTATCAGTATTCGCCGCCAGAATGGTCTCCAGTTTGCCGTTGTTGTCGAGGTCCGCAGCAGCCATCACCACCGGCACTCCCGGCAGGGACGAGGGGACTTGCCAGGTCAAAGGCGAGCCGTCATTGGCGAACAGCGCCAAAGTGAAAGTAGATGGAGAGAGGTCCTCCATCGTGACAATCTCCTTCTTGCCACCGCCATTGATGTCGCCGACCAGGACAGGGTTGCGGTTTAGACGGCCATCGTTGGGATTTGCGAAAGTAACTGTGAGCGGAAAATTGGAGCTGAACAGCGAGCCATCGGGCAGCCATGCGGATACACTGGCTAGCGAATTGTTGTAATCGATGCCGTAAGTCACGGTCTCCCACCGTGAGTCACCACCCAGGTCCTCCACGACGACCTGGCTCCCTACAGACCAGAGGTTCGGGCTGCTCTCGAGTGTCTTGAACGAACCGTCCTGCTGAAATAGCTCAAGGTTGCTGGAGACCGGCGAACCAGTGATGAAATCAATGATCATGGCTTGGTCGCCTGACGCGCCACTAAAATCGGCAACGGCCGGATGCATGAAACTTCCGTTGCTCGTGTGCAGTGTGCGCTGAGCCGGCGCGTCGAGGGAAAGACTCCAGAGTTCCCCGCCGGTGGAGCCAGGCCCCGCGGGAGTCTCCAGGAGTAACCGGTAGGTTCCATCGATGTTTCTTGCGGGAACGACTCCAGCTCCGGACGCCGGGCCGAGGTTCAATGTTTGGGGCCAATTGGCGGAAAACAGGTCGGGCTCGAGGTAGATCATGGTAAGAGCCTGAAACGCCGAGCCCGAAAGGTTTGCGGTAAGGCGAATGGTGTAGTAACCGGCGGAAACAATGGAGCCGGTGTCCCAAGTCGCTAAGGAGCCGCTCGCGACTGGAGTAGCACCTGCACCGGCAAGCGTCACCCCGGTCGTTTGCCAGCCTGAGGCTGCATCCAATCCAGGAGCCCATTCCACCACGAAGTTTTGGAAGCCGCTCCCTCCCGCGGTTCCCGTTACCGGGATCACGACCCCATTTTTGAACGTTGTTGGAGATGTCGGTGAAGGCGGCGGCACAGGGCTGAGGATGGCAGCGTTTTGTGGGCTCGTGGAGGCTGGAACAAAAGCCAATTGTTTGGCCGACATCGGCGACCGGGCATAGATAGGACCGGAAGTAGGCGTCAGGTTCAGGATTTGTGCGTCCGTCTTCTGCATGACCGTACTGACGGAGGACGGAAAAAAACTTAGTGAGGCGACGATTATCGGGGCCAGAAGCAGAACGAAGCCTCTGCGCATGAAGGCAACTCTCCTGGCGCGGGGGTAACTTCGGCGGGAATTGTAACAGAAAACAATTCAGCAATGCTTGAGAAGGAGAAGTGAACCTGCGATTCCAGGTCTACCCAGCCGCTTTGGAGGCCAAGCCGAACGATTTCACGGCGCTGGTCTCGTCCTGATGAACGTCGAGGACCGCTAACAGCATCGTCTTTTCCAAAAGCTCGTGGACCTTCTTGCTGACATTGGCTAGCTTCAATTGACCACCCCGCTTGCGGACACTCTGGTGCGAGCGAACAAGCTCTCCGATCCCGGCGCTGTCAAGGTGCGTGACGTCGGCCATATTCAAAAGCAGATGCTTCTTGCCCTTCTCCAACAGGCTGACCACAATCTCGCGGAGCATCACGCTCCCTTCGCCGATCGTGATCCGCCCTTTCATTTCCACAATTGTAATCTCACCAATTTCGTGAGTCACGGCTTGCATCCGGCCGGCAGGTTGCGTTTGCATGTTCATGGCTAAACTCCAGGGTGGCCCTTGCGTTGGCTGCAACTTCGCAAAAATCCCGCCGCTAGTGTGATCGTGGATAGCGGAAGCCCAAGGCACCGCGAGCTTGGATCAAGTTCCTTGCGAGACGCCTATCCGGTGACGCCCTGAGTGGCAGTTGCTTTTGACCCGCTCGAGCTGGCTCGACCACCTCCACGGCGGTTGCTGCATTGATAGCAAGGGTTTGGTGGATCGGGAAGTGTCAGAATTAACAGGTCCAGTGACCACGAGCGCGTTTCGCAGGACTCATCTGAATGTCGAAGTCTTGCCGGCAGGAATTCCGTTCTGGGCGTTACGGTGCGTAACGGGTGAAAACAAAGTCGCGCGCCTTGATCGGCTCATGGCACGGGAAACAATTCTCGTGTAACGCCTTGTCGGCCGGCTTTCCGTCCTTGAAGTCACCGAACCCCAGCCGCCAGTGTCCGCGTACTTCTTTGAATCCTTGACCATCACCTGAATATTCACGGGCGCCCCAACAACGAAAGATTGCGCGCCCGGGAACATGCCTTCCAGGGCTTTGTCATTGGCTTCGGACGGGACACGAGTCCAATGAATCGCCACAATGATGCTGCCGTCTGGAAAAGGAAGCGTCCCTTCCTTGAACGCCTTCACCGCAAGCTCGTTGCCCACTTGAGCGCGCAACTGGTCGACCTTGCCCGGTACTAGCAGGTTGTTCACGGCGATCAATTTCCAATCGCGGTATCCGGCAGGGACTTTCACTCCGTAGATCGGGGAGCCTTCTCCATCAGACTCTCCAGATGCATGGGCCACGTAGGCGCCGACGCCGCCCAGCGCGCCGAAACCGAGAAAAACACAGATCGCAAATACAACCTGTCGCGTTCCGCTGATGAGGATGGAATCTCTCCTCACTATTATTTTTTAGCAGTGGCCGCTTGCGACCTGAATCTAAGTGAGGCGCATCGTACGCCCGTCGGGCGCTCCGCGCAACGAATTGGACGCCAGCAAACGCGAAGCGCAAATTTCGGAGGTTAAAGCCTGATTAACGTCTTTACCCACCTACGACAATGAGAGGACAATCGTTCGGAGAGGCTAGAGGATTTGAACCGTGTTTGAAAGATACACTGAAGGAGCGCGCCGAACGATATTCTTCGCTCGATATGAGGCCGGTCAATACGGCAGCGGTTCTCTTATGGCACCAGGCTTTTTTTTAAGGTCCAGTAAGTAACGATTTAGGATCACAATCGGCCGACCTGGTGCATCGCGGCTTCGATCTCATCCGCCGAGTATGGGACGCCAGGAGTCAGCAACTCGGCGCCACCTTGGGTGATGAGATACATGTCTTCTAGGAAAAAGCCTTGGCCATCAATCGAGGCGATCGGCTCGAAGTTGATCGTGGTTCCTGCCCTGAGTGGCCCATCTGGAAAACCGGGAAGTAGGTTTGTCGTATGCACTTGCCAGTAAGGGACACTCTTGCGATCTGACCAGGAATCAATCGCACGTTGCGCCATCAAGGTCTTGGCCGAAGCGCGATGACGCAGCAGTTCCGTTCGCCACGCATCGAAGATTTGGTCGACAGTGACTCCGTCCCGAATCGCTAGGGCACCAACACGGTACGCAGCTACAAATATGTTCCAGGTTTCTCGCTGATCGTCCTTATAGTGGCCAGAGACCGGCACAGTTCGCCCCAAATCTCCAATGTAGTGGTTCCATTCGCATCCCACATCAAGCCGAACCAAATCACCCGAGCGCATATTCTGATCTAGATGATCGTACTGGGCCAGCGAGGTGAAAGGACGCGGGAATACGGCATTGTCTCCGGACATTGCCCACGGCCAGAAGGAGGAGCCATGTGCTCCGGCCTTCCAGCAGCTGTCTTCGACCGCCGCTTCGACGCTGCGCTG
>JBAWBE010000584.1:0-24622 GCA_049589635.1 Terriglobales bacterium
CGACACGGTTCTGGAAAAAATCTATCATCAAAACGCTGAGAAATTGTTTGCTCAATTTCGGGGCACGCAGACATTGAAGGAGGGGCAATGAGAATGCAGCCGGCGCGCGCGCTGAAATGGTTGAGCGGTTTGGGGCTGGTTGGGCTGTTGCTGATCGCGATCAGTGTTGGCCGCAAATTCGTAATCAGCGCGTCCGCCTCGAATGCCGGTCCCTCTACAATTCAGGTTGAGACGAATTCGAAAGGGCCACTTATTCTGACGACGAAGACTGCTGAGTTTCGAGTGCTGCCTTCGGGATACGTACAGGCATTCCTTGTTAAGGATGGCCATAAGTTAACCTTGGACGATCCGGCCGCAGGCGACGCGGCTGGCGATTTCGCCGTGCAAGGTGGCAAGCGGGTTCATTTTTCTCTGGACCTCGCACATGCAAAAGTCTTAGAGGCCTCCGGCAAAATTGGCGCAGGCAAGCGAATCGAGATTCCCGGTAAAGCGCTCGGTCCTTCAGGAGGGAATCTTCAGCGTGTATTGACGATTGAAGTCTACGATGATTTCCCGACGTTCTTGTTCTCGTCGACGGAGTATCACAACTCGGGGTCGGCCGACGTTCACATCGATCAGATGGTCGGCCAGCGGCATCGTTTCAATGCGCACCTGGTCGATTCGAAGGCTCAGCCCTATGAGATGTGGTCCTTTCAGGGTTCGAGTTACGACTGGGGCAAGGATGATGTTCGCAAACTGACTGCTCCCTTTTTTCAACCGAATGTGATGGGGGCCGTCGTCAAAGGCGGCTATGGGGGCGGGATTCCGGTGGTTGCATTCTGGACGGGTGCTGTTGGGGAGGCGGTGGGACATGTCGAAACGTTGCCGCTGTCAGTTTCGCTTCCCGTGCGCGTCGGCGCGGATCGCGACGTTACCGCCAGCCTTGATGTTCCGGCAATTATTCTAAAGCCGGGCGAGAGTTACTCCACTCCTCGCAGTTTTGTCGCAGTGTATTCAGGTGATTTTTATCAGCCGCTGCACATGTGGTCGGGCGTCTTACAGAAAGAAGGCTGGGAACTTACAAAGCCTTCGAGCGAGGCTTACAACGCCAGTTGGTGTGGATGGGGATATGAATTCAATGTTACTCCCGCGCAGATGTTGGGGACGGTTCCGAAGCTAAAAGAGATGGGAATTAAATGGGCGACGCTCGACGATCGGTGGTTCAACAATTATGGCGACTGGCGGCCGCGCAAGGAAACTTTTCCTGGAGACTCCATCCAGCGCATGGTGCGCGACTTTCATAAGCAGGGAATGTTAGTGCAACTCTGGTGGCTGCCGCTCGGCGTCGAAGACGGGCAGGGAAGATGGGAGTCGCACAAATATCTCGTGTCAGACGTTGTTCGCGAACATCCGGACTGGTTGATTCTTGACAAAAACGGACATCACGCGCGGATAACTCGGGATCTGGCGGCTCTTTGTCCCGCGGTGCCTGAAGTTCAGCAATACTATAAGAAGCTCACAGAGAAGTTCATACGTGATTGGGATTTTGACGGATCGAAGCTGGACAATATCTACTCGGTTCCCGAGTGCCATAACCCGGCGCACCATCACAAGTCTCCGCAGGATTCCGTGAATGCGATGGCGGACGTGTACAAGACAATTTATCAAACTACACGCGCGCTCAAGCCGGAGAGCGTGACGCAGAGCTGCCCGTGCGGGACGCCGCCTTCGCTCGCGTGGCTGCCCTATATGGATCAGGCCGTGACTGCCGATCCGGTGGGCGCTGTGCAGGTTCGGCGGCGAATCAAAATGTATAAAGCGCTATTAGGGCCGGAAGCGGCGGTGTATGGCGACCACGTTGAACTCTCGGCGATGACACGGGCGGGCAACGATTGGATTGAACATGGGGATGATTTTGCCTCGACAATTGGCGCGGGCGGCGTGGTGGGCACGAAATTCGTGTGGCCTGATCCAGGCCCGAAGTTCAATAAGGTCAACCTGACTCCGCAAAAGGAAGAGCATTGGAAGAAGTGGATGGCGATTTACAACGACAAGATGCTCTCCAAGGGGACGTTTCTTCCTTTATACACCTATGCCTATGACCTGCCTGAGGCTTATGCGATTCAGAAGGACGGAAAGATGTACTATGCATTCTTCGCATCGCAACCGACTGTTACGTGGCGGGGAAGTGTTGAACTACGCGGACTGATTCCGGGAACTTACCGAGTGCTTGACTATGCGGATAACAAGGATCTTGGAACGGTGAAGGCGATTGCCGGCGAGACGCCAAAACTGAAGACGGAATTCAAACACCATCTACTGCTGGAAGTGAGCCCGCAATAGGAGATCGGAATTATTTGTTGTGTCAATGATCGGATTAATGATCGGAAGATAGCAATCGCGGCGCGTGCTGTCGGAGAAAAGTCTCGCGGTGTGCGCGGTCGAGAAATGCTTCGGTGCCACCGGCGCGAGTCGCGCAAAGAGCACCGGCGG
Source organism: Terriglobales bacterium (assembly GCA_049589635.1). Classification (GTDB taxonomy): domain Bacteria; phylum Acidobacteriota; class Terriglobia; order Terriglobales; family Acidobacteriaceae; genus Acidiflorens. The sequence goes on from JBAWBE010000584.1 coordinate 2,473, forward strand.
CATTACCGGCAATCATGCAGTCGCCAAGGCTTTGTCCTTTTAAATAGGTATGCAGGAAGCCCGCATCGAAACTGTCCCCCGCCCCGACCGGATCGACGATATCCACCTTTACGGCCGGGCTCGTGATTCTTTCGTTATCGCGAACGGCCAGGGCACCTGCGGCTCCTAGCTTGACGACTAACAAAGGGACGGCCTGGGAAAGCTTCGTTATTGCCTCTTCGAGACTGTCAGTGCGGGCTATGCGGCATGCCTCCCGCTGATTGGGAAGAAAGATGTCTACTAGATCGAGCACTCCATGGAGATCCTCAAAGCGGCCCTCAGGATCATCGTTCGTATCGAGTGATATCGTCAATCCAGCCGCCTTGAGGTGGCGGAACAGCTCCGGCACTGTCGGGCGCAGGCTGGATTGGAGATAATAGGAAGATAAGTGGAAGTGACGTGCTGCCGAGAGATAGTCAAGATCAAGGTCAGCCCAGCTAAGCCTGCTGATAGCGCCAGCATAAGTTAGTATGTTGCGCCAGCCATCGCGCTGTAAGATAACGCTCAGTCCCGTGCCCACGGATTTCTCCGTCCGCACTCGACCGATGTCGACGCCACTACGTCCCAAGCGCTCAAGCGCGATCTTGCCCAATGCGTCTTCTCCAATCAGCGATTGAAAGCCTACTTTGGTTCCGAGACTGGCCAGGTTGTGCGCAACAATGGCCGATGACGACCCTAACGTCAGGGCCATGTTGTCGGCCAGTAGTTCGCGCTCGGGTGGGAGTTCGCGCGGCAGGCCGTAGAGGATTAGATCGAGGTTCAGTTCTCCGGCAATCGTGACGTCAAAGCGGGGATTCACGCGACCGGTTCCGGCTTTTTAGAGGGCTTATTGGTGCCATCATTTTCCAGAATCACGGATCGGCTCAAGTAGCGCGGGGAGTCGGGATTTAGTCCCTTTTTCAACCCGGTATGCAGAGCCAATAGCTGGCCGGGAACGACGCAGGGGGCGAGGCGCCCGAGTTCGGGAAGAGGGAGTTGCAATTCGATCAGCAAGTCCGCCGCGGCACGCGCCCGAGTATTCGCCTGGTTGGCAATCACCATGGTTGTACCGCCCAAAGACTTCATTTCTTCAAGTAGATCGCATTCTGCGTCATAACCATGCTCCGACAGAAGAAAAATCAGCAACGTGGATGGAGTTACTACTGACTTAGGACCATGGCGAAACTCAAGCGAGTGAAAGACCTGGGATGAAGAGATCGACATCTCCATTACTTTGAGGCCGTACTCGCAAGCTAAGCCATAGAAAGGTCCCTGCCCCAAACAAACGTAATTTGTGAAGGTGTGGGTTGCCACGAAGTCGCGAATTCGGTCGGGCAAGGCATTGAGCGCTGGCTGCGTTAGCGCGGGCATGGATAGGAGGTCACTGCAATAGCGCGCATCCCCGGAGATCCGGCCGGCTAGAAATTGCAGAGCCAATAGCATGGAGGTGAATGACCTCGTCATCACCGTACTTTGTTCGTCAGCGGGGACTGTCACCGTAACAGTGGCCAATGTCTCGAGTAATTGTCCTCGGGCGCAGGAAATCGCCAGGCTAGGAACGTTACGGTCTCGAAGGATTTCGGCGGCCTTAAGTACCTCCGAGGTTTGGCCAGAGCGGGAGATGAGTACCGGGACGCACGGAGCGGCGGAGAACACTAACTCGGGATAGAGGAGCAGTTCAGAGGCAGGAATCGCCAGGGCACGACGGCCGGCGATGGACTTCATGGTGGCGGCCGCGGCCAGCGCGACATAGTAGCTGGAGCCGCACCCGATAAATAACCACTCTGGGCTGTGACCGAAGCGTGCTTCCACTTCTTTCAGGGTCTTACTGTGCGCCAATTCAGTGAGGCAGGCCTCCCAGTATTGCGCCTGCGAAAGGATCTCGGAAAGGCTGTGTGCGCCAGGTTCGGAGGATCCATGATCGGAAGAACCGTACTCGGAAGAATCATGTCCAGCCGAGCCGCGACGGTCGCGCGGATCTTTTAGTTCCGTTACATCAGACAATCGTCACCTCGATCCCGGCTTTCTTTAAGGCGCGCAAATCTGATTTTCCAATCGAACGGTCTGTAATCACTTCATGCATGGCCGATGTCGGAACGATGAGAGAGAGACTCCGGCGCCCGAATTTCGTGGAGTCGCATACCGTGACGGTGCGCTTTGCCACTTCCACCATCACGCGGTTGACGCGCGCTTCCAGGAGATTCGGAGTGGTCAGACCGTAGTCCACGTCGAAGCCATCGACCGCCAGGAAGAGCAGATCGGCGCTTAGGTGACGGAGCGTGTCTTCAGCCATTGGACCCACGAGAGAGAATGAGTTTTTTCGCAGAGTGCCACCGGTCAGGATGACCTCGATGGAAGTGCCCGCCAATTCGGCGGCGATGTTCACGGCGTTGGTCACGACGGTCAGGTCGTTGAAACTACGCAGCGCGCGGGCAATCGCAGTCGTGGTGGTGCCGGAATCGAGGATCACGACTTGGCCGTTACTGACCATGCGGGCCGCGGCTTCTGCAATCAGGCGCTTTTCGTTCTGATGAAGCTGTTCTTTTTCACGGAGGCTGGGATCATCCACAGAGCGGGACGGCAGGGCCCCGCCATGAGTGCGATGAAGTTGCCGCAAGTTATGGAGGGCTTCAAGATCTTTACGGATCGTTACCTGCGAAGTGGCGAAGCGCCGCGCCAGATCTGGCACGAGGACGCGGCCATCGCGATTCACAAGTTCGAGGATGGCTCGCCGGCGTTCTTCGTTGAGTACGATCATTTTTGACTAGAGCTAATGTTGACTGGACCAATGATGAATAGAACAACTGCGTTCGTAGCCGCCGACGGGCTGGCTCAGTCCGCTGGCACGCCTTTTGGTTTCTGTTTCTTTTTATAACGTTTACTTTCGTTTGTCAAAACCATTTTGAACAAGAAGAGACCACACAATGCGGAGCCAGCGGGGGCATTAATCGCGAGAAAGTGGATTCGCGGGTTGCGATTCTCATTGAAAACTACTGGCAGGAATTACGAAGCAGGCTGCCTGGGAACAAACAATCTTCGCCGCACCCTATAATTTCTCAGTCATGCAATCTTTGCTTCGCAACCTCCGCTTTGGCGCGCGTCTTTTGGGGAAGAACCCGGGATTCGCCGCAGCCACGATACTGACTCTTGCATTGGGGATTGGCGCAAACACGGCCATCTTCACTGTGACGAGCGCTTTACTGCTGAAGCCGTTCCCGTACCGCGATCCGGAGCATCTTGTGACCGTGGTCGCGCGAGACAATAACGGGGACTTCCCATGCACGCTGATGCGTTACGAGTTGGTGCGCGATGCCGGCAAGTCGTTCCAGTCGGTAGCGGTCTGGACGAATGACAACCTCAACCTTACGGGATTTAGCGAACCGATCCAGGTCCCGATCGCGCGCGTCTCGCCGAGCTTTTTCCCCACGCTGGGCGTGAAGGCTCAACTCGGGCGAACGTTTACTGACGACGAGGGTCGTCCCGAAGGCAAGCCGGTTGTCATGTTGAGCGATTCCATGTGGCGCACCCGATTCCACGGTGATCCGAATATTATCGGCCAGCTCATTACGCTCGACGAGACTCCCCAAACGGTGGTCGGGGTATTACCGGCGAATATTGAGTTTCCTTTCGTCGGCGAGGCCGACATCTGGACGCCACGTTATTTCGAGTATTCGCTGATGACGCCGCAGCGGCTGCGCTCGGGCGTGGGCTATCTCCAGATACTTGCGCGTCTGCGCCCGGAAATCACATTGCCGCGAGCCGACGCCGAGCTTGCGCTGATCAACCAGCGGTATCGCGAACAGAATCCGCATGCGCCCGATGCCAAGCCTGGGGCCTCCATGGCAACGCAAGCTTTGCGCGATCTGGTCGTCGGTGATTTGCGCGGGAAAGTTCTAGTGCTTTCCGCTGCCGTTGCGGCGGTCCTGCTGATTGCATGCGCCAATGTGGCCAGTTTGTTACTCTCTCGCGCGCTGGCCCGCAAAAAAGAAATCGCGATACGAACCGCACTGGGCGCAGGCCGCGGCACGTTGGTCGGACAACTCCTTACCGAAAGCATGCTGCTGGCTCTTGTCGCGGGCATTCTCGGAATCGGGCTGAGTTGGGCCGCCACTCGCGCGCTCGTTGCCTGGGGAGCGGCCCAGCTTCCTTCCGGAATTCCCATCGGCATTGATCCGCGGGTGCTGCTCTTTACGCTGGGGATTTCAATTCTCGCGGGCGTTATGTTCGGGACCGTGCCGGCGCTCCAGTTGGCGCGCTCGAATCCGAACCTGGCACTGCGCGATGAGGGTCGAGGAGTTTCGCTCGGACACCGGCGAGCGTTGATGAAGAACTTTCTCGTCGTGAGTCAGGTTGCACTCTCGTTGCTGCTTCTCGTCGGGGCAGGGCTGCTGTTGCGCAGCTTTGTACGCCTGCTCCGCGTCGATCCCGGATTTGACGCGCAGAACGTGCTCACGATGGACATCTCGCTGCCCACCGTGAAGTATGCGAAACCCGAGCAGCAGATCGCGTTCTTTGATGAAGTGTTGCGGCGCGTTTCTGTTTTGCCGGGAGTACGCAGCGCCGCGACCTCGGTGGCGCTGCCACTCGGTTTCAAGCGTCTGACGCCCATCCTCGCGGAGGGCCAGCCGGACGTGCCTCTTGCTGAGCACCCCTTCCTCGACATTGAAGCCATCAGCCCGCAGTGGTTCCGGACGATGCGGGTACCGTTGCGCGACGGCCGCGAGTTTACTGCCGCGGATGACGAGAAGGCGCCCAAAGTCGTGATCGCGAATGAGAGCTTCGTCCATCGCTTCTGGCCCAATCAGAATCCCATCGGCAAACACGTAATCATGGGCCGCTGGACGGAACCGGCCGAGGTGGTGGGCGTGGCGACCGACATTAAAAATAACGGATTGGAGCAAGATACCCAGCCGCAGCTTTATCTGTCATTTCCCCAGATCCCGTGGACGAATATGAATCTGCTGGTGCGCACGGCGGTTCCGCCTGGGGGATTGATCTCGGCCGTGCGAGCGCAGATTGCGGCCGTCGACTCCGATCAGCCCGTCACCAAAATTCAAACGGTGGACGAACTCATGGACAGCTCTCGTTCGCAGCCACGCTTCACCATGCTCCTGCTGGCCATTTTTTCCGGAACAGCACTGGCGCTCGCGGTGATCGGAATTTACGGAGTGCTCTCTTACTCGGTGGCACAACGCCGGCAAGAGTTCGGTATTCGCCTGGCACTCGGCGCGGAGCGTGCTGACATCCTGCGACTGGTGGTCCGGCAGGGGCTCCTGCTGGCGAGCGCCGGCGTGGCAATCGGTCTGGTGGTCTCAATCCTGCTGACGAGGGTGATGTCAGGCATGCTCTACAAAGTCGGAACGCGGGATCTCGCGACTTTCGTTTTCACTCCGGCACTTTTTCTCTGCGTTGCCCTATTCGCTAGCTACGTCCCCGCTCGACGGGCGACAAAAGTGAATCCAGTGGAAGCGCTTAAGTAAGGTCGAAGGAGGACTAATCGTCCCTAACTCGCCAATTGCGCATACCTGCTGGCGATAAGAAAGTAATAGGGAGGTTTGCGCGAGTTGAAAGAGCTTCTTTGCGACATCCGAGGATTGTCGGTCACCTATGCGCTTCGCGACGGAACGCGGCTACGAGCCGTGGATGACCTCAGCCTGGCGATCGCAAGTGGCGAGGTCGTCGGAATCTTGGGAGAGTCGGGCTGCGGCAAGAGCACGCTCGCGAATGCCCTTCTTCGGTTGCTTCCGGGGCATGCGGACTCGGAGCAAGGGACAATTCTTTTTCGCGGGCGCGATTTGCTGACGATGCCCGAATCGAGGCTGCGCGAGATTCGCGGCCGTGAAATCTCGGTGGTTTCGCAGGACCCGGCGCTCGCTTTGAATCCGGTGATTAACGTCGGGTCTCAGATTTCGGAAGTGCTGCGTGCGCATCTTTCACTGCGAGCAAAGCGGCGGCGGGCGCGGGTTTTGGAGTTGCTGGGTGAAGTAGGATTCGATCGCCCGGAAGAAATCTACGGCGCGTATCCTCATCAACTGAGCGGCGGACAGCGGCAGCGGGTCGCGATTGCACAAGCAATCTCATGCCACCCCGCGCTGTTGATTGCCGATGAGCCGACAAGCAAGCTGGACGCCCCGCTGCAAACAGAGATCATTGCATTGCTGGCAAAGATTCGCCGCGAACACGGTATTGCGATTGTGATGATCAGTCACGATCCAGCGGTCTTTGCGGGCTTCGCCGATCGTGTGGCCGTGATGTACGCCGGGCGGGTTGTCGAAATTGGAACTACTGCACAGATTTTCCGGCAACCGCTGCATCCCTACGCGCAGGCGCTGGTTCAAATTGCGAGGTCAACAGTGGCTGCCGCGCCGGCCACGCATTTGCGTTTTGCGGCGATCGAGGGCGACTCGCCCGATCCCGCCAGTCTGCCGGCAGGATGCCGGTTTCATCCGCGCTGCCCCGACAGAATGGAAATCTGTAGCGAACGCTATCCGCAAGTTTTCTTGCCCGAACCTTCACGACCGGTGAGCTGCTTCAAATATGGAGAGTGACTTTGCCTAGGGCACGGGAACCGGCCAATTCGCTTTTGCGTGTGCGGGGACTCTCGAAGCGGTACGTTCGAGGCGGGCTGTGGCGCAACCGAACGCCGGTGCTGGCCGCGGACGCGGTGGATTTCGAAATTTTCGAGGGGAAGACTTTGGCGTTAGTTGGAGAATCGGGGTCCGGCAAATCCACGGTGGCGCGTTGCGTGGCGCGACTCGAAAAACCAAGCGCCGGGCAAATTTGGTTGGACGGCGAGAGCCCGGAAAATCGAAGCGCGCGCGTCCGTCTGCTCTTGCGCAATCAAGTACAGATGGTCTTCCAGGACCCTATTACATCCATGAACCCGCGCTTCACTGCGGCGCAAGTCGTGGAAGAGCCTTTGTTGATCATGGGACTCGAAGCAGCACTGCGAAGAGATGCGGCTCGAACTGTAATGAATGAAGTAGGACTCTCGGCGGATTGGCTGGACCGATCGGTGATGGAGTTCAGCGGTGGCCAGCGCCAGAGACTGGCGATTGCGCGTGCATTAGTTGTGCGGCCAAAGTTGCTGGTGCTGGATGAAGCGCTTACCGGTTTGGACCTTTCTACGCAGGCACAGATTGCGAATTTGTTACTGGATTTGCAGGCGTCGCACTCGCTTACTTATCTTCTGATCTCGCATGATCTGGCGCTGGTTGCGCGCATGGCTGACACGATTGCGGTGATGGCCAGCGGTCGAATCGTAGAGATGGGAACGACCCTCAAAGTAATGAACGAGCCAAAGCACGACGAGACGCTCCGCCTTCTGGCCTGGGCGCGGGTGGCACAATCGAATCTGGCTAGTATCTCAGGGACATCGATCTCGGGAACACCGATCTCGGGAACATCCACGTGAGCTACATCGTCCGGCGACTCATCCGCGCTATTGTTCTGCTGGTGGGCGTTTCCGCGCTCTGTTTTCTATTGACCGAGATGGCGCCGGGCAGTTTTTTCGATGAGATGCGAGTGAATCCGCAAATCTCTCCGGAGACAATTGCTGGGTTGCGTGCGCAGTATGGACTCGATCAGCCGCTCGCTGTGCGCTATGGGCGTTGGATGAAGTCCGCGCTGCACGCGGATCTCGGTTACTCCATCGCTTACAACACGCCCGTTGCTCCGCTGCTTTGGGCCCGGGCGAAGAACACTTTGTTGCTGACCATTACGGCGATGATCCTTACGTGGATCATTTCTGTTCCACTGGGGCTGTGGGCGGCAGCGCGGCGCGGAGGCTTTCTGGATCGCGCGATTACGGTCATCAGTTCGCTGCTGATTGCAGTGCCGGAAATCGTAATTGCGATTGCCTTGCTGGTCATTGCCGTGCGCTGGCGCCTTGCGCCGGTTGGCGGGATGGCGTCGAGTTCGTTCGACACACTGTCGGGGTGGGGGAAACTCAGCGATGTTATTGCGCATTTGAAATTGCCGGTTTTGATTTTGGTGCTCTGCGAAAGCGGAGTCATCGTGCGGCACATTCGCGCGAGCGGGATTGAAGTGCTGCGCGCTTCCTATCTTCAAGCGGCTCGCGGGCTCGGAATCAGCCGTGGCAGACTGCTTTTCCGCCACGTGCTGCCGGCGGCGGCGAATCCCGCGATTTCTCTGTTTGGATTTTCACTGGCTGGCCTGGTCAGCGGCTCGTTGCTTGTGGAGGTGATTTGCGGATGGCCAGGGCTGGGGCCACTCGTCCTCGACGCCACGCTTTCGCGCGACCTTTACGTTGTGATGGGAGGCATCATGTTTTCCGCGCTCTTCATGATCGGCGGAAATCTGATTGCCGATGTGTTGCTGATGATATTCGATCCTCGAATTCGGACTGGGGCAGCGCATGCCAGCTAGACCCACGGGCGGGCGCCTCCGATTCACGCGAAGTAAGACTGTGTTGCTGATCGTGCTCCTAGCTATTTTGCACACCATAATTTTGTGCGCCGGGTTCGTTGCGCCATACGATCCGGCCACCCAGAATCGCGATCTTCCGTATGCTCCGCCGACGCGCTTGCATTTTGTCGACAGCTCCGGATTTCACTTGCGGCCCTTTGTTTATGCCTGGATAGCGGTCGACGACGGTTACCGGGAAGATCAAACACATCCTTATCCCTTACATGCATTTGTTCGCGGTGATTCTTACAATTTTCTTGGGCTCCGCGAAACGAATCTCCACTTTTTTGGAGTAGACGACCCCGGCAAAATCCTGCTCTTCGGAACCGACGCCTTCGGCCGAGATGAATTTTCTCGCGTTTTGTGGGGAGGGCAGATTTCTGTCGCCGCGGGAATCGTTGCGACCGCCGTTACTCTGGCGGTTGGCAGCATGGTCGGAGTGATTGCGGGCTATTACGGTGGCTGGATCGACGAGACGCTCATGGGAACGACCGAATTGTTCCTTGCCCTGCCATGGCTCTACTTCCTCCTTGGGGTGCGGGCGTTTTTGCCGCTGCATGTGAGCCCGGCACGGACGTTTCTTCTTCTGACTTGCGTGATCGGGCTAATTGGCTGGGCACGTCCAGCGCGGCTTGTAAGAGGAGTGGTGCTCAGCGCGCGAACGCGGAATTATGTTGCGGCGGCGCGCGGTTTTGGCGGATCGGACTTTTACTTATTGCGCCGCCACGTTCTGCCGGAAACGCTTGGCGTCGTCCTCACGCAGGCGGCATTGCTCGTGCCGCGATACATTGCGGCAGAAGTCGCGCTGTCGTTTTTTGGCCTCGGCGTCAACGAGCCTGTGCCGAGCTGGGGTAACATGCTGAGCGCGCTGCAGCAATACAGCGTGCTGATTTCTTATGGCTGGCTGCTGGCTCCGGCAGCCGCATTATTCATTACTTCGGTTACGTATTACCTACTCGCCGATGCCCTTCATTCGCGGTTAGAATCTCGATAAGCCCGGAAAAACCAGCCATTCTTGGGAAGTTCTGTGGGGAAGGGGTGTTATGAAAGCGATCGCTCGCCTATCCCTACTCGTGTGTCTGCTCGCCGGTATTTGCGCGGCAGGAACGTCTTTTGCGGGAGCTCCGGCTCCTGAAACTTTCGGCAAGAATGAAGAGCTTCAGCACGTGGCGGGCGCTTCCGGCCGCGTTGCCGCCCACTATGGCGGATATCTGACGATTGGTCAGCGCGCTGAGCCGAAGACGCTGAACCCGGTGACTGAGTCGGATTCCGCGTCGCGCGAAGTCATCGGACGCCTGAATGCCGACCTGATCGAAATCAATCGGTCGACGCAGAAGACCGAGCCGGCGCTGGCGAAATCGTGGAAGACATCGGCCGATGGCCGAACGTTCACTCTTCAACTGCGCAAGGGAATCCGCTTCTCCGACGGCCACGCCTTCGACGCCGACGACGTTGTCTTTTCGTTTGCTGTTTACAGCGACGAAGCGATCGACTCTCCACAGCGCGACTTGCTCGTCATCGATGGCAAACCGATGACGGTCACTAAGGTTGATCCGTACACGGTGCGATTCACCTTGCCGAAGCCCTACGCGGCTGCCGAGCGCATTTTTGACGGGTTCCCGATTCTGCCCAAGCATCTTCTCGAAAAGCCATATCGCGATGGCAAGCTCGCGCAGACATGGTCGCTCAACACGCAAGCCTCGGAGATCGCCGGCCTCGGGCCATTTCGTCTGAAGCAGTGTGCGCCGGGGCAGCAGATTGTGTTGGAACGCAACCCCTATTACTGGAAGGTTGATCGCGACAATCATCGCCTGCCTTATCTCGATGCGGTCGTATTTCTTTCTGTGGGCTCCGAAGACGCGCAGGTCCTGCGCTTCGAAGCGGGAGAGACCGACGTCATCAACCGCCTCAGTTCCGAGAATTACAATCTGCTCGCCAAAGAGGAACCCAAAGCCGGATCGCAATTGGCGGACCTCGGCCCGAGCCTCGAATACAACTTCATCGTTTTTAATCTGAACGATCTCAGTGGAAAAAAGCTGGATGCAGTTGCGCGAAAGCAGGCCTGGTTTCGCGATCTGAGGTTTCGGCAGGCGATTAATGATGCGGTTGATCGCGATGGAATCGTGCGTCTGGTCTATGGCACGCGCGGTACGCCCTTGTGGGGAAATGTTGGCCCCGGCAACAGGCTTTGGGTCAATCAGTTGATTCCTCATTCCAAACGCTCGGTCGACGCGGCGCGGCAACTGCTCAAGTCGGCGGGATATTCGTGGAACAAAAGCGGGCAATTACTCGATGCGTCGGGCCAAGCGGTCGAATTCACCGTTGTCACCAGTTCATCGAACGCGCAGCGGATGAAGATGGCGACGCTTCTGCAAGATGATTTGTCGCATCTCGGCATGCAGGTTCATGTTGTGCCGCTGGAATTTCGAGCGGTGATTGATCGCGTTTTTCAGAGTTTCGACTATGACGCCGCAATCATGGGCCTTGGCGGCGGTGATGCTGATCCGAATCCGGAGATGAATGTGTGGATGTCGAATGGCACATCGCATCTGTGGAATCTCGGCGAGAAGCAGCCGGCTACTGACTGGGAGCGCGAGATCGATCAGCTGATGCAGCAACAGATGGTCACGCTCGACTATGCGAAGCGCAAGAAGATGTACGACCGCGTGCAGCAGCTCATCTCTGAAAATCTGCCGTTTATTTTTCTAGCGACGCCGAACATTCTGGCGGGCGCCGATGCGCGAGTCGGTAATTTCAAGCCTGCTCTGCTCGATCCTTACACGTTGTGGAATGCGGATGAACTCTACATCCGCAATGGCGGAATGGAGAACGCTGGAGTGCGATGACGGGAACCGCAGCCAGGCAGCAGAAGGAGCGGGCGGCTAGTTCTTCGGACGAAAAGCTGATCAAGGCTTGTCTGAAGGGCGATGCCGAGGCCTGGGCTGCGCTCATCGATAAATACAAGAACCTGATCTTCTCGATTCCAGTAAAGTTTGGGATGTATCAGGATGCGGGCGACATTTTTCAGGGCGTGTGCGTGGATCTGATGTCAGAGTTGCCGCGCCTGCGCGAACACCGCGCGTTGCCGAAGTGGCTGATTCAGACTTGTTATCACCGGTGCCTTCAGCATCGGCGAACCTCGGGCCGGCTGGTTGAACTGGAGCCTGAGCAGGCTGAGAAGGGCATCGACAACAGCGATGCCGCACTACCTGAGCAGATGCTGGTACAGCTCGAACAAGAGCAGTTGCTGCGCGACGTAATCGCCGAAATGCCGGAGCGCTGCGAGCGCATGATCCAGATGCTTTTCTTCGAAACCCCGGCGCGGCCCTATGACGAAGTTGCCAAAGAGCTTGGCCTTGCGACGGGATCGATCGGCTTTATCCGCGGCAGGTGCCTCGCCCAACTGAAGAAGCAACTCGAAAAGAAGGGCTTCCGATGAGCGTGCAGCCGGTACGGCAGACCGAACTCGAGGCCGTTGTCGAGCGACTGATCGCGCTTGAAGACTCGGATAGCCGTCGGCAGTTGATCGCACAGCATTCCGACATTGCATGGGATGAAGTAGTCACGACGCTCACCGAACGCGTGTGGCAGGAGGTGCGAGTCGACTCGCATCGTGCCGATCGCATCGCCGACGCGGCGATCGATATCGCACAAAGCGCCGGCAGCCAGATTTCGCTGGCGAGGAGTTTTCGAGCGAAAGCGAATTCGCTCTATACGCTTGACCAGCATGCGGCGGCGATTGAGCATCATGAGAAGGCGGCCGCGTGCTTTGAGCAGGCAGGAGACGAGGCAGAGCTGGCGCGTACGCTCAGCGGCTCGATCCAGCCGCTCTTACTGCTGGGGCGCTACGACGAAGCGGTTGCCAAGGGTGAACGCGCAGCTGCGATCTTCAAGAAGCAGGGAAACACGCGCCGCCTGGCGCGTCTCGAAATCAATATCGGCAACATCTATCACCGGCAGGATCGCTTTACTGAAGCCCTCGCAATCTATGATCGCGCCTATCAGGAACTACTGAAACACGACGACGGCGAAGCATTGGCGGCGGTTCTCAGCAATCTCTCGCTCTGTTACATCAGCCTGAACGACTTTCCGAAAGCGCTGGAATTTCACCGCATCGCGCGCGACGAGTGCCACCAGAGAGGCATGCCGATTCTGGTTGCCTATGCCGACTACAACATTGCGTATCTGTACTTTTTGCGCGGCGAGTATGGTCGCGCGATCAAAATGCTGCGTGACGCCTCGGCCAGCGCGGGCAAAGCAAACGACGCGTATCAGCTGGCGCTTTGCAATCTCGATCTTTCCGAGATTTATCTTGAACTGAACCTGAGCGCGGAAGCCGGCGAACTGGGACGCGCGGCGAATGAAGGGTTCCGGCGGCTCGGATTTGGCTACGAAGCCGCCAAAGCCCTGGCGTTTGCGGCCATCGCAGCGAGCCGCGTGGGACAGGCGTTCGAGGGCGTCAAGTTGTTTGCGCAGGCGAAGGAGATGTTCGTTCAGGACAAGAACCTGATCTGGCCCTCGCTGATCGACCTCTATGAAGCGCTGGTTCTTTTCAACGAAGGCCGTTTATTTGAAGCGCGGCGGCTGTGCCTTGCGGCTCACGAATTCTTTCGGACTTCGGCGATGCCCGGCAAAGCCGTGCTCGCCGAATTGTTGCTGGCGCGCATTGCTCTGCGCCTGACCGACCTCGATGGCGCGCGCAGTCACTGTCAGCAAGCGCTCTCAGATCTCGCGAAGTTCGATTCGCCGGTGCTGCTCTACCAGGCCGAGTTTCTATTGGGCGAAATCGCAGGCGCCGGCGGCCAACATGACGATGCGTATCAATCTTATGGCCGGGCGCGGGAGGCGGTGGAACGCCTGCGCGGCAGCTTGCGCGGAGAAGAGCTGAAGCTCGCGTTTTTCCAGAACAAGCTTGAGGTCTATGAAAATCTGGTGGAGCTGTGCCTGCGACGTCCGGACGGCCTCGAAGAGGCATTTGGTTATATCGAGCAGGCAAAGTCCCGCACCCTGGCCGATCTTCTCAGCAAGCCGATGCATATTGCGTCCGCGGGAGATGCGGGGCAGAGCGACCTGGTGCGTTCGATCCGCAACCTGCGGGAGGAACTCAACTGGTACTACAACCTGATCGAGCGGGAACAGTTACGGCCCGAAGAGCGCTCCGGCCAAAGGATCAAGCAACTCGAACAAGAGGCGCGCCTGCGCGAGAGCGACCTGACGAAAGCGATGAAGGAAGCCACCATTGCCGAGGCACATGAAGCTGGCCTGGAAGTGGCATCGAGCATCTCGCTCGAGCAGATTCGATCCGCGCTTCCGGCGGACGCGACGCTGGTCGAATTCTTTCGCGCCAAGGACCATTACCTGGCATGCGTGCTTACTCGCGATGACCTTTACATCGCGCCTGTCACGGTGCAGCCGAGAGTTCAGAAGATTTTGCAGTTGCTGCAATTTCAGTTGTCGAAATTCCGGCTTGATCCAAAGTATCTGACCACCTTCAGCCAGCCGCTGCTGGACGCTACGCAGTCCCATCTGAAGAATCTATATCAGGAGCTGATTGCGCCCATCCGGCATCGGCTCAGTTCGAAACACCTGGTGTTCGTACAGCATGGGCTGCTGCACCACGTTCCATTTCATGCGCTGCACGACGGCGAGTCGTACCTGATTGACAATTTTTCCGTGTCATACGCTCCCAGCGCCAGTGTCTACGCGCTGTGCCAGTCGAAGCCGGCGAACACAACGGGAGATCCGCTGATTCTCGGCGTACCCGACGCGCAGACTCCTTCCATTCAAACCGAGGTTGATGCGCTGAGCGCGATGCTTCCCGGGGCTCGAGCATTTATGGGCGAGCAAGCGACCGAGGCTGTCCTGCGCACCCACGGCCATGCCAGCCGAATTGTTCACATCGCCACCCACGGCTATTTCCGGCAGGACAATCCGATGTTCTCCTCGATTCGTCTGGGAGACTCGCATTTGAGCCTGTATGACCTCAGTCATCTTCAGTTACCAGCCGAGCTGGTAGTGCTCAGCGGATGCGCGACGGGATTGAACGTCATCACCCCGGGCGATGAGCTGATCGGGCTGGCCCGCGGCCTTCTGCAAGCGGGGGCTCAGTCGCTCGTTCTGAGCCTCTGGGACGTGCACGACGAGAGTACCAAGGACTTCATGATTACCTTCTACGCCCGCTTGCAGGAGGGCCAGCCCAAGGCCGCGGCCATGCGCGCGGCCATGATCGAGCTGCGAGAGAAGCATCCGCACCCCTACCATTGGGCTCCTTTCTCATTGATAGGAAAGGGTTAAGCGGCAATCCAAGAATTTCTAGCCCAGCCTATATTTTTCGGCCCACTCATCTCCCTTATTCAACAGAGCGAAAGCTTCCAAGAAAGGCAACGTTACAGATGGAACATTTTTCCGAACAAGCGTGGGCTGATTTTGGCCGGGGGTTCAGCGGGTCGGATAAGGCGCGTGGCGTCAAGGCGCATCTCGCTGCGGGCTGCATGAATTGCAAAGAGACCAGCCGTTTCTGGAATCGCGTGCAAACCATGGCCCGGGCAGAGCGCGAATATTCAGCGCCCGAAAATCTGGTGCGTTTGGCGAAGCTGGAATTCACCGCCAAACAGGAATTTCGGACTGAAAAATGGAGCCTCGCCAGCGTGCTCTTCGACAGCGTTTCGCAGCCTCTATTGGCAGGCGTGCGCAGCAGTGCAGCCGTCGCCCGGCAGGTCGTTTATGAGGCAGATGGGCTCACCGTCGATTTGCGGTTTGACCTTTTGGTGCCGTCGGGGAAGATCTCCGCAGTGGGACAGATACTAGATAGCCATATAACGCGTGAGCCGCTGACGGGCGCTCCCGTTGTGGTGTGGACACAAAACGGCCAACTGGTGGCCACGGCCACCGCTAACGCATACGGAGAATTTCAGCTTGAATTTGAGGCACAGGACGATCTTCGGCTCACCGCAAGGGTCGGTGACCGGAGGGTCCGAATGCCTTTGGTGAACTTAAAGTAACATGACTCCCCTTACGAACGGCATCAATGGTGGTTACTTGCAAGAGATTACGGGTGTAAGTGGTGAGCCGGGAGTCGGCAAGCTAAACTCACCGAAGCCTCATAAACAGGGCCCGTTTCAGAAAGGGATTAAAAGTATGAACGGACAGAAACAACAAACACGAGTGAAACGGATGGGGTGGCTGGCCTGCCTCGTGCTGCTTCTCGTCACAGCCTGCGCGCCCGCCGCACAAGCGCAAACACGGCTCATCGTGCGCGACTCGCTGGGCCTGCCCGGCATCAATCTGACCTGCCTGCTTATGGGCTGCAAGGTTGTAACCGGCCTCGGCGACCCGAACGGCCAGCTCTTCCTGGTCACGTTGCCGGCGATTCTCAACCCGGTGACCACGATTTTGAAATTGAACCTGAATCTTGGCATCCTGTCGGTCGAGGTGGATCAGACAGTGAACCCGACGCAGCCGAATAGCGCGGGCACGCCCTCGTACCTGACAGACTCAGCTCCGGTCTCCTACTACGGGGCCACGGTTTGGCATGGCTACCTGGTGCAGCCAGGGAATCAGTTGATTCGCACCGCCCAGACGCAGTCGGCCTTCAACGCGACCGGCTCTGGCGTAGTAGTGGCCGTCATCGACACCGGCGTCGATATCAACCACCCGGTCTTGAAAGCGGTGCTGTACAAGGGATACGACTTCACGCGAAACACGGCCGGCGGCAACGAAGACGTTGACGTCACCGGCAACAGTTCAAGCAACAGCAACTCAGCTTCTCCAGCGACCCTTGATCAGCGGACGGTTGCCGTTCTCGACCAGCGCAGCGTCGCGGTTCTGGATGGCGGCGGCAACAACTATTCCGACTTCGGACACGGCACCATGACGGCCGGCCTCGTGCATCTGGTTGCACCGCAGGCAAAGATCATGCCGTTGAAGGTCTTTACCGCGAGCGGATCGGCCTACGAGTCCGACATTCTGCGCGCGATCTATTACGCGGTTGGCAATGGAGCTCAGGTGATGAGCATGAGCTGGAATCTCTCCAGCTACTCGACCGAGCTGGCGAAGGCGATCCAGTATTCGAACAGCAAAGGCGTAGTTTCGGTGGCTTCGGCCGGCAATAGTGGCCAGGCGACCGCCGTTTACCCTGGCGCATTGCCGGGCGTGATCGACGTCGCTTCCACATCGCTCAACGACACGCAATCGTCTTTCACCAACTACGGCGCGCCGCCAGTGTGGATGGCAGCTCCTGGAGAAGGTATCGTCACGACTTATCCATGGGGCACTTATGCAGCGGGCTGGGGAACATCATTCAGCACGCCGCTCGTCGCAGGAACTGCAGCCCTGATGATGGGAAACAACAGCAACTGCTCGAGCTCGACCGTTCCGGCGGGCCTGGCAGATGCTCATTACATCGGCTACCTCGACCTGGGCTTCGGCCGCCTCGATACCTACCAGGCGATGCAGGCCTGCAACCTGATCCCGTAGAACTTACGGCTAGAGGTAACGCGCAGACCACGAGATGTCGGCCATCGACAATCCGCTGCTGCAAGGTCCGGCTCTGTTGTTGAGGGTCAAGGAACTGGAAGAGCAGCATCTCGCTTTCCGCAACTCGCTGGTTTGCGCGTTTAACCAACTGCTCGACCTGAAAGACATCAGCACAGGAGTCCACAGCACGCGGCTGGCTGAGTGGGCGTTGCGTGTATCGCGCAAGATGGATATTCCGGAGGATCGGTCCTATCAGGTTGAGGTTGCCGCGCTCCTGCACGACATTGGCAAGATTGGCGTGCCGGATTCGATTTTGAAAAAGAACGGACCACTCACTGCGGATGAGCGGACGCTTATCAATCGTCATCCGGAGTATAGCTGGTCGATATTGCGACTCTTTCCTGGTCTTGAAGAAGCGAGCCTTTACGCGCTTCATCATCACGAAGCGATGAACGGCAACGGTTATCCCGCGGGTTTAAAGGGAACCGATATTCCATTGGTTTCGCGAATCATCTGCGTGATCGACGCGTATGACGCGATGGTGTCGAATCGGTGCTACCGGGCCGGGTTGCCGCACGAAGAGGCGGTTCGGCGCCTGGTAAAAGACAGCGGAACGCAGTTCGACTCTGAGGTCGTGCAAGCTTTCATTCCAATCGCGGAACAGGAAAGCGCCGACGTTTTCGCGGCGGCGGGCACGAGCTCGACGGCAGCGCTGTAGGGGCTGATTCAGTAACACCCAATGCGGGACCGCTCGAACCTTGGTTCGTTGTTCCGCCGTTCAATACTCGTCGGTCAATGATCGTATGTTCAATATTCGTTGGCTGCAATCTCCGGAAGATTCGCTTGCCGCAATCGCTCGTTCAGCGCCGATAACGTCGTTTGTTTGAACGCCGTCCATTCTCCCGTGCGCTCCTCGATCTGTTTACTCGATTCTTTGTAGAGGGCGAGAGCCTGCTCGGGCGCGGGACGATCACCGCCTTCGACAACTCGTAACGCAGATACCAGATTGTGGTAAGCGTCCTCCAACCCGCGGTGATCCGGGGTGTTTGATTTGCCGGCAAGGATCTTATCGACCGTAGCCTTCGCCTCGGTGAGACGCGACTTGATATCCGCCGCCTGTGCCTCCGCACGCAGCTGAATACTCGCGAGTTGTTTTTGGACCGACTTGAGACCCAGCAAGGTGCGATACGCGGCTTTCGCCTCGCGATAAATTTGTCTACTGGTATCAAATTGGTTCGTCAGCACCTCCGGCGTGGCCGGCGAGCGCGGGTCCATCACAACATGGAGCGATTGAGTCTCGGATTCTCCATCGACGGTTAGCCGGATCTGATACATGCCGGGTGGAATTTTGGGCGGGTTAGGGCGCCGCAAGCCACCTTCCTCCTCCGATTCTGGCTCCTCAGAAGTGCCCCAGGTAAGATTCCAAACAAAACGGTGCATACCGGGTGCGGTTCCCAATACTTCGGCCTTCGGAAACCAGCGCTCCGCGATGGCGACCGGGCTACGCTTCGGCGATCGGTCCGCCGAAGAAAACCGTCGCACTACGTTCTGGTGCGCATCGACTATTTCCAGCCTTACTTCTTTGGCGGCTGACTTGAGCACGTAGTCGATGATTGCTCCGTTCGGCGGATTCTCGGCGGTTGGCTCCTCGGGCGGAAGCGGCGTGCCCGCAAATGAATCGTTGTCGATACGGAAGGTAGTCGCGGGTCGGTAGAGCCACGCGCCATTCGCCTTGGCCGCATCGTGAGCCTGGCGAAGAGGCGTCACGTCATCGAGAATCCAGAACGAGCGGCCGTGCGTCGCGATCACGAGATCGTCGCCGTGAATCATGAGATCGCGAACGGAGCAAACTGGCAGATTGAGCTGCAAGGGCTGCCAGTGGCCGCCATCGTCGAATGAAACGTAAACACCTAGCTCCGTCCCGGCGAAGAGCAGTCCCTTGGTTTGCGGGTCTTCACGAATGGCGCGCAAAAAGGAAGATGAAGCGATCCCCTGCGTGATCGACTGCCACGTCGCACCGTAATCCCTGGTGCGATAAATATAAGGCGTCTGGTCATCGAGTCGGCTTCGGCTCACCGCCGCGTACGCGACGCCAGCATCGAAATGCGAAGCCTCGATCAGCGAAACCGCGCTCCAGGCGCCGAGTCCGGGCGGAGTTACATCTTTCCAGGTTTTCCCGCCGTCACGGGTGACGTGAATCAACCCCGTGTCGCTGCCGGCCCAAATCAGCTCTTTGTTGAGCGGCGATGGCGCGATGGTCGAGATAACTCCGTATCCTTGCGACTTCGCGTCGTCGATGCTGGGCGGCTTTTGTGCAGGCGTCGTTTTCGAGTTCTCAGTCGCGCCCGTTAAGTCGCCGCTGATTGTTTCCCAGTGCAGACCACCATCAATCGTTTTCATCACGTACTGCGTTCCGAAATACAGGCCGTGCGGTTCACCGGGTGAGGACACGAGCACGGGAGTCCAAGGCGCACGGTACTTTCGCTGATTGATCTCGGACTCGAAAGTTTGCACCGGCCAGGGAGTGACATCCTGGCTGAAGCCGGTGCGCCTGTTGAAGCGCGCGACAGAGCCATAAGTTCCGCTGAGATAAACGATGTTCGGGTCGCCCGGATCGATCACCATGTATCCGCTCTCGCTGCCGCCCGCCGGAAACCAATCTCGCGGAGTGATCTGGCCATGATCAGTGCGACTGAGGACCGCCGCGCTTCCACTATCCTGCTGCGCTCCGTAAACGACGTAAGGAAATTGATTGTCGGTGGTCACGTGGTAGAGCTGTGCTGTTGGCTGGTTGTACCAGGTGCTCCACGTCTGCCCGCGATCGAGGCTGATCGATGTTCCCTGGTCGGTTCCGAGAACCATGCTCGAAGAATTCTTCGGATCGACCCATAGCCGGTGATAGTCATCTCCACCGGGCGCACCGCGCACAATTGAAATAGTTTTGCCGCCGTCTTCCGAACGGTAAAGCGCGACATTCGGCATGTAGATCACGTCGGGATTTTGTGGGTCGACGGTGATGCCGGTGAAATACCAGGCACGGCTGGTTAAGCGCGAATCATTGTTCGCGAGAGCCCAGTGGTCTCCGCCATCATCGGAACGATAGAGCCCGGTTGCCTTCGATTGCGGAGCCTGCATGGAGGTTTGAATCGACGCTTGAATCAGCGCATACACCCGCCGGCCATCAGATGAGACATCGATTCCGGCGCGTCCCCAATCGCCGTCGGGCAAGCCATTTTCCTGAAGGCGCGTCCAGCTTCTCCCGGCATCTTGCGAGCGGTAAATGCCGGCGCCCGGTCCATCGATCGGAGCATACGTACTCCAGGGAGGACGGTGGGTGTGCCACGTCGTCGCAAACAACAGATTGGGATTCGACGAACAAATTGCAAGATCGGCAATGCCAATCTCAGGTCCGGCGTCGAGAACCTTCGTCCAATGCGATCCGCCATCAGCGGATTTGTAGACGCCGCGTTCGGCATTCGGGCCGTAGGCGTGGCCGAGCGCGCCGACGTAAACGATGTTAGAGTCCTGCGCATCGACAAGGATCCGGCTGATTTGACGCGTGTCGTCTAGGCCGATATGAATCCAGGTCTGGCCGCCATTGACAGATTTGTAAACACCATTTCCCGAGGAGAGATCGGAGCGGATGTCCGATTCGCCGGTGCCGGCATAAATAATGTTGGGATCGGAGGGAGCCACCGCCAGCGCGCCGATCGATGCGATTGGCTCGCTGTCGAAAACCGGCTTCCAAACGACGCCCGCATCCGTGGTTTTCCAGACGCCGCCGTCAACGCCGCCGAAATAAAAGGTTGTGGAATCGCCCGGCACACCGGCTACCGCCACGACACGTCCGCCTCGGAAAGGCCCAATCAGCCGCCACTTCAGCCCACTAAACAGTTCTGGCGGAACGGACTGGGCGGTCGCCGCGACGGAGGCAACGAGCAAAAGAACCAGCGCAAGACCGCGCGCCCAAGACGTGAAATTCCTCAAGCTTTCAACCTTTGCCTGGAGACAGGCCTACCACACCCGGCAAGCATTCTCAGAGACCATTGGCTGGCCGGCATGGCAGCTAAAAGCTTCCTGAAACGCCGCTGAGTTCTGCACTGCTCCATTCACGCGCCAGCGGCCCGGAGAGTGTGGATCGGTTAGCGCCCGCTTTCGCGCCTCCTGGTCGGTCACGTTCTGGCACCAGATCTGCCCGTAGGAAAGGAAGAACCGCTGTTGAGGCGTGTATCCGTCGATTTCTTTTATGGGCGTGTTGCCGATGATTTTCATCAGCGCCATGTAGGCCAGCTTTAGACCACCGTTGTCGGCGGTATTTTCCCCAAGCGTCAACCTGCCGTTGAGCTTGACATCGCCCTTGTCGTCTTTCACGGTGACAAACTTCGAATACTCATTCGCCGTGCATGAGACTCGTTCTTCAAATTCCTTGCCATCCTCCGGCGTCCACCAGTCTTTAAAGTTGCCCTCGGCGTCGAACTTTCGTCCCTGGTCGTCGAAGCCGTGCGTCAGTTCGTGGCCGATTACAACGCCGATGCCGCCGTAGTTCACCGCGTCATCCATCAGCTTGCCGTAAAACGGGGGCTGAAGAATGCCTGCGGGAAAATTGATGTCGTTCATCGAAGATCGGTAATAAGCATTCACGGTCGGCGGAGTCATTCCCCAATCCTTGCGGTCGGTGGGCTTGTCGATCTTCGCATAGACCCGGTGAACCTCGAACGCGGCAGCGCGCTCCGCGTTTCCGGCATAATCGTCGCGCTTGATTACCACGCTGCTGTAATCGCGCCAGTCGTCGGGATAGCCGATGTTATTGACGATCGTGTCGAGTTTTTCATACGCCTTCTTCTTCGTTACGTCCGACATCCAGGTCAGCTCGCCGATGTCCGTTCGCATGGCACTTTCGATGCCCTGTACCATCTTGAGTGTGCGTTCTTTGCCTTCCACCCCGAACGTGCGATCCACATAAAGCTTGCCGAGCGCCATCCCAAGACTCGCATCGGTCGACTTCACGCACTTTTTCCAGCGCGGTTCAATCTCCTGTTGTCCCGACATGTACTTGCCGTTGAATTGAAAGTCCTCGTCGACAAAGGCTTTCGTCAGGTCGGGAGCGTAATCATTGATCGTTCTCCAGCGCAGATAGGTTTTCCAGTCCGCGAGCGACACCTTGTCCAGTTGATCGTTCACCTGCTTGAAAAAATCGGGGTTGCCCACATTCAGAGAAGTGAACTTGGGG
>JBAWBE010000585.1:0-3303 GCA_049589635.1 Terriglobales bacterium
GGCCATGCTTTAGGACATCGCTTAGAAAAAGCGTCGGCTCGTTATAATCAATGCGCATGCCCAATTTTCCACCCGTTGACGAGCAGCTGGCCTACATCAAAAAAGGCGCGGCTGAGATCGTTAAAGAATCCGAGCTTCGCGCCAAGCTCGAACGCTCGCTCAAGACGGGCAAGCCGCTGCGCGTAAAGGCAGGTTTCGACCCAACCGCCCCCGACTTGCACCTCGGCCACACCGTTCTGATGCGTAAGCTGAAGCATTTTCAGGATCTTGGCCACACCGTCATCTTTCTGATCGGCGATTTCACCGGCATGATCGGCGATCCAACCGGCCGTTCCGCCACGCGCCCGCCGCTTTCGCGCGAACAGATCGAGCAGAATGCCGAAACCTACAAGACACAGGTTTTCAAGATTCTTAGCCCAGAGAAAACTGTCGTCGACTTCAACAGCCGATGGTTCTCCAAATTCACCGCTGAAGATTTCATCCGGCTCTGCGCGAAATACACCGTTTCGCAGATGCTCGAGCGCGAGGATTTTCACAAACGCTTTCAGGAAGAGAAGCCGATTGCGGTGCACGAACTGCTCTATCCGCTGGCGCAGGGATACGACTCAGTCGCGCTCGAAGCCGACGTCGAACTCGGTGGCACCGATCAGAAATTCAATCTGCTCGTCGGCCGCGAACTGCAACGGTCTTACGGGCAGGAATCGCAGATCGTGCTGACGACGCCGATTCTCGAGGGCCTCGACGGCGTCAACAAGATGTCGAAATCGCTCGGCAACGCGATCGGCATTCACGAGCCTCCGCTCGAAATGTACGGCAAGATCATGTCGATCTCCGACGACATGATGTGGCGATACTACGAATTGCTGACCGATGTGCGGACAGATCAAATCGCACAAATGAAAGCGGACACGGCCGGCGGGAAAACGCATCCGATGGAGCTAAAGAAGGAGCTGGCGCGGTCGATCGTAGCTGACTTCCATTCCCCGGAAGCAGCAAAGCAAGCCGCAGAAGACTGGGCGCGGCAATTTCAGAAGGATGAACTTCCAGCGGTTCTTCCTGAAGTCAGAATCGACATCGCGAAAGTAAAGATTGCCGATGTCGTACCCGATCCAAGCGAGAGTGGCAGCGCTCAGGTTGTTACATCGAATTTGACTAACCCCGAAGTTCTGCGGGCAGACAAGCTGATCCGCGAGGCGGGCTTTGTTGCGTCTACCACGGAAGCGGGGCGGAGAATCAAAGACAAAGCAGTTCACATCAACGGTCACGTCATAGAGAGGTTCGCGATATTAGTGTGCCCGTCGGAACCTCTTATTGTTCGAGTAGGAAAGAAAATCAAAAAAATAATGCTTGACGGTTCGTAAGTAGGACAGTTCGTAGGCAGAATCACCAACCCCGGTGACACAACATTAGGGCGTCCACGATCTAACTTTGAAGGTCTGGGCTTCTCTCGTGCAACGTCGTGGCTCTCTCATAGGCGTAGGCAGCCCGCAGCACCAAATCCTCTCTCCACGCCGCGCCCGACAGCTGCAATCCAATCGGCATTCCATCTTTTGTAAATCCGCAAGGAACCGAAATCGCAGGAATCCCCCACACATTGAACGGGCGCGTGTTGCGCAGCATCATCAGTTCCGCAGGACGCAGGTTCTCGAGATTTTTCTGAAGGTCCGCGATCCGAGGCGGCGGGATCGGAACCGTCGGAGTGAGAAGCACGTCCACGTCTCCAAATATCTTCCCAATAGCCTGACGGGCGGCGCTTAACTCTTGCCTGGCTCTGAGCACCTCCTCGGCTGAAATATTCTCGCCTGACTTGATCCGGGCGAGCGTCGCCGGCTGGTAAAGCTCAGGCGAACGGGCAACGAACGGCTTGTGATAGGCCCATGACTCAGCGCTCGAGAGCGTGCGATCAGTTGACACCTCGATGCGCATCTCGTCGCGAATCTCAGCTCCAAGCTCACGAAAGACCTGGATCGCCTTCTCGACCGCGCCCGCGACCTCGGGATCGAGATTTTCGTCGTGACTATCGTCGTGACTATTAAAAAAGAAGAATGCTCGCGGCACGCCAATGCGTAAACCCGGCAGAGTCTCGCTGAGACCGCGTGTGTAGTCCGGGACGGCCACATCGACGCTTGCCGGATCGCCTGAGTCGAAGCCAGCGAGCACGTTCAACATGAGCGCCGCATCAAAAACCGAATTGGTGATCGGGCCGACATGATCGAACGACCATGACAGCGGCACAACCCCGCGCGCACTCACGCGTCCGTAAGTCGGCTTGAGTCCGACGACTCCGCAATACGCGGCAGGCAGCCGAACGCTACCGGCAGTATCGGTGCCGACCGCGGCAAAGCCCATGCCCGCCGAGGCGGATGCGGCTGACCCGCCCGACGAGCCGCCGGCAACTCTCGTTGTATCCCACGGATTTCGCACTTCGCCGTAGAAACTGATCAGCGAACTGCCGCCATACGCGAATTCGTGCAGGTTCTGTTTGCCAAGAATGACGGCTCCGGCGGCTCGCAACCGGCGAACGACCTCAGCGTCTTCAGTGGGAATCCGGTCCTTGAAAAGCGCGCTCGCCGCCGTTGTGCGTACGCCGGCCGTGTCGAGAATATCTTTGAGTCCGATTGGAATTCCGTGCAGCGGCCCGCGATAATTTCCGCGGAAAATCTCCTGCTCGGCGCGCTGAGCCTCATCGATCGCCGAGTCAGCCAGGACGGTAATAAAGGCATTCAGTTGCGGATTGAGTTCGTCAATGCGTCCAAGACAATCTTGCGTGAGTTCGACGGGAGAGATTTCGCGGGCGCGAATGCGCTGGCTCAGGCTTTCAATGGTTGGGCGCAACCAGACCTCGATAGGCGCAATTCAAGCAACGCCATCCTAACAGTTCCATGGGATCAGCTCACGCGCTGGCTTTAAGGGGAAGCCGCACGCCAGCGTTCGCCTCTTCCAGATCAAGCAGCTTGCGCTTGATGTCGAGTCCGCCGCCGTAGCCGCAGAGCGATCCACCTGACGCGATCACCCGATGACAGGGCACAATGATCGCAATCGGATTGCGGTTATTCGCCATGCCCACTGCGCGAAACGCGTTCGGATGCCGGATGGCGCGAGCGATGTCCCCGTAGCTGCAAGTCTCCCCGTACGGGATGTCGATGAGGGCCTGCCAGCAGGCCAACTGAAACGGCGTACCGCGCAGATCGAGCGGCATTGAGAACTCCCGGCGCTTGGCGTCAAAGTACTCATTCAGTTCGCCCAGGTAAGGCGCCAAGGCCTGCTTGGACTCCTGGAGTTCGAACTTCTTCGGATTCAAAT
>JBAWBE010000586.1:0-2378 GCA_049589635.1 Terriglobales bacterium
ACACCGGATCGCCGGTTCTGTTCGCGAAGTCCGCGAGAACGATCGTGTCTTTATCGGTAAGCTTGGGCGGCGGACGATGGAGATACAAATATCCGCCAACACACACGACCAACACCGCCGAAACTGCAAGAACAACCGATATCCCGCGTTTCTTCTTACGGGCTGAGATTCCAGAGGCGGCTGTCGCCGGGAGTTGCGCTGAATCCGTGTCGCGCCTCAGCCGTCGGAGATCTGCCCGGATTTCCGAGGCGTGCTGGTAGCGAAGATTCAGGTCTTTCTCCAGACATTTGCCAATGATCCTCTCCAGTTCGGCCGGCAGATCAGCATTCAATCGAACGGCAGGAACCGGTGCGCGGTTCAGAATGGCGTCAAAAATCAATCCTGTACTCTCGCCGCGGAACGGCAGCGTTCCAGTTGCGGCCTCGTAGAGCACGACGCCGAACGAGAACAGATCGGAGCGGGAGTCCAGTTCCTTTCCGCGCACTTGCTCCGGTGACATGTATGAGACTGTGCCGACCGCGGTGCCCGGATCGGTAAGAGATTCCTCCAAAGTCGAGGCGCTCATGTTCATGCCTTCGTGTTTGAGGGAAAGCTTGGCCAGCCCAAAATCGAGGACCTTGGCATGTCCGCTCTTGGTCACAAAGATATTCGCGGTCTTGATGTCGCGGTGCACGATTCCGGCGGTGTGAGCGGCGTCAAGAGCGTCCGCAATCTCAACCCCCAGCGAAAGAATTGGCTCAGTCTTCATGGGACGTCCTGCGATGCGGTGCTTCAGAGTCGCACCGTCGAGGAACTCCATGGCGATGAATGAGCGCTCGTCCTGTTTACTGATTTCGTAGATGGTGCAGATATTGGGATGATTGAGAGCCGAGGCTGCGCGGGCCTCACGGCGGAAGCGTTCAAGAGCTTGCGGGTCGTGGGACATTCCCTCAGGAAGAAATTTCAGGGCGACAAAGCGACCCAACTCCGTGTCCTCGGCCTGATAAACGACACCCATCCCACCACTGCCGAGCTTTCCCACAATGCGGTAATGGGAAACGATGCGGCCGCTTGAGAACTGTTCGTTCCCCCGCGGATCTTTGTTCTGTTTGGCGATCGCCATCGCGGCTGCCTCGATGGCGGGACTTTCGAGGAAATTTCGAGACTTCAGCTGCGCCTTCAGCAACGAACGGACTTCGCGTTCCAGCGCCTGATCGCCGGCGCATGCCTGACGCAGAAATACTTCGCGCTGATCCGGAGGGTGCTCCAGCACTGACTGCAGGAGACTGTCGATCTGTTTCCACCGTTCAGAGTCCATCGGTTGCACCGCCCGTCAATTCACGGTAGAGCCAAGCCTTGGCGGTGTTCCAGTCGCGAATCACGGTCACTGGAGAGATTTTGAGCACTTCCGCCGTTTCCGCGACGCTGAGTCCTCCGAAGAATCGCATTTCGACGACCTGCACTTTGCGGGGATCGACCCGCGCCAACGCATCCAGCGCATCATCGAGAGCCACGAGGTTCCCAGCTCGATCGGCGCCAACTTCAGCCGTGTCTTCCAAGGAAACGTGCGGTATCCCTCCGCCTCGTTTTAAGTTATGACGCCGCGCGTGTTCCACCAGAATGCGCCGCATCAACTGAGACGAGACCGCGAAAAAATGGGCGCGATTCTGCCACTGCATACTCTTGTAATCGACGAGCCGCATGTAGGCCTCGTTTACAAGCGCTGTGGTTTGCAGGCTGTGACCGGGGCGCTCGCCACGCATGTAGCGGCTGGCGAGGCGGTGGAGTTCGTCATAAACGATGGGGGTCAGCCGGTCGAGCGCGGCTCGATCTCCGTCGCTCCAGGCTCGGAGCAACCCGCTCACTTCCGTATTTGTAGGATCCGGCGCGGTTTGGTTCACCGGTTGCTCTGAGTCGCTCACAGCCCCTCGCACGGGAATCATACCTTGCCTAGCGACCCCCTCAAAAATTAAAGAGCAGTCCGGATGATAGTTCCGCGCTACAGGTTGCGCCTACCTAGACAAGAGCGAAATGAGCTCAAAGATCAACCGCACACAACGCGGACAAAACTTAGGAGACCACATGAAATCCCAATCTCTGCTGTCGCTTTCGGCGTGGTTATTCGCAGCGCTGGCGCTTCCACTGACAATTGCCGCTCAGGACACTCAGCAACCTACTCTCACGCAATACACCGTGACCGATCTCGGCACTTTGCCTGGCGGCAATTTCAGCCAGCCGTTCTCCGTGAACAGCTATGGTCTGGTGAGCGGCTCCTCGAGCCTCGCGGACGGCAGCCAGCACGCAACTCTCTGGCTGGATGGACTGATGGGCGACATCGGCGCGCCAGGACTCGGAGGTCCCAACAGCATCGCGTTCGGCGACAACGAGAGGTTCCAGTC
>JBAWBE010000587.1:0-23978 GCA_049589635.1 Terriglobales bacterium
ATACTGACCTGGAAGCAGCCAACCAGACGTCCCCGCCACTGGGCGGGCGACAACTCTGCGATGTACATAGGCGCAAGCACCGACGACCCGCCAATGCCTAACCCGCCGATGATGCGAAAGGTGATCAGCGATCCCCAATTCCACGCTAACGCGCAGCCGAGAGCCGACAAGAAATAGAAGACTGCCATAATTCGCAGACTGTCGCGCCGTCCCCACCGCTCTCCCGGATATCCCGCCGTCATCGCGCCGACCACGGTGCCCCACAAAGCGCTCGAGACGGTGATCCCTAATAAATAAGGAGTGAGGCTATAAACCTCGGTCAATTGGTGCGTGGTGCCGGCGATGACGGCGGTGTCGAACCCAAACAACAGCCCGCCCAAAGCACTGACGAAGGTGCTCTTTACCAAGTATCCGTTTATTCCCATAAGGCCCGGCTTCCTTGAATTAATGACCGAATAGTAGCGAAAAGAACAAAATTGGTCTACGAAATAGCGCATTTAGACGGTATAAACTTACGATAGTTGGGCTATTTGGCACGTCTAGTTTTGGCGGTTCAGCGAATATCGGTTCGGAGGTATCGATGCGCTTTGGCAAAGACTTGGAGGGCAGAAACTTGGATCGTCGCATGTTCCTAAAACTGGGGGCGGCTGGAACGGCTGTGGCCGCGATCAACCCTTCGATCAGTGGGGCATCCATAGGCGCCAAGCGCACGCTCTCCTGTCCGCCAACTCTGGCCGACTTGGCTGCTGATCGCCTGACCTACCGGCTGCGCGATCTTTTCAACTGTCCCGTGGCGATGAACGAGTGGGGCTACGCGCAAGTCGCGAAATCAGTCTCCGCAATTACCGCCATTTCGTTTCCGCCTTACGCTTGTTGCGGCGTTCCTGAAACCGCCTGGAGTCCCGGCTTTCTGCTGACTTGTGAAATCTTTCTAAATGGCCGCTTCCTCGCGATCGCGGCTCCGTCCGACGGCAACATCGAGTATCAGTGGTTTCCGCATTGTGTTGTTCGCAGGCAAACAGCCGAGAACCTGCAATTCTCCACGCGCATGTTCCTCCCGAGCAAACACCGAGCCGTCGTGCAATCGATCACTGTAAAAAATCTCAGCGCGACGCAACGCCGCTTCACGATTGCATTCGATATGCGAGGAGCGGTTTCAAAGAAAACCAAGCCGTGGGTCGTAAATTCCCCCGGCGAGGCCGACAACAGTGTTACGTGGGACGCCCAGCGAGGCTGTCTTCTTTTTGAGGCGCAACATTCCGAGATCGCCGCCGCCGAGGGCTTCCATCCCGCGCCGAATCGCGTGGAGCAATCGCGCATGCTGCACTTCGACATGGAACTCGGCCCCAGCGAACAGAAGGAACTCAACTTCGTCCTCGCGATTGCTGAAAACGGCCGCGCCGCGTTCGAGCTGTACGATAGCCTGCAAGCGCGCTTCACCAATCTTGAAAAGGAAAACGAGGCAGTCTTTGCCAGCTTCGTTCGATCTGCATTCACACCGGACAATTCAGCCTTCAGCGGCAATCTCCCACGGCTGGTTACAAATGATGAATCGCTCTGGAAGCTCTACCACAACGGTTTTGCCAATCTGCTGTTTGCTCGCCGCCTTTCCCCCGATTCAGCCTACGGCCCGACCTATCTGACGCTGAGCGGGCACGTACTCCCAACTCTCAGCTTTCCGTGGGATACCTCCTTGACCTCTCTGGCGCTGGCGCTGCTCGATCCGATCCCGCTTCGCGACCTCGTCGAGGTCTGGCTGAAAGGCGGAATGCACGAACATCATTCCACCGACTACGTGTCGGGAGAACCCGTGGGTCCGTGGTATGCCGCGAATGATGGCGCGATTGTGCGATGCGCCTGGAACTATGTTCGCGTGACCGGAGATCTCGCATGGCTGGACAAAAAGATTTCCGATCGCACCGTTCTCGATCACCTCGATGAGCATGCCGTCTATTGGAAGAAACTTGACCGCCTGGGACACGGCCTCGCCGACTATGGAACGATCGAGAATCTGCTCGAAGTCGTCAGCACTTACTTGCACGAGGTAGCCGGAATGAATTCCGGCAATGTGCGCAGCATGCGCGTAGTTGCTGATCTGCACGAACGTCGTGGCAACACGGCGCGCGCGAAACAACTGCGTGGCGAGGCAACCGATCTCGCAGAGCGGATCACTCGCCAGCTTTACGTCAATGGCAAGGGTTATTGGCGTTGCGGCCAGCCTGATGGAACGTTCAATGAAGTTCGGCACTGTTATGACTTTCTCTCGGTCCTCGACAATATGGCGGAGGATCTCACGCCGGCCCAGAAACAGGAGATGAGCGCGTTTTTCTGGCGTGAACTCCACAGCGAAAAATGGATGCGAGCGCTCGCCCAAGGCGATGCCGACTCGACCTGGAATATCCGCCCCGACCATAGCTGTTTAGGCGCCTATGCGGCGTGGCCGCCCATGACGGCCAAGGCTCTATACAAGATCGACTCGCCGAAGCAAATCTCACATTGGCTGCGGGAGGTGGCAAAGGCCGGCAATCAGGGTCCGATCGGCCAGGCGCATTTCGTCGAGGACGTCTATCCGCCAGTCAATGGTGGAGCTTTCAAGTCATCGGAAGATGCGCCCTTCATTGAAGATTGGTGCTGCATCGCCGCCGGCGCTTTTACGGAGCTCGTGATCGATTCGATCTTCGGCGCGGAGCTCACTCTCTCGGATGGAATCAAGGTGAACTCCCATCTCGGCAGCTTCGATTCGAGCGCGCGACTAGAAGGGCTGCGATACCAGGGAGGTTTGTACACGATCACGAAAGACGGAGCGCAGCGCGAGAAAACGTAACGAGCCCAGAAGTCAGTCTGCTCAGACGCGCATAACCTTCACGCCCAGCTTTTGGAAAGGCGCGACCATCTCATCGGTCGCCGCTGTATCGGTGACCAGGATATTCAATTCTTCCGGTTTGCAGATTCGCCAGTTAGCCACCTTGCCCAGTTTGCCGCTATCGACCACTGCGACGCGACGCCTCGCCAGTTTCATCATTGTCGAATTGAGTTCCGCTTCATCCGCATTGAAACAACTTGCGCCCCAGGTTGCATCCATGCCGTCGGCCCCGATGAACATCGTGTTGATCAGCATGTTATCGAGCGAGCGCAAGGCGGCCGTCCCGACCAGCGAAAACCATTCGCCGTGAAGGTGTCCTCCTGTTACGAAAACGTATACATCTTTGCGCTGCGAAAGCTCCATCGCCACGTTGACCGTATTCGTGACGACCGTGATGTTGGAGTTGATCGGCAGTCCGCGAATCACTTCGGTTGTCGTGGTACCAGGTGTCAATGCGATCGTCTCTCCCGCGGTAATTAACGCGGCAGCAGCTCGCCCAATGCGGCGCTTTTCATCAGCGGCATGCTCCACCTGCGCCATGAATGATTGATCGCGCCGGAAGGGCTCGTAAAACAATGGTTCGATCGACACGGCCCCACCGTGGGTACGCCGCAGCAGTCCCTTCTCTTCTAAGGCATCCAAGTCTCGCCGTACCGTTACGACTGAGACGCCCAGTTGTTGGCTGAGAGTTTCGACCGCAACCCGTCCTGTTTGCTGCAGGCCGGTGAGGATCGAGGTAAAGCGCACCCGCTGTTTATCCTGGGTCGCGCCTTCGGACTCTGGGTGTCCATTCGGGCCCATTCCTGGCCGTGTGGATCGTTCACGATTCATACTCACGTCCGTTCCTTTACATCCCCCGTTGTGTAGAAAACGAAACTCTTCCTGACCGGCGCTTGCGATTCAGCCCAAAACGAAAGCTGTTGAATCATACTACTCCGAATTCCTGGGATTACAAAAAGATCGCATCGCTAAATAAATGCTTTTCAATGGCTAGAAAGATTTCTATTTTCCAATTCTCAATCATTATCCTGCTCGTTTTTGGTCAAAACAAAATAGTAGAATGTTTGATTTCCAGGGTTGCCGCATAGGCTCAGAAAGCACACGCACAAGTCGCACACCGCAATTCGAGTTTCGCGAGGAAACTGAATGACCTTGGACCGCCGCCAATTCGTGACTGCCCTGATTGCGTCGGGCGCTGCCGCTGCCGTGCCGGTATCGGGCATCGACGAAAATCTGCATCCCACTCCTCCCTCAAAATCCCTCGCGAATAGTCCCAACACAAACGTTGACTTCCGCTATGCCCCTCACCACCAGCAATCCACTATTTGTTTTCCAGACGATCCCAAAAAGACCGTCATTGGCCAGGCAGGCGACTTGCGATACGGATACTCAAAATCCCTCTCCGCCGGCATGGAAAACTTCGGCACGGTCATCGAATTCTCGCTCGCGGGTTTTCAGGACGACAAAATTCTTCGCCAGTGGATCGAATCTCCCGCCATTCCTATCGTGCACACTCTGATCGACCGTCCCGCAGCGACGTTCGAGCTAATCGCATTCGCAACCCGTCACGCCGGCGAAGGCCGAGTTGACAATGTCCTGCTCTCTATCAAGTCGAAGTCGCAACCGCCGTCGAAGTCCAGGTCAAGAACTGACCATATCGCCGTCGTTCCGAAGATCCGCATCCAGACCTGTGAACGCCTCGAACTCGCGAACTACACCGTGCCCGTCGCCACCGTCGGCGCACACGGAAGCAAATCGCCGCTGCTCGTCGCCGCGCAGCTCAACAGCAATCTCGGCAGCTGCATGTTGTGGGAAGAGGAGGGATTCACTCTGTATCTGCCGCATGGCGAAGTTGCCGAAGAAGTCTCGGCGCATTATTTCGTCCGGCTCCCGCAGGAAAACCAATCAGCCGAAATCTTCACCGAACACTTGCACGACCCCGAAATGCTTTTGGCCGAAGCTCGCGAGTTCTGGAGGAATTGGAATCCATTTGGAACCACGGGCTGGAGCTGTCCGGGCCGGCACGGGGAATTTCTTACTGCGTGCGCGCGCAACATTCAACAAGCGCGCGAGATCAAAAATGATCGGCTTGTCTTTCAGGTTGGTCCTACGCAGTATCGCGGTCTGTGGATCGTCGATGGCAACTTTCTTCTGGAGGCGGCGCGTTACCTCGGCTATGACCATGACGCTGATGAGGGTTTGCGCTCCGAGTGGACCAAACAGGCGGAGACCGGGCAGGTCATTGCGGAAAGCGGCGGCGAGCACTGGAAGGACACGGCGATCGCCATGTTCACGCTGGTGCGCCAATGCGAACTCAAGCAGGACTGGACATTTTTCCGCGAACTCGAACCGAATGTTGTGCATGCTCTGGAGTTTCTGATCAGCCTGCGCGACCAGGCCCGTTCGGGGCCCAGCATCAATGGGCGCTATGGACTGCTTGCCCCAGGTTTTGCCGACGGCGGTATTGGCGGCGTCCGCTCAGAATTTACTAATACCGTCTGGACGCTGGCGGCCCTTCGCGCGGTCGCGAATGCCGCAGATCAACTGAAGATGTCATCACTGGCGAAAGCCCGGGCATTCTTTCGCGAACTCTACGAAGCATTTCAGCAAATGGCGAAGCGAGAAATGGTGCGGCATCCCGCGGGATTCGAGTATCTCCCCGAGTATCTCCCAATGATCGCGCACGATGATCCATCGGTTGCCGACCGGGATCCATGGAACCGTCCTCGTCCGCAGACCGCTCAATGGGCCCTATCCCATTCCATTTTTCCAGGCGAGGTGTTCGAGAAGAATGATCCAATCGTGCGTGGACACATTGCTCTGCTGCAGTCATGCACTCAGGAAGATGTTCCGACCGAAACCGGCTGGCTCTGGCATGACAGCTTGTGGACCTACAACGCTTCATTCGCAGCGCATGTCTATTTGTGGGCCGGGCTGCATGATTGGGCGCATCGCACCTTCACTGGTTTCCTCAACCACGCCTCGCCTCTCTACTGCTGGCGCGAGGAGCAGCCGCTGCAACATGCTTTGGTCGGTCAGGATTGGGGCGATATGCCTCACAACTGGGCGAGCGCTGAATGCGTCCGATACCTGCGGCACATGCTGGCGCTCGAGGATGGTAAGTCGCTGAGACTTCTCAATGGAATTACCGCGGCAGAATTGATTCCCGCCACTCACTACAGCCTGCAGAATTCTCCGACCCGATTTGGAAGAATCAATCTCGAACTTGAACCTGCCGGTGCGCGAGGATGGCGACTGCGATTCGATCGAGCCAGCGGACTTTCTCCGTCGTCCGTTTCATTGCCGGCAAACATCGGCCCGCTGCAAGTGAAAGTAGTTGGGGCAGGTTCAAAGATAACCGGCGGGATCGTCGAAGTCGATCCGCTAGCGAATAAATGGGAGGCATTTCTTAAGTAGAACCCAGAAACTCGCTGAACAATAAATCACGGAAAAGAAATAGACGACCCGACCCCGAGGTCGACGCCTTACCAGTTCTCTATCGAAAGCCGATTTGTGGCCGAGAAGAGCCTCGGGGCCTCGCCTCAACCCTTCTTCACCTTCGCGGGAGGAGCCAGGGCGACGGCCGCTTCGGTGGTGAACAGAAGGAAAGTGAATGTCTCCTGTAGGTACAAACGGACGGTTACGTCGGTGTGGCTGAGATACCCGATCGAGACGTCCTGGCCAATGTGCAGCTCGAAGTCACCGCCTCGTGTCGTCAGCACGAACGCGCCGGCAATGGCTGGAGCCCAGATGATTTCATCTTTAACCAGCCGTTTGACGTGCTCCAATACCGGATATCCATGGTCGCTGGTTTCAGCGAGCGCGGTGTAGGCGTCGGCGCCCAGCAGCACGGTGTAGGGTCCGTTGACGCCGACGAGACGCAATTGGCTCAAGCTTTGAGCGATGGCATCTGGGTATTTGCTTACTTCGGACGGGAGCGTCATGATCGGGTTGCTGGTTCCCAGGCGGACGCCCTCAATGCCGGCGGTGGCATAACCATCGAATATGGCAGCGTCTTCTGCGAAGGCAATCTGTCGAGCGGCGTCCTTCGCGGGTTGCCAGTCTGAGTCGTTCGCCCCACGATCAACGTCATCGATTGCCTGGCGGTTCAGTTCGAATGGAACCCGCAACTCGACGAGCGCCTTTACTTCGCGCTGGTTCGCGATGATGCCCTTAGCCGGGGCAGCGATCGTGCGCAGGTGACCGGTGCCGACGGCTGAAAGGCCGCTACCTGCTGGCCCTTTTACGTCGACCACACGCCGTCCGGCAAGATAGCGTTTGAGCGTGCGCGCTGTTTCCTCTTCAATCTGAGCCCATGCCGAATCGGAAATGGGGGCAAGCTCGCGATGGAGATTATTCATG
The DNA here is from genome assembly GCA_049589635.1 of Terriglobales bacterium. Classification (GTDB taxonomy): domain Bacteria; phylum Acidobacteriota; class Terriglobia; order Terriglobales; family Acidobacteriaceae; genus Acidiflorens. Next base: position 7,226 of record JBAWBE010000587.1, read on the forward strand.
TCGTATGTCTCCTTTGAGAGAACCGATGCCGAGCGAACCGTCGCGCACCGGTGAAGCAGATGGTGAAGTAGATGAAGGTGGAAGGGATGACGTTGCAGTGGGCGACGCCATATCGTCGTGTGTCGTCGGTTCAGATTTCGCGACCGCGGCGTGATCTTCAATATCGAGATCTTGAATATCCAGACCGTCAGTATTCTGGTCGTCGGCGACATTCTCGAGAAACGTCGCCGATGGCACGAAGAACAAATTTCCGGTGACTGCGCGGCTGAAGTCAAGTATCCGGTCATAGTTACCGGGGGGCCGGCCGATGAACATGTTCTCGAGCATCTGCTCAATGGTGCGAGGGGAACGGCTATAGCCGATAAAATAAGTTCCAAACTCCCCATGCGTGGGCCGCCCGAAGGGCATGTTGTCGCGCAGGATCTTGATTTCTTTCCCGTCCTCGACGATCGTGGTGAGTGCGCTGTGCGCGGACGTAGGCTTGACCGAGTCGTCCAACTCAATGTCGGCAAGCTTGGTGCGGCCGATAATCCGTTCCTGCGCTTCGGTGGCGAGTGCGTTCCAGGCGTCTAGATTGTGGAGATATTTCTGCACGATGACGTAGCTGCCACCGGCAAACGTGGCATCTTCGCCTCCGATGAGCACGGCATCGGCCGCCGCCTGGCCGCGCGGATTCTCCGTCCCGTCGACAAAGCCCATCAGATCGCGGTCGTCGAAGTATCGGAAGCCCTGCACTTCGTCCACGGGCGTCACGGCATTTCCGATGCGCGCCATAATCTGGGTCGCCAGCTCGAAGCAGAGATCCATGCGCTTTGCGCGGATGTGAAACAACAAGTCTCCCGTTGTGGATACCGCGTGTCGCGCGCCGGCCCGAATCTCACGGAATGGATGAAGCTCGGCTGGGCGCGGCGTTCCGAAAAGCCGGTCCCATGCGTTCGACCCAATCCCCATGACGCAGGAAAGACCTCCCTCAAGGTCGCGAAACTCAACCGCTCGCAGCAGGGAAGAGAGGTCTCCGCAGAATGAGCGCAGGGTGGTGCGATTCTCAGAACCCGGGTTTGCCGTCACGACCAGGAAGATGGCGGCGCGAGTAAGCGGCGCGGCCACAGGCTGCGCGAGGGAGGGCAATCCACCTGCCAACGGGGGAGCGTTCATTGGATTGAGCTCCATCGCAATCATCAAGATGGAGCGGGACAGCTTGGACCGCAAGCTTATCATCGCCTGCCAATGTTCGTCCAACCAACGTTCGTCCAACGGCGATCGTTCAGAAAATGAATTGCGATTAGCTCGAGCCCTTAAATCATCAACGTCAGGTCTGACTCAAGCGACCAAGCCTTATAGTGCAAAAAGGATTCATTTTTCCACGGTAAAGACCACCGACCCAATCGGGCTGATTGCCGCGGAATTCGGGTTCCCGTTTTGTATCGTGGCTACGTCTCCGTCGCTGGCAAAAACGTACAGTACGTGCAAGCCAGTCGTCATGGCCGGAACTTTGATCTTGCCGGTTGAGAGAATTGCGCCGTTCTTCGCTTTCAGTTTGACCGCCGTCCATTTCCCCTGCCAGCCATCAACCTGACAGAACGCGTGCTCGGGAACGAGCGCCGCCGTATTCTCCGCGAAGTTGCTGGTCGCGGTAATCGTAAAAGTCGGCCGCGTATTGTGCGTGCGGTAGAGTGGCGCGGTTGCAATCGTCTGACTGTCTTTCACGCCTTGCATCGCGACCGCTATGGGCACCGAAGCCACGTCCAGGAAATCAGAAGTGGGCAGCCACAGTTGGGTATAGCTATATCCCGCCCCGGCTAGCGCCGAGGTGCCGAGGTCAACCACCAGGCTGTGTGCGGCGGGTTCAAACGGGCTGGAGGAGACCGCCGAGACCGTGTTGAGCGCGCCATCGATCGCTGCCACCAGAGAAGTGCTCGTGCCTCGGTCGCTCCCGACATACACCGTATTAGTAAGCGGGTTGACTTTGATGTCTGTCGCACCAGTAAGTTGTGGATAGACGGTACCCGATAGATCGGTAATCAGCTTATTGGTTGTGCCGTTATAGATCTGAACGTGCGGCACGCCCGCCTCGCTCAGGCCAAGGTAAAAATTTCCGTTCAGGGGATTTGCCGCGAGCGCGGTCGGTTCGGCTGCCGAAATCGGAATATTTGTGATCAGCGTATTCTTGCTGGTATCGATCACCGACAGGTCATGTGCACCCGCCAGATACAGACGCTGGTCGACTGGATTCACTGCCGCGTAGTCGATTGCACCTGGAAGAGAAATGGTCGCCGTCACAGCCCCGCTCGCCGGATCGATCACATAAACCTCGTCCAGCACGGCATAAGCAAGGTTGGCCATGGAATCTACAACTAAAAATCCGGGGTTGGCAGGCCCCACCGGGATGCTGTGCTGTAACGCTTCCGTCGATCCGTCGAGCACGTACACGCTGGAATGCGCGTAATCCCACGCCACGATCTGGTTGCTCGCATAGTCGATGGCCAGGCTCCGAATGTCTGACCCGGTCGGGACGCTGCTGACCAGCGAAGCCACATTCGACGTTCCGTCGACCGAATAGAAGAGGCCGCTGCCGTCTCCCACATAAACCTTGTTAGTCGCCGCATTCACCGCGAGAGCCTCGGAATACGCGCTGCCGAGTGAAATGGCGGTGACGCCGGCCGAATCGCTGCTCTGCCCGTTGTCACCCTTCTCGGCCTGCGCTTCATTGATCGCGAACAGCGTGCCCAGTCGCTGCGTGTAAATCGTCGCGGTCGCAGGGTTGGCGTCGATGTAGTCGTAACCAAGGTTGTCTCCACTGAAATTAGCCTCGTAAGCGGGCACCACAAATCGCGGACTGATGTCGAAGGCGCTTACCGTGCCGTCTCCCTGGTTGGTTACAAAAACCCGGCTGAGAAGCGGATCGAACGCCAAAGCCGTAGGAGTCTTTCCCGTGATCAGTTCGTGAATGTCTTGCGGCTCTGGGGTGAGCAGATCGATGATGAGCAGCCCTTGTCCAGCCGGGTCCACCACGCCCAGCTGATTGGTTCCTGGGTTTGAGGCTAGAGCCGTCAATCCCAACTGATTCGTCGCGTAGCCGTCCCCCAAGGTAAACAAGCCATTTCCAATGCTGAAGGGAAGAAAAGTGTCATTATTCATGGCGAGAAGAAACAAACCACCCGGATCGTAGCTGGTCGAGAACGGCGCATCGCCGAGGCTCACGGGTTCGTCTGTCACCGAGTAACCATTGCCGGCGTCGATAGCCGCAATTCCAATCGACGGATCCGCTGTCGGGCTCGCCAGTACCGCGACATTCGTCTGCGGATCGATGGAAATAGACGTCACTCCTCCGGGAATCGAAGCGCCACCGACCGTCGTCACGATCTGATTCTTATTACCGTCAATCACCACCACTGACCCGGTGCTGCCCGTGCATGCGACAAACAACGCATGCGTCGCGATGTTCAGCGCCATCGCTGTCGGCCGCGTTCCGGTGGAAATGGTCGCAATTGCATTCCCTGTCTCTGCATTCAGGACATCGATACGATTCTGTGTCTGATCGGCCACGTAGAGCTGGCCAAGAACCGAGTCCACCACGACCGCCATAGGCTCGCCCCCTACGGTCCAAGTGGCCGGTGCACCCGTCCCCTTGATTGCGCTGATGCTCGCCGATTGAAGGTTGGCGACATACACCAAGCCGGTCGACGGATCGGCCGCGATCGCGACCGGATTCGTTCCGACGCCGATTGTCTTCTTGACCTTGAACGTCACCGTGTCAAAAACAGACACCGTGTCCGCCCCCTGATTCACCACATACCCGAGGTGGGCGGAAGGGTCGATTGCGATCGGCCCCGGCAAATGCCCAACCTTGATAGTCCCTAGCGGCGTAATCCCCCACGAGAGAGGTTGCACACAGAGCAGTCCAACGAGAAAAAGTAAACGTGCCGTCCGCGCGGGCACCGCAAAAAATTGTGTAGTTGGCATAATGGCTATTCTCCTTAGCAAGTGTCCCGGCCGCGAGATGAAGCTCCTCGCGGTTACCGCTGAACTGTTATTTTGCGTCATACCTTTCGTGCTACAAATCATTGCTGGCGCCCGGTCATCGCTGTGTCGTCCGCGTCTTGCCTTCGAGCCGCAAAGAATCGCCTTTGAGCGTCAGTTGCGCTTTTGCGGCGATCGCAAGCAAGGTCACAACCAGCAGGGCACAGCGAAGCACGGAACGGAGATTGAGTGCTGAAAGGGTCATAAGGGTCTCTCGCCTGGTGCGTCCCGCATTGCGGTGCCGGGCTGCCGACAATATGGGGCGAGCCCCGAGCGGCGGTCAACTTATTCACCACTTACTCCTTCCTTAACGTCCAAATGCCTGATTTAAAGATCATTACCAGGGTTCCTAAATCAGGGGATGAGTCCCAGCCGGGACAATGCTAGACTCTCCCAGATCGAGGTTCGGGGGGGACTGCCAGGTCAGATGGAGGTGACGCCGAGTCAATCAAGGATCGTTCGATTTGGCCTCTTTGAGGCGGATCTCCACCGCCGAGAGCTCCGCAAAGATGGCGTGCGCTTCAAGCTGCACGACCAGCCCTTTCAAATCCTTGTTCTCCTGCTCGGACGCCCAGGCGACGTAGTCACTCGCGAAGAGATTCGGCAAGCCCTTTGGCCGGGCAATACCTTCGTCGAGTTCGACAATGGCCTGAACGTCGCCGTGAAGAAGTTGCGCACCGCGCTTAGCGACGACGCTGACAATCCTCGTTTCGTCGAAACCGTACCGCGCCGCGGATACCGTTTCGTTGCAACCATCTCCATTGCGAGTGCGGCGGTTTCGAGTCCGAGTTCGCCGGCAACACCTGCCCAGCCGACGACTGCACCGGTCCGGACTGCGCCAACCTCCAGCCCAACCGCAGAAAGTTCCGCAGTCGGGCCGTCAGTACCCGTACTCTCCGGATCGTCCGAAGCGACTGCCGACAAGCATGCAAAACGAAACCGGCTGGTCATCGCCTCGATGATCGTCCTGCTGGTCGTGACTGGCCTCGCCATCTATCGCTGGCGCGCGTCGCTCGCTGCCAGAGCCTCCGCGAAATCCTCTGCCATTCACGAGATCATCCCGCGCCGTTCGGTTGCCGTACTCGGCTTCCGCAATCTTCCCGGTCGCCCCGAAGATGACTGGCTCTCGACCGCGTTCTCAGAAATGTTGAGCACCGAACTTGCTGCCGGCGGCGGTCTGCGCATGGTCTCCGAAGAAGATGTATCCCGCGTCAAGCGCGACTTTCGTATCGGCGACGCCGACACCTTATCCAAATCAACACTCGCAAATCTGCGGATTAACCCCGGCGCCGATGTCGTAGTCCTCGGCTCCTGTACGCCGATCGAAGAAAAAGGTCAGAAACGCATCCGCGTCGATATCCGCCTGCAAGACACAGCCTCCGGAGAAACCATCGCCGAAGCAGCTTTTACCGGCGCCGAAGAAAGCCTCTTCGAAGTTGCGTCTGAGGCAGGCACTCGTCTGCGTGAACGCCTCGGAGAGAATGCCTCCGCCGAAGCAATGAATGCCGCCCGCGCATCTCTTCCTTCCAACCAGCAGGCCGAGCGACTCTATGCCGAGGGCCGCGCCAAGCTTTGGGAATTCGACTCTCTCGGCGCCCGCGATTTATTGACGAAGGCAGTAGCCGCCGATCCCGAAAATGCGGAGGCGCACTCCGCGCTCGCCGCCGCATGGGCCAATCTCGGATACACAACCACCGCTCAGGAGCAGGCCAAGCAAGCCTTCGATCTTTCCACCAGGCTTTCACGAGAGGAGCAACTTTCCATCGAAGGCCGTTATCGCGAATTCGCCTTCGACTGGCCGAAAGCCATTGCAATCTATCGCGCCTTGACGCAGTTTTATCCCGACAACCTTGAATACGGATTGCGCCTTTCCACAGTCTTGAGCAAGGCTGGCAAATCGGAAGACAGTTTGCTCGCAGTTGCCGCCTTGCGCCGTCTCCCAAAGCCAATCTCGGACGACCCGCGTATCGACCTTCGCGAGGCAATGACGTTTGATCATGCTGGGGAATACCAGCGGCTGCAAATTGCGGCCGGCAACGCGGCCGCTAAAGCGCAGAAGCGGGGCAGCCGCGTTTTCTTAGCCGAGGCAAAGCTCCAGCAGAGTCTCGCGGCCAGCCGTCTCAATGATCCCAAGGGCGCGCTTTCACTCGTCGAAGAGGCGCAGGAAGTCTATAAGGATGTCGGCGATAAGTACGGATTGGCGCGTGCCCAATACCGCATGGCGGACCTGTTGTTTGACCAGGGTGAATTCGCCCAATCGAACGCTCTCCTCGAACAGTGTCTCCAGGTCTTTCGGACTCTTGGCAGCGACGGCGATGCGGCTCAAACCTTGAACGACATCGCCGGCGGCTTCTTTGAAATGGGGCAGCTAACGAAGGCCAAGAGCACCTACGAAGAGGCGTTAGTGGGTCAGCGTTTGGTTCGAAACAAGCGCGGCATCGCGGACGTCCTCGTCAATCTCGGCGTAATCCTCTACGAGCAAGGAGATCTGGCTAATGCGAAGAGATACGACGAAGAAGCTCTCGCGCTTTTCAAGGAACTGGGAGACCGGGGAGCTCTCGCCGCAATTCAGAACAATATGGGCGAAGTTCTGGTTGATCAGGGCGATCTCTCCGAGGGTAAGAGCCTCTGGGAGCAATCGCTCGCCTTGCGTCGTGAGCTCGGCAACGAGAGCGATGTTGCCGAGTCTATGCACAACATCGCCGGCGCTCTCGGCGACCAGGACGATGTTGCTGGCGCGCAAAAGCTCTACGACGAGGCGCTCGCGATTCAGACTAAGCGCGGCGAGCTGGGAAACATCGCCGGAACTCGCCTGAGCAAGGCCGATCTTATGCTCGAATCCGGTAATCCCGCCGACGCCGAGCCACTCCTGCGCTCCGCTCTGGAGCAGTTCGAAAAAGAGAAGCAAGTCCAGCAAGAACTCTCCGCCCATGCGAGCCTCGCCAAGACTCTTCTCGAACTCGGCCGATTACCCGAAGCAAAAACACAGGTCGCCCAATCCACAGAAATGGCTGGCAAAAATGAGAGCTACGAAGTTCGCCTGAACGTCGACATTGTCGCCGCCCAGGTTCTTTCCGCTGCAGGCAATTCCGCCGAGGCCGCAAGGAAGCTTCACGCAACCATCAAGTCCGCCCAAAAAGCGGGCTTGTTCGCCAGTAAACTCGATGCGACCCTCGCCTTGGCAGAAATCGAGTTGAAGATGGGAAAAAAGAAGGACGCACGCGCTCTACTCGAATCGATCGAAAAAGAAGGCCGCAGCAAGGGCTTTCTTCTGATCGCCCGCAAAGCCGCACTCCTCGCGGCTTCAGCTACTTCAACTCGATTTTAGGAATTTGCCTCGGACAACCGTCGCCTCGTGCGCCGCAATAAGCAGGTCCGCCTCCAGCTCGCTTTTGATATCGGGTATGCGGTCATGGAGTTCGTCCTTTCCCGTGAAGAGCGCGACGCCGTGCAATGCGGTCTTCTGTAAGTCGGTGAGACGTTTCTCCACGGCGCGGAAGAGCTTCCCGTGAACAATGCTGTGCCATTCCGCCGCGACATCTTCACGCAACGAGAATTGCGGTTGGACGAGGAATGGCCGGTCGGTACGCGGGCTGCGCAATGGCAATGCATCTCCAACGTCGAGCGCCTTACACTGTCTTTTTCCTAATTGGCCGGTGGGCAGGCCAAAGCAATTGATAACTGTGCTTAAAATCGACGTGTGTTCGAACACGTGATGGAGACGCGTTTGCGGTGGCGTATAAGCGGAAATGATGATGGCGGGAACGCGTGGTCCGAGCCGGTCAAACTTGAAGTCCACGCCTCCGGGCTGGCTAGCCGGGATGAATTTGTCTTGCGGATTAATCGCAACCTTACATTCCGGAGCCGACGGCGGCGGTACATGGTCATAGCATCCACCGTGCTCGTCGAAAAGAATAATCAGCAGAGTGCTCTCCCAATCTGGACTGTTGCGAATCGCATCATAGATCGTGGCAATTAGCGCTTCCCCGCGATGGAGATTCGAGGGACCGTCGAATTCGTATGGATTGCACTCCGGGTGCATATCGTTTTCTGGCCCCCATATAAGGGAGTCGAAGTAAATGGGCTCAATGAACGAATAGTGAGGTAAGCCGCCCTTCTTCTTGGCGGCCGCGAGAAAGTCTTTAAAGTGCGCGAAGCGGGTCAGCGCATATTTCCACATGGATTTTTGCGTCAAGAGCGTGAAGCTCTGAAGCAGCCAACCTCCCACGAAGACGTTCCATTTCTTCCCGGCCTTTTCGAGAAGATCGAAAATGGTCTGCGTCTCATTTACAAAGCACAACCCGCCGCCGCCATTATTGACATATCCGGAAGAAGTGCCAGCATGAACGAAAGAGCGGTTGCAAAACGTCTGCGTTGGGATGGAGGCAAACCAGTGATCGCAGACCGCATAGTTGTGGGCGAGCGACGAAAGTACCGGGATTGTCTTCGGCGTCAGCGCCTTCATGATGATCGCGGGATCGGCGGGTACATCTTTTTGCTCCGCATAGTTGCGGATGAATCCCTGCATGTTCGGAGGTTGTGGAGGATTGCTGGGCACGTTCTTGAATTCGACTTTGGCCACGTTGTAAAGCTGGCTGTAAACATCCTCGTACGGCTCGCCGGGATTGGGCTGCGGGCTTCGGGGATCGTCTGTTTTGCCGCCGGGTACGATTCGCCCGTCCGGAGCGGGGTTCGATAGATTCTTCCCAGACAGTCCTTCGAAATCCGCTGGCACCTTGTCGAATGGCGCATCATTCGCCGGGTCGTAAAGCCAGCCGAGCAGATTGTCGAAGGATCGATTCTCCAGCATTAGAACGACGATGTGTTCGATCTTGCTGAGCGAGTTGCTGTTGGCCGCCATCGCTTTCTTTTTTATGCCCACTGAAAAATCTTAAATGGCGGAATTGGCTCGCGGCTCAAAATAATCTCGAGCAAGGTGGTGGTAAAGGGGTAGAACAGAACCGGTTTACCCGGCTGACTCCCGTTGAATGCGGAAATATCCAAATCGACTGGGCCAAACTCAGGGTCAGCGGTCTCTGAGGTCTTAGACCAATATCCCTCATATCCGACCAGGTTCGTTCCTGTCGAGGCGCGCAGGCGAGCGATGAGGCGCTTACCCGTGAGGTCCGGAAGTTTGCAGAGTTCAACGTGGAAGCAGCGAAAACTGGTATCGGCGGCAAAGGGATGCACGTCCGCCTCAAAACCACTGATCGTAGTTTCCTTTCGATCTTCATCGACCGTTAGAATCTCGATTGAATAGTCCGTGATAGGGTTTCCCTGGCTATCCTCCGCGTGTACCACGAACTGCTGCCATTGATCGGTACTGAGCTTCTGTTTGGCCGCTTGGATAACTCCGGTCTGAGCTACAGCCGCGTAAAATGTAGCGACGTCCGCTGCACTGTTCACATCTAGCGCCGAAAGAACCAGTGGAATGAGTTCATCGGGCGGCTTACTGAGAATCTGGTTGTGATTCACGCCCGCGACGGGAATTATGGGAATGTCGAGAAGGTTGCTCCAATCCGACCACTGGACCTTCGGCACCGGCGAACTCAGGTTCACAGTGATTTTCCGACTATTCAAAGCGACTCCCGACCAACGCACCACGCCGTCGCTGCCTTTCTGATCGCCGGGCAGGAAAATCTCGGCCAGCTTCCCATAGTCGTCGGTCCCGTCGAAGACAAATACATAAGGAGTGTCATCCCCGGGCCCGTACAGTTTTTTATCGATCAGATCCTTGTGGGCAAGATCCCAGGTATATTTGCTGCCCAGTTCAAGGTTGCTGAGTACCAGGTTGCCCGAATTCAAAAAGTCGGGGCCCGGATCTTTGTTGCCCTGGAAAATTCTCCCGATCAGACTGCGACCCTTGGCGGCTAATGGAGACCCAAAAGTCGCCGGCGCCAAGGCAACCAAATGTTTAAGCAGACCCTGCCGGGAAGTTTGCGCATTCGATGCGGTCAACCACGACCGTATCACCAACATCCCGGTTGAGTGCACGATGGCGTCAAAGGGCTTCTGATCGAGGCCCTTGGAGTGCAAGGCGTTCTGAAGACCGTTGGCGATGTCGTCTACCGTGATCTCATTGTTCAAGGTCACATAGTTCCCGATCGAAATCTCTTCGATCGTTCTGCCAGCTTGGAGGAGCGCGTCCTTCCAGACATGAAAGGCTTCTGCATCGCTGCCGTATCCATGAATTAACACCAAAGGGTTTGCCATAGTCGACCTCGGCTTGACATTCAAGTTATTTGCAAAAAGTATCTCGCGGATCCGGCCCAGCCAACGACTCAACATCCAAATCGATGTTCCTAGCAGTGCAGCAAAAACTCGGGATCATCCGGAAGTCTGCAGTCAAATTTCACCGCCTTGAAATCGGAGTCGAACTTATGAATCAATTTGTCGGTCCGGCTGGCAACATAGAAATGTCCCGAGCTAGAGAATGCCATGCCGGAGGTGTTCTTGATTTTGACTGTCTTGATGGCCGAGAGATTGAAGTCTGTCGGCGGGCTGGGAAGTCTTGCAGTCAACACATCATTGGCGCCGCTGACGTATAAGTTGTCCTTCCACACCACGAGATGAACCGGCGATTCAACCTGATTGCTCTGTCCCAGAAACTTTCCGTTCTTGTCGTAGATTTTGACGCGACCTGCGGGTTCATCTGCCACGTATAACGCATTGTTTGCCCATACTATCCCACGAACGGAGTGCTTTTTGAGGCCCTCGGCGGTGTATGCAAGCCCGGCCGGACAGGGAACCGCAGTGGTCCTTGCACCCAAGTTAGCCACGCTCGATGCGACGAAAGTTCCTGCACAGAAGCGCCCCGTGGAGGGCAAAGCAGGCGCGATCGGAGCAGGCGTGACCGTCTTGCGATCGGCTGAGATTGTTAGTCGCGTAACCACGTTGGTGTCCTGACTTGACACATAACAGTGGCCCGAATCGTCGAAGGTCAAATCAAAAGGGTGCAGGATCCCGTTACAAGTGTCGTTCGCCACGAACTTGCTGACAAATGTATATTTTGTGCCGGCGCCTTTGTAACAGAGAACGCTGTTGTGGTCTTTGTTTGCATCGACAATGTAAAGGTGCCCGTCGAGGAGGCAGATGCCGCGAAGCTCGTCGAGAACTGCTCCGTCGCCGCTGTCTACCAACACGCTCGTGCTGATTAAAGTTCCATCTTTGTCGTAGGCGTGAACGTTGTTCTTATGCGGATTTGATTCCGGTTTGCCGCCATGAAGGGTAACAAGGAGCATAGACATCGCCGTCAGTAGAATCGTGCGACCAGGATTGATCGCCAAAGCGTAGGTTCGAACTAGCTACTGAAAAAAGGGTCCCGCCTCAGCGCCTCAAAGGCCCACCCTACATAGTGCAGTTCGCTGCCTGAAACGTTTCATCAACGCCGATCACTATGCAGGCGTAAGAGGTCGGTGTCTATGAACCTTCAATCAGTAGTTGCGGCAGTCCCTGCTTCCACTAGAGCTTGGTTTTTTAATCGGTTGATCCTTAATCAGTTAGCTTTGGGCGTGTTTCTGTTGGCCGGCGTTCTTGGTCGCACAGCCTGCGCCCAGGCCTCTGGAGGCGACGACAGCGACAAAGTAAAAAAAGTCTTCTACTCGCCCAAAGACCGGTTGGACGCGATGCACGCAGCGGCCTTGTTTCAACCGAAGGCGGTATCCGAAGCCGACATCATGAAAGGGCCCGAGCAGGATAAGAAGCAGTTTCAACTTCACTACAACGACAAAGTGATCTGCGACTTCGCGACCCCCGGCTCGAAAATGGGCGGCAAGACTCCGAAATTCGCGTGCAAGATCACGCGCGTCGAGAGCGTCGACGGCCAGGTGCAGACTCTGACCGCGGGTATGGACGACGAGCCGGTGAAGGTGAAGTTCGGCGCCGACGATAATGAGGTCTATGCCGAAGTGGTTTCTACGCGCCTGATGTGGGCGCTCGGATACTATGCCGACTCATGGTTTCCAGTGCGGGTTGAGTGTAGCAACTGTCCGGAAAATGTTATCTCCGGCTCCGGCCCGACTGGGACGCACACTTTCGATCCGGCGACCATTGTGTACAAGTTTCCGTGGCATAAGATGTACGAGGATGGCAAGGAAGAAGAGGGCTGGAGTTGGAAAGAACTGGACACGGCCAACGGCCAGCCAACCTATGAACGCGACGGATTGAAACTGTTGGCGGCATTCATTAAGCACAGCGACAACAAGCCGCCTCAGCAGCGCCTGACGTGCGACAAAGTCAAGGTCGACGAGAAAACCCAGCCCTACACGACCACCTGCAACAAATCGGTCATGCTGGTGCAGGATGTTGGAGCGACATTCGGCGGTGGCGGCTGGCTTACCAGCAATGCTTCCGCCAAAATGAATCTGAAGATTTGGTCCGGCAAAAAGCTGTGGAACAAGGTCGGAACGGATGGCGCCCCCAAGCAGTGCGAGGCCGCCTTGCGCAAGAGCCTGACCGCCCACGACGGCTTGGACAACCCGAAAATCAGCGAGGAGGGACGGCGGTTCGACGCCGGCCTGATGTGCCAGCTCTCCGATAAACAGATCGAAGACCTTTTCCGCTCAGCGCGCGCAGCCGCGATGCCTGAATATCACAACTCCGACGGCAGCTTTAAACCGGGCGTGGACGAGGCTTCGGTTATCAAACAATGGGTGGAGGCGTTCAAGCAGAAGCGGGAAGACCTGGCAAAGGGCCGGTGCGAATGGAAAGAAAAGCCGGCTGACCTGAACGAGGTTGATAATCCGATGGGTTTGCCGTCGGTGCCCAACTATTGTTCGGCCAAGCCGTACTAATCGATCAGTCTTCGCGGACTCGCCTACCCGTCAATCTTATTGCGGAAGGCATTCTCCCCGATAAGAGTCGGCGTGTGAGCGTATTTTGCTACGATTTTGCGCCGGCCCCAGGCCTTCCGAGAAATGCATGCCGGGCGCGCCTTCCCGACGCCTGCCAGACCTTCACGATTTCAAAAATAATCGTGGTTCCATAAGTGACTGCGATCCACACCGTAACCGCCTCGATCGGCAGACCGGCCCACGCTCCGATGAACAAGCCCATCATCTCCTTCGGCTGATAACCCCACCAGCCATAGGGGACAGCCAACGTTGCCTCCCAGAAGAGGCTGATCAACAGGATCATAAATATGGTCAGACTGAAAGCTCGCCAGTTGATGAAGCGACGTGCGGTCGAAAAAAAGCCCACCGAAGGAATCAGACCACCCATCACGAGCACGATAAAGTAACCGGGCAAGCCGTCTGGATACGGAGAACGCAGCTTCTTATAAAGGATCGCTACCCCGATCAATAGGAGCCCTACAAACAGAGAAGACGGGTGAAACTTGAGCAGGCGGTCGATCTGTTTCGCCTCGCCGGCATAGTCGCGGACGTTGTAAGCGGCGAGCCAATATTCGCCCAGCCATACGTAGATGAGAAGAACTGCAACGAACCCAGTGAAATAAAAAATGTATTCCTCAATAGGAACATTGCCGCCAATGGCCGGAGCTCCGATCCTCACAGTCGCGCCCGCGTTCGGGTAGACGAAAAACCTGTTGGCGAAGAAGAAATCAAGAGCAAAGCCGAAAGGTACCAGAATCGAAATCGTGCGCCAAAAAGACCGTTGTGGAATCTGCAACCGCTCACTTGGCAAAAACCACCAGCCGATGACGACAATCGGAACCACGAACAAAAGCAAGCTCCAACTATAGCCGTAAGGTGTTGGGTTGGCGCTGGGAACCTGTAGAACCGCCTCAACACGAACAGTATGTAGAGTTATACCCGCGGGGACGGCAACCATCGCGAGCATGGCCAAAACTATCCAGGGACTTAGCCGCGGGTCTGGCGATTTTCCAGACATGGGATTGAGCACGGGCGTGAACACGCCGCGTTGCGGAGATTGTACTCCTCGTGGCCAATGGCTAGACAACCGTGAAGGTACCCACCCGCGTACCGCTAAAATTCCTGAAACGGTTTCCGCTTTCTTCGCACTATCCCTATGAGCGAGGGCATCGCCGTGGGGCGATGACCGGTTCACAACCCAGCCGGACAACCATTTGGATGGGTTCTGATAAGTGCCGGAGCCGAGGGGAAGCGGCTCCGGTACTTCCAGATTCGATCTTCTCCAATGACTCCAATGACCGAAACCCATCGTCCGACACGAGTTATCTACAGGAGTTAGCCTTTGCCCGTCCGAGAAGCCCGGCCCAGTCCAGCTAGCCCTTGCCGTCGCAGCGGCCTCTCGATCCTGAAACGCCCGCCGTCGCCCGCTCCAAGCCCGGAAAACGCTCCCAGCGGACAAGTTCCAGTGCTACACTGTCTGCCACTTGGAAGTTTCCGGGGCAAGATATTGCAGTTCCATTCTTTTGACGAATCCTACGTCAACCGCCTACGGTCTGGCGACTATCGCACCCAGGAGCATTTTTCTGTCTATTTCAGCGCCCTGATCAAAATCAAACTGGGTTCACGGGTCAAGTCTCCAGAAGCAATCGAAGATCTGCGCCAGGAAACCTTCGCCCGGTTTTTCGCCGCCCTGCGCGATGAAAAGATTCTTCGACCCGAGTGCCTGGGCTCGTTCATAAACTCAATCTGCAACAATGTTCTGTTCGAATACTATCGCTTAGCCGCGCATGACGGTCCCTTGGACGATGAGGAAGAGAAGGAAGTCCTCGCCGTTCGCCCCGACGCCCTTGATGTCATCGACTCAAAAGAGTTGGAGAAGAAGGTCCGGGAAATCCTGCAGAAACTCCCCGAACGTGACCGGCGCCTGTTGCGCGAGGTTTTCCTTGAGGAGCGGGACAAGGATGAAGTCTGCCGCGAGCTGGGCGTCGATCGCGATTACTTGCGCGTGCTGTTGCATCGCGCCAAACAAGCATTCAAATCGTCGTATCTGAAGCACATGAGAATTCCGCTCAGAAAGCCGTGGACTGCTGCGATGCGGTGCTTATAAATGCAAGGGAGAATACAAACCATGGACCACGACGTAGTGGTTCGAGAAAAAATGACGGAACGGTATCTGCTGAATGAGCTCGATCCCAGCATACGGGATCAGTTCGAAGAGCACTTTTTCGACTGTCCCGATTGCGCGCAGGACATTCGCGCCGGGGCCGAACTGGTTGCCCAGAGCAAGGCCGTTTTAGCGGAAACGTCGGAAGATGCTTTCATTCGACCCGTTCCCGCTCGTTCCAAACCAGGATGGCTCGACTGGCTTCGTCCGTCTCTGGCGGCGCCTGTAATGGCCGCCCTACTACTCGTCATCGTTTATCAGAGTCTGGTTGTCTATCCCAGACTTCAATCGGCTCTCCAGCAACCCCAAGTCCTTCCATGGGCTCAGGTCAATATCGGAATGTACGGTGACGGCGGGCCGACCATCACTGTGCCCGCAGCAGAAAGCTTTCTTCTGTTTGTGCGGATCCCTTCGGATGGCAGTTTTGTTCGTTATACGGCAGACTTATATAACCACGACGGAAAGCTGGAATGGTCACTTACGATTCCAGCAGTGTCACAGCAGGACCAGTGGCCAGTCCGGATACCGGCGGCAAATCGCGCATCAGGAAGCTACACCTTGGATGTAAGTGGAGTGACGGGCGCCGGTGATAAGAAGGGGATCGGTAAGGCATCATTCGAATTGCAAATACAAAAGTAAGTCCACACAGGAGGACCTACAGTATGGCCGCGAATCCGAAGTCGCTCGTCGATGCAGACTCTCGTTCTCCGTACACCCATTTTTATCACGCCGAAGCGCATGTCTTCAGCAGCAAACTGGATCATCCAATCAGGCAACCTCTCGAAAGCTACGGGCGGGTGGTGCTTGAGAAGAGCCGGCGCCAAAGCCACATCGCACAAAAGATCGGCGAAACCTCGATCGAAGGCTTGATTTCTTTCAAATCCGGCCACACTCGCGTAATCGGCGCTCAAATAAAGAATAAGACCGATGCCTTCGGCAACGATCATGCTGGGTGGGTAACGATGTCGACTGCGGTGCTGGAGGGGCTCAACGTCGTCGATATTCTCACGGCGGATCGCGTGGTTGCGCAGGTTTCAACCGAACATCCGGTGAAGGACGGCAACGTTCCCAAAGTCACATTTCTGGGTACGCACTTTGAAAACCTGCGAATCGGGGGTTATCCCGTCGAAGTCGAAATCGATCTCGGCATTTGTGGCAACAAGCCAGGCGGAGATCGCCCATACGTCGGGGACGAAGGCTTTCTCGGCCGTGTTTTGCGCCAGCTTGAAGACACGGCCTCGGCCAAAGGTTTTCCAGCAAACCTGGAAAAGCAGTACGACGACAGGATTTCCGATATCGGCGATCTCAAAAAGCGCACGAACGGAGGTGCGAAAGGGAAGCGGAACGGCTACTCTAAGGTGCAATGCTCGCTGGTCAAAAGCATCGGGCCGATCCCAATCCCCGGAGTCAAAACATTCGGGAATGTCATCTTCATTCCGAACTTTGGCACGCTGGCGCTTGCCGAACTCGAAGTCGGAATTGGCACCCCGCATATCAACGACTTGTCGAATATGCAGGAAGAATCCTCGGACGACTCTGGCAACAGCAACTACTTCACGTTGCACATGTTGGATCTGAAACTCGGTTGCCCGGTGGGCGGCAGCGGGAAAGGGCCCGGGGTTACGACCAACGGAAGCAGCAGCGGTCCGGGATAGAACGGCTTGTTCTGGATTCGTAACACAAAGCAGAAACCAGTTGTGATGGACGCTGTTTCCGATAAATTGCTCCTCCTCAGAGG
>JBAWBE010000588.1:0-3561 GCA_049589635.1 Terriglobales bacterium
CCTCAAAGCAATTCCTGACATGTTGTGGCTTCTGCCCAATGAAATCTATACAAACTCCGCGCGTCAAAATTTGCTGCATTGGCAGCGTCGACGAATCCGCGATGGCTGTCGGGGCTGGCGCTTCGGCTGTGGGGCTTGTTTCACATATGCCGAGCGGGCCCGGTGTCATCGCTGACACACTGATCGCTGAGATTGCTGCTACGGTTCCTCCGGCGATTGGGACGTTTCTGCTTACTTCGCGGCAGAGCGTGGATGAGATTGTTGCGCAGCAGCGCTTTTGCCGCACTAACACGATTCAGATTTGCGATCGTCTTACTCGCGGTACCTATCGGGAATTGAAGAACGCGCTGCCGGGGATTTCGATTGTGCAGGTTATTCATGTTACTGGGCCTGAGTCGGTGGATGAGGCTGTGGCGGTGGCGGAGCATGTGGATGCGATTTTGCTCGACTCCGGGAATCAGAAATTGGCGGTCAAGGAACTGGGCGGGACGGGGCGAACGCATGATTGGAGCTTGAGCCGCGCGATTCGCGAGCGGGTGAATGTTCCGCTGTTTTTGGCGGGAGGGCTTATTGCTGAAAATGTGGGACAGGCGATTCGCGAGGTTGGGCCGTTTGCGCTGGATGTTTGTTCAGGCGTTCGGACGGATGGGAAATTGGATCGGGAGAAGTTGGCTAGATTTTTCTCCGCAGTGTGGAATGTGGGCTGAGCTCCCGAGAGAGTCAAAGCCCCATCTCTTCGACAAGATCAGGGCAGACTCTAAACATCGCAAACGACGTGATGTTCAGGATGGAGCACGCGCGGTTCTTCTTCACCCTCTTGCTTCTTTGGGGGCACCCCCATAATTTCTTCTCGCGTTTATTTCTTCAGATACCACGGGACGTCGATCGTGGTGATGTGCTGACCTCCGTTCAGGAGCAGCAGAGCCTTCAGGAGCGCAGAGCGGTTGTTGTGCAGGAAGAGGAAATACCATCGGGCTTCGACCAGTTCAGGGACGATGACGGCTACGTGGCCTTCGGGGTTTTCTTTTTCCACCTGGAGAGCGTAGTCCATGATCGGCTTGACGATGAAACGGAACGGCGATTTCAACACGACTAACTCGGGGATGGGGAGGCCTGCGGCCCTGGCGGGTTTTTCCACGAGGCGATCCCAGCTTTTGCAAAAACTGTCGGTTTCTTCACCGCAGTCGACGTGGAGGACGCGGATTTGCTCGGAGAGCGACCAGGCAAAACGCAACGCTTTTTCCGAGACTACGCTCCAGCGATCGACCGGAATCAAAACGATGGGCTGGCAGATGTCGCGCGTGTTTATGGGGCCATCCGCCTGGGTTTCGAGGCCGACGCGGTCGTAGTGGTGGTGGATGCCGCGCATCATCAGCATGAGCGCGGGGATAAGAACCATGGTGATCCATGCGCCTTCGGTGAATTTTGCGACCAGAACGACCGCTACAGTGATGGCGGTCGCAAAGGCTCCGAGGCCGTTTACAAACATGCTTTTTCGCGCGCCCTGGCCACCGGTGCGCTTCCAATGCATCACCATTCCCGCTTGTGACAAGGTGAAGGCAAGGAACGCTCCGACAGCGTAGAGCGGGATGAGGCGGTCAGTGACGCCGCCAAAAATTGTCAGCAGAATTGCGGTGAGAAGTGCGAGTGCGTAGACGCCTTCCGCGAAAACGAGACGGCGGCCCCGCACGGTGAGCGCGAAGGGAAGGTATCCGTTGAGCGCGATGGCGCGCGAGAGACGCGGGAAATCGGCGAAGGCGGTGTTGGCGGAGAGCGAGAGCACGATAAGGATGGAGGAGATGCTCGTCCAGTAAAACCAGCCTGTGCCGGTGATGGCTGCGAGTAATTGCGACAGGACGCTTTGATAGCCGACTGCGCCGGGATCGGTGGCGGCGACTCCGTAGTGCGGTGCGAGGTAGGCGATGCCGAGGAGCATTACCATGAGGATCCCGATGATGATGGTCAGGGTGAGGCGCGCGTATTTGGAAGGCGGTTCTTTAAACGCCATGACGCCGTTGCTCACGGCTTCGACTCCGGTCATAGCGGTGCAGCCGCTGGCGAAGGCGCGCAGGATTAGCCATGCGCCGATGCCCGCGGTAGCTGAAGTTAGCTTTGGCGGGGCGATCACGGGCACGGGATGTCCGCCGGCGGCGAGGGTTTTGAATACGCCGATCGCGATCATTCCTAGAAGGCAGGCGATGAAGACATAAGTAGGGACCATGAAGATTCCACCGGTCTCGCGCACGCCGCGCAGATTGACGATCGTGAGGACCAGCAGAATTCCGAGACACATCGGCAAGGTGTGCTTTTGCAGTGAAGGTACGGCTGAAACTAGCGCGCCTACGCCGGCGGAGATTCCGACTGCGGCGGTAAGAATGTAATCGACCATGAGCGAGGCGGCGGCGAGCAGGCCTGGCCAGACGCCGAGATTTTCGCTAGCCACAGTGTAGGAGCCCCCACCTTGCGGATAGGCTTCGATGGTTTGGCAGTACGAAAAATAGACGATGCCCAGAAGCACGACGATGCTGATGCTGATCGGCCAGATGTAAGCAACGCCGGCCATGCCGAGTGGAATCAGCAGCGTCATGGCGGCTTCAGGGCCGTAGGCAGCTGAGCTTAGCGCGTCGAGGCCGAAGATGGGAATGCCTTTGGCGGGTCCGATGCGCTCGGATTTTTCGTCTTCGATTGCGAGAGGACGGCCAAAGATCAGGTCCGCGAAGTTCATTGAGTCATTCTATTGCAGATGTTGTTGGAGGCTGAGTTCGCGTGCGAGGTTGCCGGCGTGTTTTCGTGGCATTGGTGGGAATTTACATTGGCGCGACTCCGATGGGTGTGAGCTATCTTGTGAACTATAATGAACCGCTGGTTATCAAGGCCCGCCTCTGAAACTCTTGCTTTACTGCTCGTCTTCAGTAACTCGAGGGAGGTAAATATGGCCGCACTCGCTTGCCGCATTAACTACGATTTCAAGGGTCTCCCTTCTGTTTCTCGTTACCTGACACTTCTGGCGGCTTTTGCGATTTGTGCGTCCAGCCTCGCCAAGGACAAAGAGAATGCTGAAGTTAAATTCACTTCACACACTGAATTAGTTCTGATTCCAACGCTCGTCACCGATAAGGCGGGCGCGCATATTAGCGGCCTCAAGAAAGAGGACTTCACGGTTCTTGAGAACGGTTCAGTACGGCAGATCTCGACATTTGAAGAAATCGCCAGCTCTCCGAAGCTGTTATCACGTCCTACGCATCCGGATGAATTCAGCAATGCGGTGTCGGGTGGTGGTTCGACAAGGCGGGTGACGCTGATGGTGCTGGATCTGCTTAATACGGGTTTCACGGATCAGGCGTTTGCGCGCAAGGAATTGCTTAAGTATCTTTCGGAATCGGTGGATCGGCGCGAGCCGACGGGCCTTTACACGCTGGACCGCACGGGCATTCACGTGGTGCACGACTTCACTACCGATCCTGGCGTGCTGGTTGCCGCGCTCCACAAGGTGAGAGGCGACGCGAGTCAGATGGTTGACACCCCCGAGGATATGGAAGCGATGACGGGCACGGCTACGCC
>JBAWBE010000589.1:0-3429 GCA_049589635.1 Terriglobales bacterium
AATAGATACAGGGAGAGCTGTATCGATTAGGGAATTGTCGGTCGATCTTTGTCCCTAATTGAACCGACGATCGGGCGTTCCGAAAGTACGATTGCTGGGAAGTTGATAAGCCGCGCCGAAGAGACTAGCAGCATGAAAACCTGGAAAAAAGTATTGATCGGGGTAGGTGTCGTGCTCGTCCTCGGCATCTTCGTGGGCGTCACTGTCTACCAGAGCCATAAGAATCTGGTTACGGTGCAGACCGGCAAAGCGCAAAAACAGAGCCTGAGTTCGGTGGTGAGCGCGTCGGGTGAGATCAAACCGAAGACTTACGTAAACATTGGCGCGAATGCCTTCGGCAAGATCATCAAGCTGCACGTGCGCGAAGGCGATCAGGTCAAGAGAGGCCAGGTGCTGGCGCAACTGGAAAATGTGCAGTCGACAGCGGACGTGGACGCGAACAAGGCTTCGCTCTCGGCGGCGGAGACGGACTACGTGGCGGCCGAAGCGGCACTGCAGACTTCGCGTGCCGATCTGAACCGTGCCCAATCGGACGCCGACCACGCGCGTCTGGATTGGGAGCGCGCGCAAGGACTCTATAAGAGCGCGCTCATTGCCAAGCAGGACTACGACACCAAGAAGGCAGCCTGGGAGTCGGCCGAGTCGGGTTTGGCGCAGGCAAAGGCGCGGATCGATCAGGCGAAGGCTCAGAAGGATTCGGCGCAAAAACACATTTCTCAAAATCAGGCGAACTTGACGCGTGTCTCCGACGTACTACAGAAGACGATCTATGCCGCCCCCTACGATGGCGTGGTCACCAATCTCCCCGTCCGCGAAGGGGAGACGGTGGTGATGGGGATCCAGAACGCGCCGGGCAGTACGCTGATGACGATCGCGGACATGTCGGTGATCACTGCGGAAGTGAAGGTGGATGAAACCGACATCGTAAATGTGAAGATGGGCCAAACAGCGGAGGTTACGATCGACGCCATCCCGCGCAAGATTTTTCACGGCACGGTAACCGAGATCGGGGATAACGCAATGGTGCGCTCGACGGGCGTTTCGACCTCGCAGGCCACTTCGACGAGCGAAGAAGCGAAGGACTTTAAAGTGGTGGTGACATTGACTGATCCACCGCCGGATTTGCGGCCCGGGCTTTCGGTAACGGCGAAGATTACAACAGCCACCCGAAGCGACGTCGTGAGCATTCCGATTCAGGCCCTGACGGTTCGCAACCCCGCCGACCTCGTAACGAAGGATGCTGCAAAAGGGTCGGGATCGGTGCAGGCAGCAGCGCCCGCTACTGCGAGCGCAGTGAAACAGAAGGAAGAAATTCAGGGCGTGTTCGTAATTCGTAACAAAAAAGCGGAGTTCGTGCCCGTAGACACGGGCATCAGCGGTACCACCGATATCGAAGTCCTCAAAGGGTTAAAAGAGGGTGACGAAGTGATAACGGGGAGCTACAAGGTTTTGCGCACGTTGAAGCCGGGCACGAGTGTCAAAATAGACAACTCAACGCCCTCGAAGGAAGAAGAAAGCAGTTAACCGAAGAAGAGAGCAGTTAGTAGAAAAAGAAAGCAGTCAGGCGGCATCGAACCGTCTGACTGGACGCGGCGTCTAACCAACGCTGCCATTGAACGTCCAAGAGAGAGCGGCCAGAGGAGCGCGCGTGCCCGAGCCGGACAAGGAGAAAGACATGGCGACTGCGGAGATCCTCTCCATCAACGGGCAAGTGACGGAAGCCGCGCCCGAAGCCTGCATGATCGCGACCGAGGACCTCTGGAAGACCTACGACATGGGCCTGGAGCAGCAGGTACATGCGTTGCGCGGGATCAACCTGCGCATTCAGCGCAATGAGTATGTCGCCATCATGGGACCGTCGGGATCGGGCAAATCGACGTTAATGAATTTGATTGGCTGCCTGGACTCGCCTTCGAAGGGGCAGTATTGGCTGAACCAGCAACTGGTCAGCGAACTGGACGACGACGAACTAGCGCGCATTCGAAATAAAGAAATTGGATTTGTCTTTCAGACCTTCAATCTGCTGGCGCGCGCGACATCGCTGCACAATGTGGAGCTCCCGCTGATTTATGCAGGCGTGCCTTCGGCGGAACGCACCGAGCGCGCCAAAGCTTCGCTGACGGCGGTCGGCATGGGAGACCGCATGAACCACAAGCCCAACGAGCTTTCCGGCGGACAGCGTCAGCGCGTAGCCGTGGCCCGTGCGCTGGTCAATAATCCAGCAATTATCCTGGCTGACGAACCAACTGGAAACCTCGACTCGGCCACGGGAAATGAAATCATGGCCCTCTTTGACCGCCTGCATGCGGAAGGAAACACCATCGTGCTCGTAACCCACGAACACGACATCGCGGAATACGCGCACCGCATTATTTACATCAAGGACGGCGTAGTGGAGCGGGACGAGGTCAAGGCAGGGCGGTAGTTGTCCGCTATCCGTCGTTCGCTATTCGTCGTTCGCTATTCGCTGATCGCAAACCACAAAGACTTTGCGCAGATAGCGCTGTTTAGCGCGGGCGCCCTCGCCCGCGGCCTTTGATCTTGGTTTTGCGTCTGATCCTTACCTTCCAAGAAGAGAGTCGGCTTGTTTCCTTGCGGCTTCAATGTCGGAAGATAGCTTTTCTATTCGTTCGCGAATTGCTTCTGCTTCGTCTTTTTGTCCCTCGTCTTCCAATGCATCCGCCAGGAGCAAATATCCGACATCGGTAGGCTCAATCGCCATGGCTCGTGAGTAGTCGCGGACAGCCTCGGCAAAATCGCCATTTTTCTGCGCGATCAGGCCAAGTCCAATTAATGCCAGCGGCATTGGATGATCGGGCTGAACTTTGATCGATTCCTCAAAACATTGCTTGGCTCTCGCCAGATCCCCGAGCGAGCGATAGGCCGATCCGAGATTTCCGAAGGCATTCGCGCGCAGGCCGGGATCGGCCGCGTAGAAAGCTACCACTTGATAGCGTTCAATTGCCGCGCGCAGATTTCCGTGGCTATGCTCGTACGTGCCGAGGTTGAGATTGGCTGGAAGATCATCGGGTCGGATGGCGAGCGCAGCGCGAAAGTGAACGGCGGCTTCCTCCATGCGATCGTGCTCGGCCAGATAGTCGCCCAGCGAATCGTGCGCGACGTAGTTGTTCTCGGTGAGAGCGATAGTGCGCTCCC
The DNA here is from genome assembly GCA_049589635.1 of Terriglobales bacterium. Lineage (GTDB taxonomy): Bacteria > Acidobacteriota > Terriglobia > Terriglobales > Acidobacteriaceae > Acidiflorens. Next base: position 3,157 of record JBAWBE010000589.1, read on the forward strand.
AGAACGACTGCGTGTCATGCCAGTAGCCGATTTGATGGTAAGTCAGCGCACCAAGAGCGAGCAGGCTCGCAATGGCTGGAACGGCCAACCACCACCGCGATGAATTGTGAGCCGCACGCGAGTCGGTGCTCCAATCGGCGGCGAGCCAGGTAATCATCACGAACAGACCGATGAATGGAATGTAGGCATAGCGGTCGGCCATCGCCTGAGAGCCGACTTGCACGAGTCCAATCATCGGGACGAGGCTGCCCAAAAACCAAAACCAGCCTACAG
>JBAWBE010000590.1:0-2930 GCA_049589635.1 Terriglobales bacterium
GGGCGAACCGGCGGAGCCACTGCTTGAGCGGTTGGCTGCGCCGTCGCCGGAGTTTCCACGGTCGCATCGTTGCGATATACGCGCACATTCGAATCCGTTCCAGCGGCTATCGATTGCAGATTCTCGGCCGTGAGCGAAGGCAGGCGAAGAACGTGTGGCGTCAGAACGATCAGCGTCTCATCTTCCGCGATCTGATGATTATTATCCGAGAACAAATAACCCAGTCCAGGGACTTCGCCGATGCCCGGGATCCCGTTAATGTTATTGGTGACGGAGCGTTCGATAAGGCCGCCCAATATGTTGACTTCGCCTTCCTTCAGCCGAATGTCGTGTTCCACCTTTTTTTGGCCGATGACCGGTTGATTGATCCCGCCGATATTGCTGGTCGAGGTGATCTGCGATATGTCCACCGTAAGCTTCATGCTCACTTCGCCATCCGGGTGCACGCGTGGCGTCACTTCGATGTTCACACCCACGTCGATGTACTGGAACTGGGTGTTGACCAACGGGTTCACTACTCCAGAGCTGCCCGTCACTCCGACTCCGACGCCAGCCTGAAAGCTTCCGGTTGCCACCGGCACGCGCGACCCAATTTTCAGCGTGGCCTTCTGTCCATCCGTCACGCGCAATTCCGGATCTTGAATGATCTTCGTGCGATCGTCCGTCAGAATCGCGTTTGCCTGCGCGCCGGGAAGCGTGATGGCCCAGTCCTGTGTGGATAGCCTCTTCAAATTGTTTAGCGACACTTGATTGTTGGTCGTCGTCGTCGAACCGCCAGTTGTGCCCGAACTGGTGCTTCCGTTGGGATTCAGCGCGGAGCGAGGCTGGAACGCCACCGAAACGCTTTGCCCCGGCAAGATTCCCAAATCGCGCATGCGCGTCACGCTCGCCGTTAACACCTGCACGTGAATCAAGACTTCCGGCTTGGCCTTGTCGATATCCTTAATGATTCTCGACGCTAGCAATAGCTTGTCCGGGGTGTCGCGGATGATGATCGCATTCTGCGCATTCACCTGTGACAAGCGATGCAGGTCCAACAATTGCCGCAGCCCGTTTACGACTTCTGTCAGGTCTTGGGGCGTCAGCGTATTAGAAAGATAAAACGTCTGCACAACCTCATCTTCCAGGTCCTTGCGCTTCTGCGGCTGGTCGGGCGCGACGAAGATCACCGTGGGCGTAACCGGCTTCCAGAATGCTTTGCTCTCGAGCGAGACAGCATCCAAAGCTTGTTCCAAAGTAACGTTCGGCAATTCCGCGGTGATCCGCCGCGAAGTGAAATCGGGATCAAAAATCACGCTCAGGCCCGCCAATTTCGCGATCGTCTCGTAAACCACCCGCGCGTCATTCGTCATCTTCAGGTTGATCGGCTCGCGCGAGAGTGGTTTTAGCTCCGGAGGTTCCGAAAGAATCTGCTCGTTTGCAATCGGCGCTGGGGATTTGGGCGCCGGGTTCATCAATTCCATGGTGCGCTTTACTTCTTGGTCGGCCGCAACATTAGAGGGATCAATAAGCTGGGCTTTTTGAAACTCAGCCAGGGCCAGTTGTAGATCGCCGAGTTTCACCGCTTGTTGGCCTTGATGGATATGAAATTCGCCCGCGTCGTAGCGCGCCTGAGAGGCGCGCAACTTGTATTCGGCGTTCGTGGGGTCGCTGCGGAGCGCTCGTTCGTAGTGAACTAGAGCCGTGTCATAGTCTTGTAGCGCGTTGGCCTTTTGCGCAGCCGAAAAATCTTCGTTGCCTTTGGGGCAGCCGGCTAGCAAAAGAGCAGCCGCCACCAAAAGCGGCAGGTATCTTGTACGACGCAAAAGTGAGCCTCCGCTGGGTTTGCTAATTCCCATCGAGTTTAGCATCCGCAGTGTGATGCGGCAACAAATCCGCAAAGTTGTGTTAGACGTATGAATAACTGAATTCCCGGACACATTTGAATGAATCTTTTGTAAAATGTAACGCAATCCGCCGGAAATGCATCCAAATCTGCGACTTGCGGCAGCTTACGCGTCGCAGCTATGATAGTTTGACGTGAACACAAACTCCCAAAAATCTCAACACCAAGGCGTGAAGATTGTTTCGCAGAATCGCGCCGCTGCCTACAATTACCACCTGCTGGATAGTTTGGAAGCTGGACTGGTACTCGTGGGTACCGAGGTCAAATCCCTGCGCGAAGGCAATGGCACCCTCCGAGAGGCCTACGCCGAGATTCGCGTTGGCGAGGCTTGGCTGGTAAACTGCCATATTCCCGAGTATCTGCCCGGGGGCTTCAGGAACCACGATCCCCTCCGGAAACGGAAGCTCCTGCTCAACCGGCGCGAACTGGACCGCCTGCTCGTCCAGACCCAGCAGAAGGGCATGACCATCGTTCCGACGAAGATTTACTTCCGCGACGGCATCGCGAAGTGCGAACTGGCCGTCGCCAAAGGCAAAAAATTCCACGACCGGCGTGAAGCCGAGAAACAAAAAGAGGCTAAACGGGAAGCCAATGAAGCCATCTACCGCTCCCGCCGCCGCTGAAACCAATTCGATGAATAGCGAAAGGGAGACATGCAGATCCAACTCGATAGCCAGCCGTACTCTTCGATCCACGCCGATGCACTCGTAACCTACGTTTTCGACCAGGACAATAAAATCGAGGGAGTCCTCGCCGACATTGACGAAAAAATGGACGGCCGCCTCGCCGCTCTCGCCACCAGCGGCGAACTCACCGGCAAAGCCCTCGAACTCGTCCTTGTCCATTTCCCCGAAGGCCTGGATGCCAAGCGCCTGCTGCTGGTCGGAGTAGGGAAGCCCGGAAAATTTTCAGTCTCGGATCTCCGCAAAATTTCCGGCGCCGCCTTGCGCCATCTGAAATCGCGCGGCGTGAAGAAATTCATCTTCCTCGCCCGTGAAGGCGAACGCGGCGCCGCTGCCGCCCAAGCCGTCACCGAAGGCCTGAT
>JBAWBE010000591.1:0-13204 GCA_049589635.1 Terriglobales bacterium
GGCCCATTCCTCGCTCGGCTTCTTCCGCCGATGGCATGCCGAAGTAGCCGAGCGCCAAGCCATGTCCGGTGTAGCCGCACAGAAACCGCCCTATGGGGCCATCTCCGTAGAATGCTGAGTGTTCGCGCGAAGAAAATGTCTGAGGTTCGATCGTAGGCCAGGGTGACTCCCAAAGAACATCGATCGGAGAACCGCAGAGACGAAAATCCGCAATGTGTCCGCCCCCAACGAGCATCGTAAGTTCGACATTGGTATTCGATAAACGGTACGCTCGGCGATCGTTCCACAGAACGAGATCCACAGTGCAGCGCGACATTCAGATACTGAGACCCCCATCAATAGCGCCGCGCCCGACGTTCTGTATCGTGGAGCGGAGAACATTCTTTATTCCTGCGACCGCTCCGGTGATGATCGCCGTCTTATTTTGGAGATTCATTTGTGAGTTGCTGCCCCTGTACCGCCCTCCTGGAAACCCATTCCACCGGCAGGCACAAGCATGCCACCGTCTACGAGTAACGCCGCGCCAGTGATGAACGACGCCAAAGGAGACGCAAGATAGGCGATGGCATCCGCCACCTCTTCCGGCTTTCCAATTCTTCCCAGGGGATGCATGCGGTTGCAGGTTTGTATTACTTTTTCGGGATCGTCGGATAATCCAGCGGCCCAGCGGAGCATCGGAGTGTCAATCGCGCCGGGACACACGCAATTCACCCGAATGCCCCTAGGTGCATAATCGAGCGACATAGCCCGAGTTAGTCCCAATAAGCCATGCTTCGAGGCAACGTAGGCGATCGAGTTACTAATTGCCGTCATGCTCTGCACTGAGCCAACGATCACGATGGCGCCGCCGCGCTCGATCATGTGTGGAACGGCATACTTTGCAACCAGGAAACATCCCTTGAGGTTGATTCCCATCAACCTATCCCAATCTTCTTCGCTGGTTGTCACTGCATCGCCATAGAGCTGGATGCCGGCGTTGCTAACCAGGACGTCGATCGCTTTATAGGTATTGATTACGGCGGCAACCGCTCGCGACACCTCTGCGCCTACACTTATGTTGCACGGAAAGAACTCGCAGATAAGTCCATTTTTCGCGATTGCGGCAGCAATTTTCGGTCCGGCATCGCGGTCAGTGTCGAAGATAGCAACCGATGCTCCGAGGCCGGCAAGCTTTCGCGCCGCGGCTTCCCCAATCCCCATAGCGCCACCGGTCACGATGGCAACTTTCCCTGTGAAATCAAGGTTCATTGGATGTTTCCTTGCTTGATGCGTGGGGTGGCGTGAACTCTTACAGTGAGCACCTGAAACGGTTTGATCGGAATGCTGAGATCATCGCCTTGAATCTTGATTTCGGCTTGGTTGTCTTCAAGCAAATTGCATAGCCAGGCCTCTTCGAAAGCGAGAAGTTGGCTGTGAATACGAATGTTTGATGCTTCGCCCGCGGCGTCCTGTAGGCGAAGAATCGTTCCGTCACCGTCTTCCGCGCGCTTCCAGGTCAGCAATGTAACTCCGGGATTTCCGAACTCCAGCAAACTGGCGGATTGACTTGGCAACAAAGAGGAATATTGCGTACCGTGCACATCATCCCGTTCGAGAGGAGTTAGTGCTTCCAATCCGAAGCGTGTCAGCGATGGGCCGTTGAACTGCGCATTGCTCGTAATGGCATAGCGAAAAGTGAAATCGCCGCCTTGCCATGCCGGAAAGTTAGTACCCCAATAGTTGTTCATGAGCCAGGAGAAAATCGCACTGCTCTTTGTTTTCGACTCCGCGGGCTTGAATTCTGCGGGCCATTCGCCGCGAACAATGTCTCCAAAGGCAACCAAAGGAGCGTCGAGCGGAACGACGGTCGCAGCCACTTGCGGATTGTATACAGAAGCCCAGGTTGTGGGCAGGTACCATTCGCGGCTTCCTCCAGCAAGCTCATCTTTCGCTGGATTCACCCATGCCGTCTGAGAACCGTATGTGAACGCCGGCGCAGTCACGGCGAAAGGAAACGCGATATAGGCGGACTCTCTTGTGAGGATGCGATCCTTATGTAAGTGATAAGTAATCAAAATCTCTCTTGTAGAGTCCGGTAGCAGGATTTCCGTCTGAATCGATGGGGTATTTGGCGCGGATGAACCAAGAGTTGCGGCGATCCCAATCGGGGTTTTCGTCGCGGATATCAGCGTTCCCGAACTTGCCGCATGGACAGTTAACGCCGGAGGTTTGAGGCCCGCTCCAAACCGATAGAGCGAGTTGTCTGGATAGCTGTCCCCGCCGGTGACGTAGAGATACTGGCCAAATTTGTATGGGCTCGACGAATCGACGAGTTCGCGCGCCAGTTGTTTGTCAAATACACTCGCGATCGCTCCGGAGGACGGATCCAGCGTAATCCGATAGAACTCGTTCTCGAGAATATTGCCGTGAACGTTCCCTCGAATCTCCACCGGAAAACCTCGCTCTTTCGCAATGGGCTTAATGGTGTACAGTTTGTATCCGACTGCGGGCACGGCCGCGACCACAAAACGCACACGAATGCTGCCCGGGCCGAATCCCGGCAGTGAGATTCCTTTACCTTTATAGAGTATTTCCAAGGGAACCTCAGCACCGGTTGAGGAGTCGACTAGCGTGGTCCCGTCTGGCAAGTCGGTCTCTACGATGCCGGAGCGTGCCCAGCTCAACGAGTTGAAAACCGCAACGGAATTGTCCTTGGCTCTTACCAGCGCTTCAAGCTGAGCCCACCCACGCTGAATCGATTCGTTGATATCATCGCGCGCCCGCGCTACGCGGGATCCTTTGAGCGCGATTTGATCTTCGCTCTGATGATGCTCCGGCTGCGTGGTTGCGCTAACGTACGTCCATGTGTGCTCGTCGTAGAGAAGCTCGTTATGCCAGGCATCGTCTAGCATGGCCTTGTCGGGGCGCACTCGCGGGTCGATCGAGGAAACAGCGGCGCCCATGATCTCGGCGGTTGCGATGCGATGCTGGTTTTCCCGGTGAATGGCGGTGTGCGCAGCATCGGATCCGTATCCATCCTCCCAATAAGGACCGAAGTCGCCTCGGATCACGGGAAACTCACCTTTCCACTCGTGCTCGATCCGTTGCATCGCGGAATGGACGGTAGAAAATTCAAACCTGGGCCACGCATATTCGTGACTGAAACTTGCGACGATTTCACTCTGCTCGGGCGCGAGCGGCGTGTTCTCAAGTTGTGTGCCGAAGATGATCACCGTACTGGCCGTATAGTCCGGACGCGTGTATGCCTGGAGAAAAACTGGCAATGAATCGCGGATAGCCTCCATTCGCCATGGACCTCCAAACAGCGTGTGGGCCTGCAGGTAGGCACGCGAATACCACATGAGGACGCGGCCACCATCGGGGCCCTCCCAGTAGAAGGGAGATTTCTCGTTCCATCGCCCAAGCAGCATCACGGGAGCTCGCCAACTGTTGCTGGCTGCTACGAAATACTTGATGCCCGCGTCATGCAGAAGCGAAGCGTAACCCCACGTGTACGCCGGGACATCCACGATTTGCGCGGCATCGGCAATCGGTAATTTGTATTCGCGCGCGAGTTTGTGCTGGCCGTAAAGAGAGTGCGCGAGAGCTTCCCACGATGCGTTCCCGGTATGTTGATTGGCGAACTCCGGCGGAATGACGATACTGCCGTCGCGGACATGTTCGAAAAACTGTTCCCGCGCCTCCGCGCTGCGTCCATTCAGATATTGATCGGCTACCCAGCTGCCATCGAGAGTCCAACGGAAATCCGGCGTTTTCTTGATCAGGACCATTGCTTGATCGACGGATTGGGAATGAAGCTCGGCGACTTTTGCAGGGTAATCAGTGAACCCAACATCGAGATGCTCGTGTGGTATGAGTGCAATCGTCCATTTTTTCGACGGCTCTATTGTTGCCGAGGTCGAGAATTCCCCGATGTGCACCGTGGCTTCGGCGGCGCCCGTCCATTCCGGCACTTCAAACCTGAGCCGCGCCTCGCCGAATTCGTTGGTCGTCAGGAATGGCTTGCTGAAGGAATGTCCGGCAACGCGAAGTTCTACATTGTCGTTCTTGGAAAGACTGGAGGCACTTATGAAAACATCCACCACTTCCACCATCCCCGCTTTAGCTTCGCGATAAAAGATGGTTGGCTCAATTTGAGCGGTGAAGGCATTTGCGTTGTATTGTTCGGCATCATCCTGAACCAATTCGAGTGCGTCGTAGATCAAGCCGGTGTGCCCAGGCGCAATTGCGCCAAGGGAGTTTTGTGGCGTCGCCGGATCGTCCATAGCGGTGAGAACGAACGCGTTCTCTCCCTTCCGAAGCCAGGTGGCGGGAATCGAAATTGTTTTTTCGTCGACGGAGGTCTGGGGAACAAATGTCCCTTCCCAATCGCCGGCTCGAAAATCGAGTTTGGGATGGAAGTAGAAAAACCCGGCGTGTCCGTTAACCTCCAGCTTTAAGAACGACAGACGCGGGGTTTCATAGAGGATGGCGAGTTTCAGCCGATAAACGCCACGCGGAGCTTCGTTCAGCGCGAATTTCAACGCAAACGGATGCAGGCGTCCACCTGCGATCCCGTTGGCAGGTCCAGGCTGAAAGCGATACCAATCTTTATCGCTGCTCTGGCCGACCACGAACACGGGGTCGCTCTTGGGGTCGGCATAGTTGATGTCTTGACTCCTGAATTCGCCCGAAGATCCGTCGAAGGTCCCGATCTTCCAAACCATTTTTTCGGTCGCGTGCGCGGCAGCAGTCAGCGCACCCGCCATAAAGAGAGCGGTCGTTATTTTGCGAAGCGTGATTACTCGGCGAATTTTATTCGTGGTTACCATTTCGGCTGCGTAATGATTGTGCCCCGCCGACGCGGATCGTCCGTCCAGGCTCCCATCTCATGCTGCTTGGAGAGTTCGTGATAGCGGGCAAGCTTGTCGCGGTCGAGTTCCACCCCGAGCCCCGGCCCCGTGGGCACCGCCATCGCGCCATTCTTATATTGCATCTTGCCGCCAATAATGATGTCGTCGGTGAGGTGGTGATAATGCGAGTCGGGGGCGAGCACGAGATTCGGAAGACAAGCGGCGAGGTGAAGCATGGCAGCTTGCGAGATTCCAAATTCCGCGCCACTGTGCATGCCTGCGTCCACGCCCATCGCTTCGCAAATCTGGCCTGCGAGCTTGGCGCGATGAATGCCTCCGTACCAGTGCGGGTCCAGCAGCACCACATCCAGCACATCCGCCATGATCGCCGGCGCAAGATCCTCGAAGGCGAACACCGACATATTTGAAGCCAGAGTCACCCACGGCGCCTTTGCGTTGACGCGCTTCATGGCGCGCATTCCCCACACCGGATCTTCAAGGTATTCCATATTGAAGTCGTGCAGGCGCCGGGCAACGTCGATGGCCGTGGTCACGGTCCAGACCGCATTCGGGTCGAGCCGGATGCGATGTTTCGGGAATGCCCGACGCAGCGCGATGAATGTATCGACTTCTTCATCCGGAGGAAGAACGCCGTTCTTGTACTTTAACGTCTTGAATCCATGCTTATTGATGACTGCTTTCGCGAAGTCGACCATCTGTTCGATGTTCGATACTTCGCCAATACCGTCGTCATTCGCATAGCGATAAAAAAGATAGGCCGCGAACGGAACCTCGTTTCGAATGCGACCTCCCAGCAGATCGCAAACCGAACGCTTCAACGCCTTTCCTTGAATATCGAGGATTGCAAATTCGAGTCCGGCAAAACCAAGGACGAAACCGAAAAGTTTTTCTGAGCTTGGCGCCGCCACCTTCCAGCGAATTCGTTCCAGGTTCATGGGATCTTCACCGATCAGCTGCGGTTTCAACTCTGCGAGCTGACCGGCGCGGCTGGCGCCGCTGTAACACTCGCCAAGGCCGGTGATGCCTTCGTCGGTTTCGACTTCGATGACGATGCGCGAAAATCCAGGATGGGATCCGATCGAGTAACGGAGGGGCGCTTCGATCGGGATGAAAGCTGGAGTCCAGCGAATGTCCGTAATCTTCATGTTGTCTCCAATATCGCGTCTCGGTGCGGCTAGCGCTGGTTCGCGAGCAACTGTCCGCGAATACCTACCCGCGCGCGACAAATGTGCCATCGGCTCAGGTTGGCAAAATACATTTCGTCGAAATTTGGGCCGCCAAACGCTGCATTCGTCGGGCTCGCAAGCATCGTCCCTTCCGGATCCCACACGAACAGCGAAACTTTCCCATCCGACGTCACGCGGTAGACGTTATGAGAGGCGTAACAAGTCACGTACAGGTTGCCCTCTCGGTCGAGCGCTGCGCCATCCGGCACATTATTTAAGCCAGCGGCGTAAATACGTGGTTTTCCGATCGCTCCCGTTTCCAGAATTGGCACCGCGAGCACATTGTTTTTTGTGCTCTGCACGACGTACAGAGTACGGTCGTCCGCGCTTAGCGACAGCCCATTTGGAAACGACAGGCGGTCGAGCAGTTGTTCGATCTTGCCGTTCGGTCTCAGGACAAAGAGAAAGCCGTCATCTTTCTTGAACTCGCCGGAATCGCTGAAGTAGAGGTTTCTCGCGCGATCGAACACGGAAAAATTTGGAGTACGAAGGCGATATCGTCCGGCTCTTTCCCAGGAACGAATCGTTTTGCCCGAGCGGTCCAACTGTATCAGTGCGCCCAGTTTGAAATTGCAAACGAACAGTTCCTGGCGCGCGGAAAAAGTAAGCCCGAGGTTGAAGCCTCCGAGAGTAGCTACGGTTCGGACTTTGCCTTTTTGATTGATTTTGTAGATCTGGCCGAGTTCGCCGCCTGCCCAGAGGTTCCCGTCGGCATCGAATGCCAGGCCTTCGGGATGGTCGAGCCCCTCCGCAAAGACTTCGAATTTCTGCAATGAAATTTGGGGCTGCATACCGAACCGTATCGAAGAAAATCCCAGCTCCACTTGTTTGTCTGACATTTGAACATATATAGTGATTTTGATTCCGGGTCAAGCAAATGGCGTCATACCGCGATATCGCAATCACCGCTGATCAGCTTGAGCCGATTCATCGCGAGACCGTAATGAGTATGGTCGCGCGCAGGATTGAGCAGCTCGTGCGCAGCGGCGATCTGAAGGCGGGAGATCGATTGCCCCCGGAGCCCGATCTCGCGCAGATGCTGCGCGTCAGCCGCGGCTCGCTTCGTGAAGCGCTGAAGGGTCTGATGTATCTCGGCCTCATCAAATCCCGGGCGGGAGACGGGACCTATATTCAGTCTTCTTTGAGCCAAGCGCTGAACCAGCACTTCCAGTGGATGATCTTGCTCGATGAAGTGAAGCACCTCGAAATCTACGAACTGCGGAAAATCATCGAGCCCAATGCAGCCGCTCTAGCGGCCAAACGCTCCACTCGAACCGACATTGATAGCCTGCGAGCCGCACTGGATGGGTTGGCGGAGGCCCGCGGGAATCCTGAGTTGTTTCTTGCGTTTGACATTCAGTTTCACGATGCGTTCGCTCAGGCGTCGGGCAACGCCGCCATACAGGCCACGATGCGTATGCTGTACCACGCAACGTCGGAGGCTCGAAAGGCAGTGTTACCGTTTATCGATGATTGGGATCGGCATTGTCAGCGGCATGAACGCGTGTTCGCTTATATTCGCGATCACAAGCCAGTGCAGGCCCGCAAAGCGGTGCTGGACGATCTGGATTATGCCGAGACATTGCTTCGCGAACATGCCGCCTCGTTGACCAGAGCCGGGTTGGGCAGCGACGGCCGGCTCAAACGCAGCGACATGAAATCTCGTCGGCGAAAGCGGTGATCGATAAAACGACGATCAAAAAAGCGATGATCAATAAAGATCTTCAGCAGTCCAACCAAAGATTCTTGGAGCAGCTTATGAGACAACTCTGGCATTGCACTTCAGTCATCTGTGTCTTTTTCCTTCTTTCCGCGGGGGTCATGCTCGCCGAAAACACGCACTTTAATTGTGTCCCCTCATTTCCTTTTCAAGAGCAGTGGCAGGGAGCCGACGCGGCATATTCAATTCCACTACACGATGGCCGCGTGGCCTGGATCTTTGGCGACACCCTCTATGGCGATGAACGCCTCGTCACCGGCGAAGAGCCTCGCATGGTCCACAACACGATCGGCATTTCGACCTGCAAGGATGGCAAATGGAAGATCGACTACACGATCAAAAAAGACACCAAGGGCAACCCGGACAGCTTTTTCAAACCGCAGCAGAACAACGGTACCTACTATTGGGCGCTCGATGGAGTCGAACATAACCGCGAACTCTGGATCACGTTGGTGTGCGTGCGCAATGTGCCGAACTCAAACGCTTTTGCGCTCGGCTTCGAGATCTGCGGAACTGATCTAGCACGCGTCACTGGGCTGGACGATCTCCAGAAGGCGAAGGTTACATACTTTCCCCTGGTGGCGGAAAGTGTGCATGCGAATCCTTCGGCTTCCGCGTTGATCGAGGACGACTATCTTTACATCTACACGCTATACGAGGTGGGAGGCCGGCCGCAGATCCTCACGCGAATTCCGTTGCAAGGTCTAGGTGACCCAAGGAAAAACCTGCAATACCTCGGCAGCGACGACAAGTGGCACGACGGGATTGAGCCAGCCAAGGCAAAAGTTATCATGAAGACCGGGGCTTCGGAGATGTCGGTGCGTTATCACCCGGAGCTCAAGAAGTGGATCGCTGTGATGGTCGACCCTCAGATCTTTTCCGACAAAGTGATCCTTCGGACCGCGCCGAGTTTGATCGGCCCGTGGACAGATGGCGAAGTGATCTATCGCATCCCGATTTTGCAGAAGAGCGACCCGAAATACGATGCCGACACTTTCTGCTACGCGGGCAAGGAGCACCCCGAGTTCGAGCAACCGGGCGAATTGCTGTTCACCTACGTGTGCAACACGATGAAGCCCAAAAAGCTGCCGGCCGAGACGAACATTTACTTCCCGCAGGTTGTCCGCATGCCCATGCCGGATGTGGCAATGAACGCTGCGACGAAATAGTTATTCTGCGAGAACGCGTTTGCAGAAGGCGAGAGTGCGCCGGACATGTTCTATCCAATATGGCCAGTCGTGGCCGCCGGGAAACTCTTCATAGACATGCGGCACGCGCAATTCGGTGAGTGCCCTGTGCAAAGCACGATTCGGATCGAGGAGTGAATCCTCGGTCCCGCAATCGAAGCGGATCGGCGGAAGCGTGTCATGATTCACCTCCGCCCAGTGCAGCAAGTCGGTGTCGACATCCCCCGCATACTGAAATACATTTGCCGGGAACGGAATGAACTCCGACAATTGCTCGACCTTGGTGATCGAGGAATGCGCGGAAATTCCCTGCACTCGCGATGCGTATTTCATGCCTAAGCGTAAAGCTCCGTAGCCTCCCATCGAGAGCCCCGCGAGAAGAAATTTTTGCGGATGCAATTGCGGAAACAACTCACGCAGGCAGCGTGGAATGTCATCGACAATCCACTTTTCATAGTCGGCATGCGCATGGGGAACATACCCGCTGCCGTCGCCCCAGAGTCCATCCGACGGCATGGCAATCATCATCGGAACGGTCGTCCCGTCCCCCAACATTCCCATCGCAATCGCGTCGATGCCGCCATTGAGCCACCAGTTCCACTGGCATCCGTAGACGCCATGCAAGAGGAGCAACAGCGGTACGCGCTGCAACGATTCCATTCCCGGGGGGCTGAATAACAAGACGTCGCCGCGAGATCCCAGGGCCTCACCGCGAAAATTCAAAAAGCGCAGACTTTCATTTCCCGGGATCGGACGCGAAAGCTGGGCGTTGGGGAATTGTTTCGCCATACGTGTCTATACGTTTCCAGTAAGCAGAGGGATCGCGCCAAATAGTCCAGCGTCGTTTCCGAGTTGGGCGGCGACGATCTCGACCTTCCCCCACGGCGTCCACGCATGTTCTCTCACATATGCTTGAACATAAGGAACGATGATGCCAGCACTGCGCATCACGCCGCCCCCGATCACGATCCGCTCTGGATCGTAGGCGTGAATCAATCCCACTGCTCCGGTTGCCCAAACCTTCAGACAGTAGTCAAGGACCTCGACCGCAACGCGGTCCCCCGCGTCAGCCAGTTCAAAGAGTATTTTGAAGTCAATATTGTCCTGACCCGCCAACTTGCTTGCCGAGAAACCCGGCCACTCGCTCGCCAGGAAAGGTAGCGACCAACCTGAAGCTTCGGCCTCGAGGCATCCGATCGCGCCGCACGTGCAGGGACGGCCGCCGACCTTTGCCGGCAAGTGACCACCCAGACACCCGGCTTGCGCGTGCTTTCCGCGGAGCAGTTTGCCCTCGATCATCGCCGCACCACCGATCCCTGTACCCAGCGTGATCATTACCACATTGTCGCAACCTCGCGCGGCCCCGGTGTGACGTTCGCCGAGCAGTGCCATGCGGGCGTCGTTCTCGATTCCAAAACGCAGACCGAACTCCTGCCTGCACCACGCATCGAAATCGATGGACGGTGCGTCTTCGTATTTCTTGTTGGTCGAGACGACTCGGCCGATCCGCGCATCGGCGATGCCGCAGAATCCAAGCGCCAGGCCTTCACACTGGGTGACGTCGATTTGTAGCTCAGCCAGTAGTTTGCGAATCGCCTCCGCAAAGACGTCGAGCGCGGGCCGGAGCGGCTGGGCCGAATCGAGGGAGACGCGGCGAGAGGCAAGAATCCCGTCGTCCTTTACGAGCGCGATGGTGGCATGGCTGCCGCCCAAATCAATTCCGATGGCTGGTCTAGTCATATCGAATCAGTCATATCAAAATAGTCACTTCGAGCTATCAAACAACGTAATATTATTCGCTTTTGGCGGATAATGATCACAAAAATGTTCTTTTTGTTTGCATTCGAGAGGCTATTCCCATTAGCCTATTGCCATTGTGAATCCTGCCCCTGCCTTCGTAAACTGGGCCGACGGCGCCTTGCAAACCCCTGGGCTCCAGCGATCGGAAAAGAAACTCGGTCAACTGATCGGAATCTTTCGCGACCATCAAGCCTGGCAGCAACTCGATCCCGAAACAATAGTGTATCGAGTCTGGTGGTGGGAACCGGTCCCAGCGGGCACGGAGGGCGGCTTGTTCTGGGGGCTCACCGAAATTCAACCTGGCCGGGTTGGCAACGAGTATTTCATGACACGCGGACACTGGCACGTGATCCGCAACCGTGCCGAATTCTATGGCACCGTCGCGGGGAGCGGCAAACTTCTGCTCATGGATCGCACCGGGCATACATGGTCTGAAGATATGACGCCCGGCAGTCTGCATTACATCGCAGGCGAAGTTGCTCACCGCATCGTGAATACGGGAGACCAGCCAATTCGCGTTACGGCCTGCTGGCCTAGCGATGCGGGGCACGATTATGAGGTTGGGGGGGGACGAGGATTCGGGGCGCGGATCATTGAAGAACAGGGCGCCCCAATCCTCGTGAAAGCCCAGGATGGAATGCGTGAGTCGCGATAGTCAGAAGTCGTCGTTCAAGGTTGATCGTAAATTCGATCCAAAGTTGGGTGTGCACAGTCACGCCGACGATCTCGCATTTAGCTACGACCAGGGCGTGTTCGGGCCGCAGCCGGAACTCCGGCGTCTTGATCAAATTCGCGGTAGTTTAAGAGATTCCAACTGTGACGGTCCCGACCCGGTGTACTCGATCGTGATGGATGTCGGCCGTCGTGAACATAAAGACGAACTCGCGCGGCGCATGCTTTTATTTGGCGTTGTCGTTTATGCCGCGGGCCAACTGGGAGAAGAGCCAGTCCGCAGTCAGGGGCATATTCATGCGGTGGCGCCTCATTGCGGATGGTCCACTCCGGAATTATTCGAAATATGGGAAGGGCGCGCGATCATCTATGCGCAGGAAAGTACCGACGACGATCCTGGACGCTGCTTCGCCATAACGGCCGGGCCAGGTGACAAGATCGTCGTACCGCCAGGCTGGGCGCATGCCGTTATCAATGCCGATTCTAAGACCCGCATGATGTTTGGGGCTTGGTGTGATCGGCAGTACGGATTTGTCTATGACGCGATCCGTGCACACCATGGTCTGGCGTGGTTCCCGATCCTCGCTCGTCAAACCCTGGACGGTCAGCAGAAGATTCACTGGGAGCCGAATCCTTCTTATCGAGTCGGCGAGCTTTCGATTCGAAACCCGCGCGCCTATCCCGAACTAGGCTTGGATCCGTCGACACCTATCTATCAGCAATTCAGCGACGATCCCGAAAGCGTTCAATGGGTTTCGGAACCAGCGCGGGCCGCATCGCTTTGGCCTAATTTCGAGATGTAGGTCTGATTCAGTCAGCGACGCCTAGCTTCTGCTCCAGTTGCTCCAGTGACACGCCTTTGGTTTCAGGATAGATGGCCGCAACCAGAATAAAGTCAATCAGCATCATGGCCGCGAAGAAGAAGAACGGCGTTGCACTCGATTTCTTCGCTAGCACTGGGAATATCGCAGATATCAGTGCATTCATGACCCACAGTGTCGATGTGCCGATCGCCTGCCCCTTGGCGCGAACGCGCGTTGGGAACACTTCACTCATGTAGACCCAGATTACGGCGCCTTGAGAGATGGCGAAGAAACCCATGAACGCCATGACCATCCATACCAGCCATGACTGGTGCGTGCCGGTGCGGAACATTTCTCCGATGGCGGCTAGGAAGATGCAGACTCCCGCGGTTCCGGTGAGCAGAAGCTTCTTACGGCCAAACTTGTCGATCATGGTCATCGCAATCAACGTGAAGATCAGGTTCGTGAATCCGATGGTCACCGACTGCATGCCGGCCGAATACTTGCTCGCTCCGGCTGCCGCAAAAATGTCATTCAGGTAGTACAGGCACGCGTTGATGCCGGTCAGCTGATTGAAGGCTCCCGCAGTAACGGCCAAAAGGATTGGCAGGGCATATTTCCGCTTTAGAATCGACTCCGTTACGGAACTGCGCTCCAGATGAATCGATGCCGTGATCGAGTTCAGCTCCTGCTCGGGATTTTTGTTGCCGGTGAGCCGCAGAACCTCGAGCGCTTCTTGCGTCCTATTCTTCAGCGCCAACCACCGCGGGCTGCGCGGAATGAAAAACAACATCAATAAAAAGAACAGAGCCGGCACACCGGCAACTCCCAACATCCAACGCCATTCCAACGCTCCCACATTCATTCGCACAATCAGGAAGTTCGACAAGTAAGCCAGCAGAATGCCCAGAACGATACTGACCTGGAAGCAGCCAACCAGACG
>JBAWBE010000592.1:0-4226 GCA_049589635.1 Terriglobales bacterium
CGCTTGATCTCCGCGTCCGTGGCCGCATTCGGAATGCCTTCGGAAAACACCCGCACAACGCTCGAATCCTGCCGTGGATTGCGGTCTCCGCCCACAATGTCATTATTCAGGGCGGCTTCGATTTTCCATGCCTGCTGCTTCGCCATTTGCGCAAAATGCTTACTGCCGTCCAGTCCCTGCTCTTCGCCTGCGACCGTCAAGAAAATGATTGTGGCCGGAAATTTGTATTTGCTCAAAACTCGCGCGCATTCCAGGCTGACGGCGGTGCCACTGCCATCGTCGTTCGCGCCGGGGGCCGGATCGGTGCCGTTGAAGGTGTCGCTGTTGCGCGAGTCATAGTGGCCGGTGACGAGCACGATTCGACTGGCTTGGGCCGGATCGGAGCCGCGCAAGACCGCATAAACATTGGTGATTTGTGTCGGACTCTTGATGCGCTCCTGGGGCTGTTCGATGAAGGCGTCGGTCTTGACCTCGAGGCAGCCGCCGCAATCTTTCGAATAACGCTCGAATTCGGACTTGATCCAATCGCGCGCCGCAGCCACTCCTTTGCCTGCCTTGACAGTATCTTCATCCTGCGGCGAAATCGTCGACCGGTTGCCGAAGCTGACCAGTTTTTCGATGGTCTGCCGGATGCGATCTGCCGATACCTGGTTGATGGCCTCGCTGATATGCGGGTCGACGATATGCGGATCGACGATATGCTGGTCGACGCCTGACGCATCAACCGCCTCGCCGGAAGCGGGCGCAGCCGGCTGCTGTGCGCCGATCAAGATCGAGCAGGATAACAGCATGAAAACGACAAATGCCGTCCTGGCAAGGCGCTTGAATCGCCTGTCGACGAGCCTGCATCGAACCATCTCGTACCCCGTTCTACCTATTTTAGAATTTTCTCGGGAATTTTCTCGATCTGCCACTTGACCTTTTCCTCGCGAAGAAACTAAATATAACAGGGGGATACGAAACTGGAGGCAACGAATGGTGTACTGTCCTGAATGCGAGACCGATCTCGACATCGAAGAAGATGAGGTCGATGAAGGAGCGGTGGTCTCGTGCCCGGAGTGCGGTTCGGACTTCGAGGTGATCACTGTGAATCCTGTCGAACTCAAAAAGGTCGGCGAAGACGAAGTCGAAGATGACGATGATGACGAAGAAGATACCGTAAAAAAAGTCGACGAAGACGAGGACGACGACTGAGCGGGCGTTCCAGTATCGGATCGCCGAGCATCGGGCTGCGGAGCTTGGTTGTGCGGGTAGCTCTCGGTGCCCTGATGGTAGGAGCTTTGCTCTCTGCAACCATAGCGCGGGGTTCAGATCCCGGCAAAGGCAAGGACTACGCGCTGATCTATGGCACTGTCTTCGATACCGAGGGCCATCAGCTTTATGCCGTGAAGGTGAAGATTCGGCGCGCCAGTGACAAAGAAAATAAGGCCCGATGGGAGCTCTACTCGAACCACGCGGGGGAGTTTGCCCAGCGCGTGCCTCCAGGACCAGCCGATTACGTCGTCTGGGCCGACGTCAAAGGCTATAAGCTCGATAATGGAAGGCGCCTGCGGCCCGGCGAGGAAGTAAAGGTCCACATCGACGGCGACGAGCGCCAGGATATGAGTCTGCACCTCGCCTGGCAGTAGCGTCGCTTGGGAGTAGCATCGAATCGGCAGTAGCCTTTGAGCGCGAGAACCGTCACAATATACCTATGAAGAAGGCAAAAGCACTGCTTGCGGTGGGCTTGCTCGGGCTGGTGTTTGCCGTTTTGCTGCCGGCGCCCGTGGTGGCCGCGCCGCAGCTCTTTGGACGCGAGCCGAAGAAGGAAGACAAGACCCGCCTGCTCACCGGCAAAGTGATCGATGGCGGCGACGGTCCGTTGGCGAATGCGGTCGTTTACCTGACCAATACGCACGACCACTCGGTGAAGACCTACATCGTCGGCCCCGAGGGCACGTTTCGCTTCCCGGCGCTCCAGCCGACTATTGATTATGAGGTCTATGCGCAGTTCGACAAGCGCAGAAGCCATACTAAGACGGTCAGCCAGTTTGATAATCGGACGCAGGTTTATATCGATTTGAAGATTGACGCGAAGTGAAGAAGTGGCCGCAGCAGAATAGATTAGGCGGCGAGCGTCCCGTGATTAACTGGACTGTGACTCTAAACGCCTCGTTCGCCATCGCATATCTCCGCAATATAGCGAAAACGAGAATGCAGCCCACCACCCTAATGTGGGCACGAGGTCGGCGATGTCCACAGCGGAAGACGTCATCCGTGCCGCGCTCAGCCAGCACGCCACAGTTGCCGCAGAGCAGAGAGCAACGGTTGTGATCAAGTTCACAAATCTACGTGACTTGAGCCAGAACCATCGCAACAAGAGCCAGTATCCCGAGGCGCCCAAGGCTGAGGCAACCGAGAGACCCATGAAAGGCCTCAGCGATTCCCCGAGCACGCTCCGTAGCGGAAACAGGTAGGGAGAAAAGAGGGCCAGCATGCTCACGGCTGCAACGAGCGTTACGAAAATGACTGCCTTTCCCAGCGTGACGGCACTTCTGTCTCGCAGCGACATGACCAGCGAGGTTGCGTGAAGAGCGCCCATCGCACCAAAGAAGAGGAAAAAGCCACCAGCCCTCATGACCAGCCACAACAATACCGCCGCCGGGATCAAGGTCAGGAAGTGACGCTGGTATCGAATTGTTTGCATGGCACGGCAAAGATTATAGCCGGGTGCAAGGGGCCGGTAACTCTAAACAATTTTCAATTGGCGAAGAATCCACATTGCGCTCGTCGACACCATTGTGAACTGTGAGCGCCGATTTCAGCAGTCACGTTTCAGATTCCGAATCTCATCTCCGAAAGCATTTATGATTGCAATACCGTGACTGAGTGGACTCGGTTTCAAACCCCGCCCCAAAGTGTCGCTTCACCGGAACAAGTCGCGAAAAAGCGGCTATTGATCACGCGCCAACGTCCGGCCCGTATAGGAGATACGTGACCCACGAGGAACGCGTCCGGCAGAGTTTTTCCAGGCAGGCCTTCATGTCCACTTTGGGAGCCGAGCTTACGGCAGTGGTGCAAGGCGGGGTGGAGATTCGCCTGCCATTTTCGCCCAATCTTACGCAACAGAACGGCTACCTGCACGCGGGTGCGATCACGGCGGTGCTCGATTCTGCTTGCGGTTATGCCGCGTTAACCGTGGCCGCAGACGATAAGGATGTCCTCACGGTGGAATTCAAGGTGAATCTCCTGGCACCCGCTGCCGGCGAGATGTTCGCGGCCCGAGCGCAAGTGAAGAGAGCGGGACGGACGCTGACAGTCTGTACAGCGGATGCCTTTGCCATCAGCGACGGCCGAGAGAAGGTGGTCGCAACCATAGCCACCATCATGGCGGTGCCGAGAACGGCGGCGAAATGGCGCGGGATTGAGCGCCGGGGCTGCTTTGTGAGTGCAGTCGCCCGGTTTCGCCAACTGGTCGATCGGGAGGAGTTGATCCGCATTCTGCTTCCTCCGATTATCATCGAGAAGTGAGACGACCATACTTCTCGCACCCGACCGCGTTGAAGTGGGGCCTTGCCCTTTTGCTGTTATCGTGTTCCGCCCTCTTGTTGGTTTGGAAGCCGAATCCTCGCAAGGTAATGGTGGAGTTGCTACCGTTCACCGGTTCGGCTCCAGCATGGAACGGCTCCTACCTTTTCCTGACAATATCCCCGGTCGACTCTGACTCGGACCGCGCCGAGTTCAAGAGTTCCATTCTGCTGATCAAACCGACGATTCGTCACGACTCACCAATCAATGAATTTCAAGTCGACTTGCACTTGGGAATGTTCGTTCTGCGTCAGACTGATCTCTTCGTCTCTGACGTCATGCCCTTGGCTCTGACGCGAACGTATCGGGGTTGGGATTATGACAAAGGAGAGAGAGAATTCGGCGCTGGGGCAAATCACCCCTACGACATCTGCCCCACTATGACCAGATTTCCATACACCTATATGGACTTGGTCCTGGAGGATTTTCGACAAATTCACTTTCCTCGCGTTTCCAAGGGCACAGGCTATGCTGATGCAGTCTTCCGACACACTGATACGTCATCTGAGTTTTACGGGGCGCAGATGGCTTGGAACGGCAACGGTTGGACTCTTGATTTCCGCGACGGTCGCCGTTTTCTTTTTCCCGAAGCCTATTACGCGAAGACTTTTGCGCAAGGCGCGCCCCTTGAGATGCAGGATGGCGAAGGTCATCGGATT
>JBAWBE010000593.1:0-1518 GCA_049589635.1 Terriglobales bacterium
GCGGTGTGGGATTGCATGCGATCAAGAGCGCGAAAGCCACTCTTGATGTGCTCGTCGGCGCCAATTACACGCATGAGAGCTACGCCGATGTTGCGAGCCCCAATCCGCCGCCGGCTACCTATTCGTATTCGCAAAGTTTGGGCGCTCTGACACTAGGCGATGCGTTCAACTATAAACTCGGCAAGAGCACGGTGGTCACGCAGGCTTTCACTCTCTATCCGGATTTGAGCGATACGTCGCAATACCGCTTCACATTCAACTTTGGCACGGTCACCAAAATCAACAAGTGGCTGGGATGGCAGAATTCCGTGTCTGACGTGTTCGTCAGCAATCCCCCGATTGCGGTACCACGGATTGAGAGGAACGATCTGCAAATCTCAACCGGGTTGAATATTGCCTTCAAGCACTAGATTCGTCGGTTCGTGCAGGGGTGGGCAGCTCCGCCCGTCCCTGCTGCTATGCTATCGGCGTGAAACGCACCTTCCTGATCGACACCGATACTGCTTCCGATGACGCCGTTGCCCTGATTATGGCGCTGCGCGCGCCGGGGGTTCGCGTGGCCGCGATTACCACGGTCGCTGGGAATGTTCCGGTTGAACAGTCGACTCGTAATGCTCTCTACACTGTGGAACTGTGCGCGGAGAGTTTGCGCGACAGAGTTCCGGTTTATGCGGGAGCAGCGAAGCCGCTTCTTCGGACGTACCAGAATGCGACCTGGTTCCACGGCCGCGATGGACTCGGCGATCATAACTATCCAGCCGCTCGTCAGGCTCCCGAAGCCACGCACGCGGTTGATGCCATCATCGCGACTATTGAAGCGAATCCCGGCATAGTGCTGGTCACGCTTGGGCCGCTCACAAACGTTGCGCTGGCATTGGCGAAGAGGCCCGCAATCGCGCAACTGGTTAGCCGGTGCGTAATCATGGGCGGAGCTCCATGCTGCGAGGGCAACATTACGCCTGCCGCGGAATACAACATCTATGTCGATCCCGAAGCGGCGCGCATGGTCATGCGCAGTGGATTGCCCATTGAACTCGTGGGATGGCATCTGTGCCGCGGCGGTGCGATTCTCGACGACAAAGATATCGCGCGCATTTTGGCTTTTAATACTCCGCGCGCGAACTTTGCCATTGAGTGCAACAGCCATGCCCGGCACGCGTTGAAGGTGCAGACGGGCGAGGACGGAATCTGTTTGCCCGATCCGGTGGCTATGGCGCTGGCGCTTGATCCTACTATCAGTGGCGACTTCGGCGACCATTATGCGGACGTGGAGACTGACAGTGAACTGACGCGTGGCATGACCGTTGTCGACCGACTGAACGTAGCTGACGACGATCGGAACAAGGCGACGTGGGCGCCGGTATTGGCGGGCCGGAAAACGCGCGTGTACTGGACGATCGACAATCGACGCTGGAAGAACGCCCTCGACGCGGCTTTGCGGTAGCGAGGGACAAAGGCTCTCAACCACGGGAACACGGGGGAAATCTCACGTGATCCGGTCTTCGACTCCTTGATGAC
>JBAWBE010000594.1:0-7968 GCA_049589635.1 Terriglobales bacterium
GCTCAGATTGCGCATTCTGTGGTACAGATGCGGGGCCACACCCGGCCAGCGGTCTGGAACCGCGCGTACAACGCGCTTGTCGGGCTCTATTTCTCCGAGCCGACAGCGGACGTAAACAACGCGTTCCTGGCCGCGCTCGGCGACGATCCGATCGGAGTGCGTATTGCCAAGCCCGTTGGTCGCAGCGAGCAGCTCGCCGGCAAAACATGGTTTTACTATGGTTCGCGTTACGGAGAATATCTCGGGAGGGAGAAGCTGGGTGATGCGGATGATTTTCTCCCAGCCGTTCTGGAAGAAAGTCCGGCAAGCGCCTCGGGATACCTGACGCTGGCCGACTACTACGCCAATTCGAATCAGACGAAACAAGCCATCGCAGATTATGAGCACACACTCGAGCTTTCTCCCAATCGAGCCGACGTATATGACAGTCTGGCGATCGCGTACTACAAGCAAGGTGATCGGGCGGCGGCGCTTGCGCAGTGGAAGCAGGCGTTTGCTGTGCTCTCCAGGCAATTCAACAGTTCGCATCTGCCGGAAAGTTTCTGGAGAGACTTCGGGCGTACTTGCGATCAACTGCGCACGCGCCATTTGTTTGCAGAGCTGAAGCCGGATGCGGATGCGATCGTACGCACATATCTGCGGCACAACGGTACCTGGCTGTCTAATGCCATGCTGCTGCCGGTTTATGCGGCCATTGGTGACCCCAGTTCCGCGACGGGGTGGTTGCTAGATGTCTCGTCTGCCGCGACGGATCCTACCAGCGTGCTCGCCGATGTAGCCGATGCCACGTGGATTCCGCTTGCGCAGCGCGCCGCGATTTATCGGCGAGTTCTGGAATCCAAGCAGGAAGGTGTTGGCAAGCTTGACGGATACGAGCGTGAATCCGCGGAACGCGATCTTGTTTCCTGGCAAGTGAAGTGGATTCGCTACCTGATCCGCACGAAACAATACGCGGCCGCGGCTCACGCCATTGCGGCGCTCCCGAAGGGAACCCGCGATGCGTATACGGCGAGGCTGGTTCCGCTGGAGTTGCGGATCGCGGCCCAGTTGGGAACGCTGGATTCTACTCTGACCGCTTATCGCGCGGAACCCCAGAGCACGCCCGCGGCTGAGATTCTGCGCGTTGCGGCCCGGCAGTTGTCCGACGCCGGCGACAAGGGGTCCGCGCGCGAGATTCTCGAACTTGTTTTCGCGCGTGAGATTGAAGAGCATCGGCTGGTTGCGACCGACTTCCTGGGGCTTGCGGACATTCGGCTGGCGGCCGGCGACACCGCGGGTGCTCTCGATCTGCTGCGCCGACTTGTCGTTGCAGTCGGCAATCCGTTTGAGAATCTTGAACTCGCCGCCGCGTTGCTGGAGAAAACGGGACATCACAGGGAAGCGGTGGAGTTCCTCGATCAGCTTGTCAAATCCGCGCCCTGGGAGACTTCCTATCGCGTGCGTCTGGCCACGGCGCGTCTAGCGAGCAACGAAAGCGCGCCGGGCCAGAGTTCCCCGCGTCAGACTTTGGCCCACCAGACTTTGCCCCACCAGACTTTGTCGCGTCAGACTATGGATGAGGCCCAAGACGCGCTTGCCGCAATCGCCTCTGGGTCGAGCGCCCCGTACCAGCTTCGCATACAGGCTGCGGTTGCGCTCTCACGGGGTCCTTCGGGCAGTGCGATGCACGATCTCGGCAGCGGAGAACTCAGTCTGCTTGCTCGCAATCCGAAAGCGATCCCGGCTGAACCGGCCGACAAGCCCTACTTCTACAACGCGCGCATTCGAGCCGCCGCGAATGCCGGCGACGCGAAAGTCAGGATTCAGCTTCTCGGTCACTGCCTCGCTGACTTTCCGCGGCGCGATGAGAGTCGCGTGCCGCTGTTCAAGGCAGTGGCGGCAGCGCGCGAAAACGAATTTGCGCTGGGAGTGATGGAACCACTTTTAGGGGCTCAGTTCCTGAGCAGCAATGTTCCCGCGCGTGCCGCCGAGGACGCCGAGGACGATGGCCAGGACGAAGAGGCGCGGATCGTCAGTTCCGGCGAGGAGGAAGAAACCGGTGACGAGTCGAGTCCTCCGGCAGTCGCGGTGGCTCAGAACCTCTCGCCTATGGAGCAGGCGCAAATCGCGGAGATGATTGGTGACACCATGACGCGCCTCAACCGTGTGGCTGACGCTCTCTCGTATTATCAGACCGCTCGCCGGTTGCAGAGCGCACTAGCAGTTCGCAGAACGCTGCTTCGAAAGGTTGCAAGCGCCAAGGCGCAATTACGAATTGAGCGCGAGAATGCGGCTCGGCAGCCCTTGCTACATGAGGCGCTGGAGCAGGATCGATTGGTTTGGCCTCAGATCAACGTCATGACGCGCGCCGCTGATGCGCTCAAGCCCAGGACTTCGAAAGGGGATGAAAAGCGATGAAGCGTATCATCATTCTCGTTATTCTCGTTGCCATCGCCGTCACTTGCGTCGGAGTCGGCTGGGCGACGTATCGCGCGGCTGAACCAGCTCCATCGCCCCTTTCGAAATATGTTCCGGCTGGCCCGCTGCTTTATCTGGAGGCGAAGGATTTCTCTAAGCTTGTCGGCGACTGGAGTTCCTCGCCTGAGAAAGAGCGGTGGCTCCAGAGTGACAACTATGAAGTGTTTTCGCGCTCGCGTCTTTTTCTGCGATTGAAAGGAGCGGGCGACCAATTTGCCGCCGCGGCCGGGCTTCCGCCTGACATGAATTTGCTACCGCAAGTGGCGGGCGAACGCAGCGCGCTGGCGCTCTACGATATCGGTAACCTGCAATTTCTCTACATTACGTATCTTCCGTCCGCGAAATCGATGCAGACGACTCTATGGCAAATGCGCGCGAAGTTCGAGCCGCGTAATGCCGGGGGCGTGGACTTCTACGTGCGCCGCGATCCCGAATCGCAGCGCGAAGTCGCCTTCGCGGTTGCGGGCGACTATCTGTTGCTCGCCACCCGCGAAGATCTCATGGCCGGAGTTCTACAGTTGATGGCGGGCGGGCGGGACCGCACCATTGAGAACGAACAGTGGTGGACGCAATCGACCTCAGCAGCCGGGGCGGCCGGCGATCTCCGCATGGTGCTCGATCTCGAACACCTTGTTCCAAATGGCTACTTTCGCACTTACTGGGTGCAGCAAAATATCACCAACCTGAAGCAATACTCGGCTGCTCTTTCCGACCTGTTCCGCTCACGCGGGGAGTATCGGGAAGAACGCGTCCTAATCAGAAGGACGGAGCCAAAGCAGGCGCTTTCTTCAGAAGGTGCAGTCGCCGCGGCTGACCTTGCCCGACTTGTTCCAAGCAGTGCGGGACTCTATGTGGCCAACGCCAGCCCCACTGCGGACACGGCTTTCAGCCTCCTTGAAACGAAGTTGCTTGCGCCGCATGTGGGACCGGAGCCGCCTTCGCAGATCGCGCCGTCTGTCCAACTTAGTTCTGGCGAAAGAGGCTCTGGTGAACAGGGCAGCGGCTCCGATCTCGAGACGCAACTCGATCGAGCGCCGGGCGAACGCGCTGCCACATCGTCCACTTCGTCCGAGCTGAAGCAACTGCTGGAGAAGACGCCGATTCTCGCTTCTCTCGTCGTGCAATCTAGCGAATTGGATAAAGCCGGTGTGTTCGTCAAGATTCGCTCCGCCGTCGTATTGATGGCGGATTCCGAGTGGGACCAGGCATCCACGCAGACCGCGCTAACCCATTTTGTGCGCTCCGGTCTCACGGCCAGCCAGCTTGGAGTCGGCTGGCAGCAGAAGTCCAGTTATGAGGAACTCAACGGCCTCTTGCTGCTATTCGTCTCTGTGAAGGGAAAATACCTGTTAGTCAGCGACGACGCCGTGCTGACGGAAAGTATCTTAAGCAACTTCAGCCGCAAATCCGAACGCCAACCCGCTGACCTCCTTGCCGGATTCAATCATCAACTTGAGGGCGGTAACTTCACTCGATTCTCGAAGCTTGTCGACCGGCCACGCGAAGTCGGCGCGAATGGTCAGAACAGGAGCGGGGAGCCGCAATTCTTTTCCGGAAACGTAGCGAGCTTGGGCGCGAGCCTGTCTGATATTTTCTCGGAAAACATTGAAGTGCGCGCCGACGCGGAAAAAGTGCGACAGACGGTGACTTACGAATGGGCCAAATGAAATGGACCGAGTAAGATATGTCGCGTTACTGCTGTCTGCTGGCCTGTTGGCTCTGTTACCCGGCAGCGGGCGCGCGGGCCCTGCTGTTCCGGCGGTCTCGCAAAACTCCGAGACGCTGTTTGCACAATCGGCGGCCGCGGCATTGAGTCGCGAGTTTTCGGGCCGCGATATTTCATTTTTGTTGTTCGATGCGCGAGATGGCCGGGTGCTTGCTTCGCGCTGGGACAATCCGGAAACGCCGATTCCTTTGGGATCACTCGTCAAGCCATTTACAGCGCTAGCTTATGGTGAGCAACATGAATTCAAGTACCCACCCCACATGTGCCGCGGCACGGCGACAGGTTGCTGGCGTCCGAGCGGCCACGGAGCAATGGATCTGACCTCGGCGATCGCCTACTCCTGTAATTCGTATTTCCGCATGCTCGCCTCCGATATGACTGCGGCTGATGTTTCGCCGACAGCCGTTCGGTTCGGGATTGAACCTCCGGATCATGCCGCGAATGGAGCAGCGCTCATCGGTATCGGGACACAGTGGCGGGTTTCTCCGCTGGGCGTGGCTCGCGCTTACCTCGAGTTGGTACGGCAGCGTGATCAGCCGGGCGCGCGCGAAATTGTCGCCGGGATGGCGCAGTCGGCGCGGCAGGGGACTGGCGCGGAAGTTGACCGCGCTCTGTATTTTTCCGCGCTTGTGAAAACCGGCACTGCATCTTGCACGCACGCTCCACACGCGCCCGGCGATGGCTTTGCAGTAGCACTCGTTCCGAGCGATGATCCTCAGATTCTCCTGATGGTCCGGGTTCACGGTGTTCCCGGAGCGGAAGCTGCAAAGACCGCAGGCCAGATCTTGCGGCGGATTGAGGAATAGAAGTTGCACACGAAAGAGGCACTGGCTAGAGTGCGACTCTCTGGAAGTCGGATATTGCGTCCGCTGTTAGTGGCGGCGACGCTGGTTGGATGCGCCGCTTTGTGCTTTCTCGTTCGGGCTCAGGTCTCTGCCACCCGGAACGCTCTGCCTTACATACGTATCGGCGTGTTGGGACTTTTTCATCCTCACCAACTCATGGTGAGGGCACACGCAGGAGCCGCACTGGTTTTGACGGTGGGCGAAAAGGAAATCGTCCTCGAAAGAAGTTCAGGTTTGGAATCGGCGGGTGTCCGCATCTCTAATGGCGGTGTTCTTGTCACGGCAGGCAAGCAGGTTGTGCGCGGGGCTCGAGTTACGATTAGGGGCCGCCAGAACGAGCCAGTCGATTTCAATCTCTCCATTCCGGGGAAGATTGAGCGGTACTATCACGGTCAGCTTGAGATCGATCCATCCGGCGGGAATCTACTCGCAATTGTCACGATGGATCTGGAAACCGCGGTTGCTTCGGTGCTAGCGGCAGAAAATGCCCCGGATACGCCGCCCGAGGCCCTTAAAGCGCAAGCCATCGCAACTCGTTCTTACTTTGTCGCCAGTCGCGGACGGCATCACGATTTCGACTTTTGCGACACAACGCATTGCCAATTTCTTCGCGAGCCGCCCGCTCCGCCGAGCCCTGCGGGCAGGGCGGTTGCGGCCACGAGTGGTCTGGTTCTTGCCTATCATTCCCAGCCGTTCGCGGCCATGTACACCCGGAGCTGTAGTGGCCGAACATATACGCCAGCGGAAGTGCGGCTTACATCCGCTGCCTATCCCTACTTCCCGGTCGAGTGCAAATACTGCCGTAAGCATCCGGTGCAGTGGGTCACGCGGCTCTCGACGGAAGATGCTGCCCTACTCCACAGTTCCGATGAAAGGGCGCGACTGAGAGTTGTTCGACGCCTGGGTTGGTCCGCGGTTCCGAGCAATGATTTCGAGATGAGAAAAGAAGGCGATCAATTCGTAGTAAATGGAACCGGCGAGGGCCATGGCATCGGGCTTTGCCAGCGGGGCGCGAAAGCGATGGCCGAAGAAGGTGCCAATTTCGAGCAAATTCTCAGCCACTACTATCCCAACGCGATGATCGTCCGGCGGTAGGGACCCGAAGCTTCCGGGTTTTGTTCCTTCGATCGGGCCGGCGAGATTTCCTGAACTTCCCTAATGGTCAGCGAAGCCTGAAGTTGGCGCGGACGCAGCGCATCAGAAGGGTTTCAACTCTCACATCTGGTTGTGAACAGTTGAGGACTCTGTCAGGGATGTGACGGGCGCATAGCTCGCACCGGGAAGCAATAGCTGGATCACGCTGTTGAATCGCCAATGGTAAGGGAAGGTGACGGTGACAACCGTGCCGACAACCGATGGAGCCGTGGTTGAGCCCGGTGCCGACCAGCCTCGATTGATGGCAATGACCAGCTGATCGCCTGAATTTGCGGTCGAGCATCCCGTGATCGTGTACGTCCAGGTGAGACTCGACTGCCCCGGAGCGTGCCATGGCAGCGTGCAACTGCTCCCGTTGTTGGGTAACACTCCGCTGGCAGCCAGCGAATTGAAAATTGCGGTTACAACAGGTTGTAGGGAAGTGGGATTCGTATTGGCCGTGTCAATATCGGTCATCGGCTGCCCGCCGGCGATGATCGCTCCTTCTTGCGCTGCTTGCTCGATCTTCTGCCGCTGGTTGAATGCGCCGCTGAAGTCGTAAATGCCGACGACGAAGACCACGAGCAGCGGAAGGGTAATCGAAAATTCGAGGATGGCCGAGCCTTCGGTCCTACACAGAAATTCCAGCACTCTGCGATATAGCTTGGGGAATCCCGGAGCCCCCGGCCGTCTCTCCCGCATTTCTGGCATTAGTTTTCCATCCGGCTCTCTGCCTGAGCGCTCAAGATTACCTTGCTTAAATTCAGCGAGGTGAATGGGAGATAAAACTGAAAGGGATATTGAAAGCTCACCGTGGTTCCACAAACCTGAGCTGTGCCGGGCGTGCAGGGCTGGGGTGCGCTGTTTCCCGGACTTGAATTCAGCACCACCTGGCGACAAATCTGGATATTGCTGGAACTGGTGCATCCCAGAGATAAGGTGCCGGTGCCGGGAGGGATTTGCGATGGATCCAAGCTGGAGGCCTGCATTACCGAAATTACTGCGTTGGCTACGGGTACGTCGCCGGGAAAGCTTGTGCCGCAAGTAGCGCATCCCGACCGCGCTGCGACGATTACCCCTTGCTGTGCCGCTTGCGTAATCGTGGAATAGATATTGAACGCGCGACCGAACCAGATGATTCCGAGCAGGAAAATAAATACCACCGGCATGACGAGCGCTGCTTCGGCGATCTCAGCGGCTTCCGTTCCTCGCAGCTTTTTAGCAGGTACTCTCATCGTCAGATTGGTGATTTGTAATTGGTAATTTGTAATTGAATCCCGAAATTCTGAGAGATGGATTTTCAATTACCAATTACAAATTACCAATTGTGTTATGCCTTCCCAATCGCTGCTGCAATTCCGTAGAACACGACGGCCACTGCTACCGCAACGCCAAAGGGAATTTTAGTGGATTCCGGGTTATCGAGCGATACCTCCGCTCCGGGCGCGTGCAAACTAAAAACTGCAGCCAGCAAGCGCGCGATGTTCAAAAGCGTTTGCTTCAGCCGTCCCTTCCAGACGATGACGCCGAGTGCCATGGCCCCCGCCACCAGAATCGTGCCGACAAGCACAGCCAGCAACGATCGCGGACCGAGACACGCTCCAAGCGCGCCGACCAACTTCCAGTCTCCCGCACCGAGACTGCGCACCAGCACAAACGGCAGCAGCAGAGCCAAGCCAAGTGCCATTCCAAAGAATGCCGTCTTTAGTCCAGGCCAACGGAAGAGAATCGTATTCGTGCCGATTCCTGCGATCGCACCTGAAACGGTCAGCCAGTTTGGAATTCGCCGCCAGCGCGCGTCCCAGA
>JBAWBE010000595.1:0-1887 GCA_049589635.1 Terriglobales bacterium
GCACTATCTCTGGGGTGCGCCCGCGCCGCTGGTGTTGCGCGGCCCTAGTGGCGGATATGTTCACGGCGGTCCATTCCACTCGCAGAATCCCGAGATGTGGGTCGTCCACAATCCCGGTCTCAAAGTAATTTGCCCGGCGACGCCTTACGACGCCAAGGGTCTGATCAAAGCCGCCATCCGCGACAACAATCCCTGCATTTTCTTCGAGCACAAATATCTTTATCGCCGCATCAAGGGCGAAGTCCCCACGGAAGATTATGTCGTCCCCATCGGCAAAGCGAACATCGTTCGTGAAGGCCACGACCTGAGCATCATTACTTATGCGGCGATGGTCCATACCGCGTTAGAGGCAGCAGAGGTTCTTAAAAACGACGGAATCGATGTCGAAATCCTCGACCTGCGCACCGTCTCTCCGCTCGACCGCGAAGCCATTGCGCACACGGTGAAGAAGACGAACAAGGTGATCATTCTGCACGAGCATTCTCGCACCGGAGGCCTGGCGGGCGAAATTGCCGCGATCATCAATGAAGAAGCCTTCGACGACCTCGATGGCCCTATCGTCCGCATCGCCGGCTTGGATTCGGCGATACCCTTTTCTCCTCCACAGGAAGAGCACTATCTGCCCAAGGTGAGCGATGTGGTCCGCGAAGCACGGCGACTAAAAGCGTATTGATTCCTGAGGCAGCCAAGCGAGGCTTCCAACACCTGGCCCGAACTAGCGCGCTACCCACTCCTTCTGACACAATAGTCACTCCCGGAGGACACATGGGCAAGTTTATTCTCGGCGTTATTGTTGCTGTTCTCGTAATCGTTCTTGGCGGCCTCGGTATCGCCATGCTGGGATTCCTTCCCACCAACGCAAATGTAGCCCCGCCACACCTTGAGCACCGCATCGCCAACGGTGCCGTCGATGCTTCCATGGAGCGGCACGCTCCCCACGTCACAAATCCCTTGCCCCCCAACGACCAAACTTTTGAGGATGGCATGAAGCTTTACACCATGAACTGCGCCGTCTGTCACGGCGGGCTCGACCGTAAGCCAGCTTCCCTTGCCAACTCGTTCTACCCGCCGGCTCCCAATCTCGTTTCTGATCCACCCGACGACCCCGAATGGCACGTCTTCTATACCATTCGCACCGGCGTCCGCTACACGGGCATGCCTGCTTGGGATAAGACTCTCAGCCAGCAGGAAATATGGAAGATCACCAGCCTCCTGTCGCACATGGAAAAGCTACCGCCCGCCGTTCAGGATTATTGGAAAACGAGCTTCGGCGTATCCGCTCCAGCCGGAGACGAAGGGAAATAAGAAACCTGAGTCGAGGACTGCCATTTCGAGACACCATAGGGCAACTAACTGAATGCGGGGCGCCGCGCCGACGGCTACCACAAACGCTATAATAATTAGTTCGCATCCGGCCTTTGTTGTGACCATAGGCCGCGTGGAAGGAAATCATGCCGACTGACATCATCATGCCGCAGATGGGCGAATCCATCGTCGAAGGCACTATTACGAAATGGCTGAAGAAGCCCGGCGACAAAGTCCAGCGCGACGAACCGCTTTTCGAAATCTCCACCGATAAAGTCGACGCGGAAATCCCCGCTCCTGCCTCAGGAGTTTTACAGGAGATCAAAGTCACCGAGGGAACAACAGTCGGCGTAAACACCGTAGTAGGTACAATCTCTGTGGATGGCGAAGCCGCAGCCGCGCCCCCGAAGGCCGTCCCAACGCCTGCGCCACAAGCCAAAGAGGACAAGAAGGAAGAGAAGAAGCCCGTTACAGCGCCGACAACTGCGGCCAGCGCTCAACCATCACAAGAGTCGTCTGACGACGAAGAGGCCCGCTCTTCACCGCTCGTTCGTAAGATTGCACGCGAGCACGGTGTCAGCC
>JBAWBE010000596.1:0-1854 GCA_049589635.1 Terriglobales bacterium
CCGTAGAGCGGGGTACTGCTTACAACCGCAAAGAGCAAAACGCGCCTAAAATATATCAAAATAAGCCCCGAAATTGCCAGCGTTTTGTACCCTAACCACCCTACTTCGGGGTGCCCAAAGTCATCCAAGTTGTTGATCTTAGGCATTTACGGTAGGAACGGATTCCCCGGCTTCCCGGCAAAAATTCATTAACCTGCTCTCGCGCATCCGCCGCAAGGCCCTGTATCGCGCTGAAAAATAAGGCAACTTCGCTTTGGCTCGACGGTTGCTATTTACTTCAGCGTAAACCGAAGCACCTGCGGAGGTCTTCCATGTTGGCCATAAGCGTTGAGAAGTTTACGGACCTGGCAGTCGTAGAATGTCGAGGCAGGATGATCCATAGCGAGTCGGTCTTCAAACTTCGCGACGCCGTCCAATCGCAGGACGATGCGCGGATTATCGCGTTGGATCTTTCCGAGGTCAATGCGATCGGCGGTGGGGGACTCGGAATGCTCGTTTTTCTGGAGCATTGGACGCGCGAAAACGGCATTCAATTGAAATTGTTCTGCCCCTCCGAACCGGTAATGGACGCCCTCGCACCCTACCGGTCGATCGCGCACTTCGAGATCGCCAACATTCAAGATATGATCGGACTTCTGTCGCAGTATGACTACCCGCAGTCGCTGGCGGCATAAGGGCTCGAGGAACGATTAATCGCCGCCGCTCCCCAGTTGATTTACTGGGCTGGGGTATAGCTAACAGCCCGAAAAACTCGCGACCCCATCTACTACCTACCAATCCTTGGGCCACCGCCTATGAATGCATGGCCTACCCACAAATGCATGCGCCACCGTGGAAGAGCGGCCCTTTTAGGGCCGCGTAAATCTTGTGGAAAAGGAATGGGCTTTAGCCCGGTGGAATTGATTCCGCCACCTCCCAATCCATGCTGAGGCGCGAGCCATTCCAACAGAACGCCTGCACGCTTCCTTTTTCGTTCCAGCTCATCCATTATCAAATCATGGGAATCCGAAAGCCGTTATGGGCGCTGACCGGCGTCTTCCTCCTGCTAAGCATTACTCAAACCTCCAGGGCCGATCTGATCGACGACGTTCGCACGCGGTTAGCGCAGAACTCGTTCACCGCTGCCGACGCGGAGCTGCGCGACTACAAATCGCGCAACGGAGCCACGCCCGAATATCTTGAGGCGCTCTCCTGGATGGCGCGGGGCGAGGCGGCCGCAAAGCAGTGGGATCAAGCGACTTCATACGCGAGCGAAACGCGCACATTGTGCGAGGCGCAGCTCGCAAAGCGAAAACTCGACGCCGAACCGCATTTGCCGATGGCGCTAGGCGCGGCGTACGAAGTGCTCGCGCAAGCGAAGGCGGCTAACGGACAGCAAGCCGAGGCGATCCACCTTCTGCGCACGGCCTTGACGCGCTATGGAACGACCTCGATTGCGCCGCGGCTGCAAAAGAATTTGAATGTGTTGGCACTCGTAGGTCGCCCAGCTCCGCCGATTGAGGAGACCCAGTTCTTGGGACCAAAGCCTCCAGCTTTGACGGCGCTGAAAGGTTCGCCCGTGCTCCTGTTCTTTTGGGCGCACTGGTGCGGAGACTGCAAAGCCGAAGTCCCGGTAATCGCACGATTGCGCCAGGAGTTTGGTCCGAAGGGTTTGGCAGTAGTCGGCCCGACTCAGCTCTACGGCTATGCCGCCCAGGGCGCGGACGCGACGCCAGCCACGGAACGAACTTACATCGAGTCCGTGCGTCAGAAGTATTATGCGAGCTTGCTCGATATGCCTGTGCCCTTGAGCAAACAGAACTTCAAAACCTACGGAGCCAGTACGACGCCGACGCTGGTACTGTTGAATCGCTC
>JBAWBE010000597.1:0-3453 GCA_049589635.1 Terriglobales bacterium
GTGCGGCGATCCAAACATCGTTGGAAGGAATTGGGGTTCCTGCGCGCTTGAGTTCGGATCGAAGAGTTGCATAGGCGGCGGCTGTCCCTTCGTCTATACCCACCACCCGGTAGCCGCGAATCGATTCCGACAGCCATTCTTCGTAACGCTGCCGTTCGCGAGACTGCCGAATCCCGTACAGGTACTCACCTAACACAATGACAGGAAGAGCGATCTCTTTAGCACGGCGGAGATGCGGTTCGAGTTCGGCGTGCCCATCAGCGACGGCTGAAAGTGCACTGGTATCCAGGACCACGGCTGACCTCTTCCCGATCTTCTATGCTCTATACTCGGTCCTCGGTTTCGATCCGATCGAACTCTCCTTCAATGATCCGGTTAATTCTGGCGGTTTCCTTGTGCAGGTGTCGGAGCTTGCCAAAGGTTTTCATCCAAGGCTTGCTGTCTCGATCGCTTTGAGTCCGTAATTTGTCCGCCAGGGCCTCTGAAACAAGCGCTCGAAAGGGAATTCCGCGTTCGGCCGCCGCCGATTTGGCACGACGAAAGATAGCGTCGGGAATTTCCAGGGTAGTCTTCATGAGGTTCATGCTCCCATATTTATGGGAGCTAGTCAACAACCGCGTGGAGCATGGCCCTATGACACCAAACCTCTTCGGCGCATTGCGTGGAACTAGATGTGGGCTGATAATCGGGCCATGTCTGATCTCATGCTGTCAAATCAGAACGTGTCTGGTGTCCGTGGCAAGTAACGAATGGCAGCGGCGCATAGATCGCGCCGAAGAGGTAGCCGCGCGCTACCCTTCAGCGATTCAGATTCTGCGATTCTATGCGGCAGTGGCGCGCTTTCAGGCCGAGTTCTATCGCGAGCTTGAAAGCTCCGAGTGGATCGAAAAAGCTGCGTCCAGTTCTGATCCGTTTGCCTTGTGGCTGGATCAGAAAGTGGCTGGCGGCCTGGGCAGGCTGTTGCGGGTGGTCGAACAAAGCGGCCCGGGCAAGCTCGGGGAGGCGGCGCGCGAACTTGCGTCACGAGATAAACAATCGCATCTTCAGTTGCTCTCGGCATTCTGGGAGAACACATTCTCGGAAAACAGCGGAAACGCGCCGGCTGCGGGAACGGACAATTTTTTTGCCCGCGCCTATCTTCAGCCCTATGCGGTCGGCATTCGAACGCGCGCGAACCTCCGATGGAGCGGGCCGACGTCGTTCGTTTGTCCCTTTTGTAAGCGCAAGCCCGGATTAGGCGTGCTGCGTCCGCTCGGAGAAGGCAGCCAGCGCTCGCTGATCTGTTCGTTTTGTCTTGCGGAATGGGAGTTTCGGAGGATTGTGTGTCCGGCGTGCGGGGAAGAGGATCCATTGAAGTTGCCCGTCTACGCGGCGGAGGAGTTGCAGCACGTGCGCGTGGAGGCGTGTGACAGTTGCAAGTGCTACATCAAAACTGTCGACCTCACAAAGAGTGGATTGGGCGAACCGGTGGTGGATGAGATGGCATCGGTTGCGCTGGATTTGTGGGCTTCGGAGCATGGCTACGCGAAATTGCAGGTCAACCTGTTGCAGTTGTGAGCCGAGTTAGGAGCCAGGTGTAGCGAGCGAGGTCTAGCGCGGCAGCTTGTGAAAAGAGACAACATCACATCCGAGAGCATGGCGACGTCAAGCATGTCCGTTACAACCTCTCCGCCGCGACTACGGATCGAACTGGCGGTCGTGATTCCTACTTTCAACGAGCGGGAGAACATCCCGGTCATTCTCTCTGCGCTTTCGCGTGCTCTCCATGACATCGATTGGGAAGCGATCATCGTCGATGACGATTCGCCCGACGGCACAGCGGAGTTTGTCCGCGAGATCGCGGCCACGAATCCTAGAATCCACGTGCTCGAGCGGATCGGTCGGCGCGGCCTTTCTTCCGCCTGCATTGAAGGGATGCTGACGACTTCAGCTCCATATATCGCGATCATCGATGCGGATATGCAGCACGATGAAACCGTTCTGCCGAAGATGCTGGAGCGCATTCGCGATGGACATTTTGACCTTGTGGTAGCGAGCCGAAACCTTGATGACGGAGGCATGGGCGAGTTTTCGCGCGGGCGCGTGTGGCTGAGCAACATGGGAAACCGCGTCAGCCGGCTGGTTTGCCATTGCGATATCTCCGACGCGATGAGCGGATACTTCGTCATCGACCGGCACTTTTTTCAGGAGATCGTTCACCGGTTGACGGGGACGGGGTTCAAGATTCTGGTGGATATTCTCGCATCCAGCCAGCGTCCGGTGCGGGTGGCTGAGGTTCCTTACCGCTTTCGCAATCGCGAGCGCGGCGCGAGCAAACTCGATGTGAATGTCGAGCTGGAGTACTTGTTTTTGCTGATCGACAAAATGATCGGCAATTATGTCCCGACGCGCTTCGTGCTGTTCGTGCTGGTGGGCTCGCTGGGCATGATCATTCACCTGAGCACGCTTGCGCTGTTGTACGTAGTAGGGAAGGCGAGCTTCCTGGTTTCGCAGACGGCCGCGACCCTGGCGGCGATGACATTTAACTTTCTGCTGAACAATGTCGTGACCTTCCGCGACCGCCGCTTACATGGCTGGCGCCTGCTCACTGGCTTGCTCACGTTTTATCTCGCTTGTTCATTGGGCGCACTCATGAATGTGAGCTTCGCCGAGTTTCTGCACCGGCAGGCGATCCCGTGGTACGTGGCGGGCGTGTCCGGGACGGCAATCAGTTCGGTGTGGAATTACGGAGTGAATACGATTCTGACTTGGCGGCGGAGCCGGTATTGAATGAGAAAACCGGCTGTAAAGCTCGAGGAAGTGGCCCAAATGTAGGTTATTAATGACATATCCGCATGTTAAACCATATTCTTGGCATTCATCTACAACTGTCTGATTTTACTGCATTTAATAGATGTCAATGTAGTTTAGAAGACGCAGTGAGTTGAAGTTTCTCAGAGAACGCACCCGGCGTAGCCCTTTTGGCGAGTGCTTTCTCCTCGCGGCGGGTTAACATAGTAGTACGTGGCGTGGTAGACAGCCATGCAAGACGGCGTGTTTCTGGTTGCGCTCGCTTCGAATCGATTCATAGGAAACTTAGGCTTGGGGGAGTGAAATGCGATTTCTGTTCGCAGTCATGGCGGTAACGGTGGTGCTCAGTATGGGCGCCGCCGCACAAAAGACGAAGCCTACCAGGCTGCCCCCTTCAAGCGCGGATTCAAAGGGCGAGCCCAAGAGCACGGTGCCGCCGGTGAAGTCGCCTGCCGCGACAGCGTCGAGCAAAGATTTGCAGAAGGTGGAGAATGAGAACGGCAAAGGCGGCCATGGTACCCAAGCCAAAAAGACACATACTCCAGCTGTGAGAGCTGCCAAGACTTCCGGAAACAATCCGGCCATTAACTTTAATGGCAAAGGCGGCAGCGGAAACGCCGGTACGAACAACCGCAACCCAGGGTCGTTAAAAGGACGTTTGAA
>JBAWBE010000598.1:0-8518 GCA_049589635.1 Terriglobales bacterium
TGCGAAAAGCGCCCCGTCCCGATCAGCAAGCTCGAGCAGATCGTGAACGAGGCCGAGACATTCGTGATCGAGTCTCCCGAGCGCGAGCGCAAGACAAGCGAGATTGGCGAACTCATCATGAATCGCCTGCGGCGTCATGACAAAGTTGCATATGTCCGCTTCGCCTCGGTTTACCTTGACTTCAAAGATGTCCAAGAGTTTATGACCGAGTTGAAGGATCTGCTAAAGACAAAAGATGCCGAGCCGAAAGGTAAGAGTGTGAAAATCTAATCGGGTGATCGGCTCATCCAAAGTCAAAATCGCACGTCGCGGGTTTTGATTTTCGATGAAGCCGATGGCCCGATGGCCCGATAGAAATATGTCTCACAAAATAACTCTAATTCCCGGCGACGGTATTGGCCCAGAAGTCA
Source organism: Terriglobales bacterium (assembly GCA_049589635.1). GTDB lineage: Bacteria > Acidobacteriota > Terriglobia > Terriglobales > Acidobacteriaceae > Acidiflorens. The sequence continues at coordinate 411 of JBAWBE010000598.1, forward strand.
TCCAGGCCGCCGTTCGCATACTCGAAGCGACCGGCGTCGAGTTTGAATGGGAGAGCTTCGCCGCTGGCAGCGAGGCTTTTGAAAAATATCACGAGTACATTCCCAAAGAACTCACCGAATCAATTGAGCGCACGCGCGTTGGATTGAAAGGGCCGGTCACAACGCCCATCGGCGGCGGATTCTCGAGCATCAATGTCGAACTGCGCAAGCGTTTTGAGCTCTTCGCAAACTTCCGTCCCATCCGCAATCTTCCGCACATTCCGACGCGCTATCCCGATATCGACCTCATCGTCGTCCGCGAAAATACTGAAGGTCTCTATTCCGGAATCGAACACGAAGTTGTCCCCGGCGTGGTCGAGAGCCTTAAGATCATCACGGAGAAAGCGTCTACCCGCATTTCGCGTTTTGCCTTTGAGCACGCTCGCAACAACAAGCGCAAGAAGATCCACTGCATCCACAAGGCCAACATCATGAAGATGTCCGACGGTCTGTTTCTGAAATGCTCGCGCAAGGTTGCGAAGGAGTATCCCGAGATCGCCTACGCCGAGCACATTGTCGACAACAACTGCATGCAACTAGTGATGAACCCGTACCAGTACGACATGCTGCTGCTCGAAAATCTCTATGGAGACATCGTCTCAGACCTCTGCGCGGGGCTGGTCGGGGGCCTCGGCTTGGTGCCCGGCGCGAACTACGGTCATGAATGCGCCATCTTCGAGGCCGTGCACGGCTCGGCGCCCGATATTGCAGGGAAAAATATAGCGAACCCAACCGCCGTCTTGCGCTCCTCTTTGCTGATGTTGCGCCATATCGGCGAACCTGAGGCAGCATGGAAGATTCGCAATGCCATCGACGACGTCTATCGTGATCGCAGCAAACTCACCCGGGATGTTGGGGGCAACGCCAGCACGTCCGAATTCGCCGACGCGATCATTGCGGCCATGGAATCACCGCGCCAACCGGTTGCGCCAATGCCGGCTTAGAGGCACTGCTTCTGACGCATCGGTCTGCGAGGCTTCCGTCTGCTAAACTAGGGCGTTCCGCGCGGTATTGGCCTTGCGCAGCGCTCGTTTCAGGGAATCCATGCTGAAGAAACTCGAAGTTCCTTACAACCAGGGACTGCACCGTTTCGCCATCTTTACTGCCAGCGTCACGCTCCTTCTGATCGTCGCCGGTGCCCTCGTCACGAGCAACGACGCAGGCCTCTCCGTTCCCGATTGGCCAACCACGTTCGGTTCGTTCTACAAAATGCCGCACATGGTTGGCGGCGTGAAGTATGAACACGGCCACCGCATGGTGGCTGAGTTCGTGGGTGTGCTGACGATCATCCTCGCCTTCTGGACGTGGAGGGTCGAAAGGCGCCGCTGGCTGCGGATTCTCGCTCTTGCGGCACTTGGCACAGTCATCCTTCAGGGAATTCTCGGCGGGCTCACCGTCCTCTTCTTTCTACCGGCACTCATCTCCAGCGCGCACGCCGCAGTCGCGCAAACTTTCTTCTGTATCGCGGTTTCTATCGCGGTCTTCACCGGACGCCGCTGGATCGAGGAGCAGCCGCGCACCGAATTCGACACGCGCCGACCGACCCTGTTCACGCTGACACTGCTCTCGATTTTCGTGCTCTATGTGCAACTTCTCCTCGGCGCCATGTTTCGCCATCACGGCATGAGTTGGTGGCCGCACGTGGTTCACGCGGTTGTTGTCGCGATCGTTCTCTCCTGGACCGCCATTCGCGCCATTTCCGTGTATTCGGAAATCGACGCCGTCAAACGACCGGCCGTGCTCATGCTTGGTCTTATGGTCGCCCAACTCTGCCTGGGATTCTTCGCGTTTGTCACTCGAGTCATGTGGGGCAAGGACGCCACCCAGCCGGAATTCCCTATGGTGATCGCGACCGTGGTTCACGTCGCCGTCGGAGCGCTACTCCTGGCAACAACCGTCGTGCTTGCGATTCAGGTCTGGCGCTACGTTCCCATCTCTTTTGCCGAGCGCGTTCCCGGCGGTGAGCGAAAGCCGGTCGCGGCATAGAGTGCACCCATTCCACCCGTTTGCGTCGTAAAATGACGTGTGGCTCCAAACTCCCCTGCCCTCGACTTCGCACCGGCCGCCAAAGTCGCCGAGCTTTCCGCACCCGCGATCATTCAAGTTCGGGATCTGATTCACCGCTACGCGAATCGCACTGCGCTGAATGGAGTATCGTTTGACGTTCGCGTGGCGGAATTGTTTGGACTGCTGGGGCCGAACGGCAGTGGCAAGACTACGCTCTTTCGCATTCTCTCCACGCTCATGGTTCCGACTTCCGGGACGGCCATCATCGCCGGCCTCGATGCGGTCCGCCAGCCCGGAGCTTTGCGCCGTCACATCGGTGTTGTTTTTCAAGCCCAAAGCGTCGACATCAAACTCACCGCGCGGGAAAACCTCTGGCACCAGGGGCATCTCTACGGCCTGCGCGGCCGCGAACTGAAACAACGCATCGAAGAGATTCTTACTCGCGTAGGTCTAGCCGACCGCGCCAATGACCGCGTCGAAACTTTCTCAGGCGGCATGCAGCGCCGCATCGAACTGGCCAAGGGCCTGCTGCATCATCCCGAGGTCCTGCTCCTCGACGAGCCGACCACCGGCCTCGATCCAGGCGCGCGCCACGACCTCTGGCAATACCTCGCAATCCTCCGCGATCAGGAGCGCGTTTCCATCATCGTCACAACGCACCTGATGGAAGAAGCCGAACGCTGCGATCGTCTCGCGATTCTGAACGAAGGCAATCTGGTAGCTCTCGGTACGCCGCAATCGCTAACGCGCGAAATCGGCGGCGACGTAATTCTGCTGGAAGCCCGCGATCCTCAGACGCTGGCCGATCAGATTCGCAATAAGTTTCGCCTCGATGCTACCGTTATGGACAAGCAGGTGCGCCTCGAAATCGAAAATGGACATCGCTTCATCCCCGACGTGGTCGAAGCCTTCCCAGGAGAAATTCAGTCGCTGAGCGTCAGCAAGCCGACGCTGGAAGATGTATTCATTCATCGCACTGGGCACAAGTTCTGGAACGAAGAAACAGAAAAAGCGTCTGCGACGGAGAAAGGGGAGAAGAAAAAGAAGAGGCACTAGAAGATTAGGTAATCCCATGGCGACTCACACCGCAACCCTGCCCCACACCACGACCGCTCCCGCATCCGCCGGAGTCATGCTTCCCGCTTTTACGCTCTGGTGGCGCGAAGTCGTACGCTTTTATCGTCAGAAAGCGCGCGTGGCCGGCGTCATTCTTTCTCCACTTCTTTTCTGGGTTGTTCTTGGCTCCGGCTTCGGAACGTCTTTTCGCTCGGGCGAAGCCGCCGGCCAGCAGAACTACCTCGACTATTTCTATCCCGGCGTGCTCGTCATGATTATCCTCTTCACCTCCATTTTCACGATGATGTCGGTGATCGAAGATCGCAACGAAGGTTTCCTCCTCTCTGTCCTAGTCGCACCGGTCCCGCGCGCGGCTATCGTTCTCGGCAAGGTGCTCGGAGGCACGACGCTGGCCGCAATCCAAGGAATGATCTTTCTGGTCTTTGCGCCTATTGTCGGCGTGCACTTCACTATTGGCTCTTTCGTCCTGATCGCCCTCACCATCTTCCTCGTCTCATTCGCGCTAACCGCGCTGGGCTTCGCCATCGCGTGGCCCATGGATTCCACGCAAGCCTTTCACGCCATCATCAACCTGTTTCTGATTCCACTGTGGCTGCTTTCGGGCGCGCTTTTTCCGCTGTCGAAAGCTTCGGCATGGATTCGCTGGCTCATGTATGCCAATCCCCTGACCTACGGCGTCGAAGCGTTGCGCACGCTAATGTATCCCGAAGCGCCGAGTTCATTCTCGTTCGAGTTCTCTCTGACCGCATCCCTTTTGACGCTCGTGCTTTTCGCGCTCTTCATGTTCGGACTCGCCTTCGTGCTGGCAAATCGGCGCACCACGAAGCCCGCCGCCTAAGAGAAGTCGTCGGTCGACAGTCGTCATGGAGGACTGCAATTAAAAATGAGCAGTCCTGTAGTCTGGTAGCTCAAATATGCCTGACGAGCGACGACTGACGACCACCGACTCTCTCGACCTTCTCGCCCTGGCCGCGCATCGCGACGACGTAGAACAAACCTGCGGCGGCACTCTCCTAAAGATGGCCGAGCGCGGCTTTCGCACCGGCATTCTCGACCTGACTCAAGGCGAGATGGGAACCCGCGGCACCGCCGAAGACCGCGCCCGCGAAGCCTCCGACGCCGCGCGCATTCTCAAAGTTTCGTGGCGCGAAGCGCTCGACATTCCCGATGGCCGCGTCGAAAACACCTGGGAGAACCGCCTGAAGGTCGTGCGCGTTCTTCGCCAGCAGCGTCCGCGCGTGCTCATTCTTCCCTACTGGGAGGGACGTCATCCGGATCACTACACAGCTTCGGTGCTCGGCTATGAAGCGGCATTCTTATCGGGATTGGCGAAATTAGCCCTCAACGATCAGCCGTCAGCTGCCAGCGAAAAGGGCGACAGCCTGGCTCCCCATCGCCCATTCAAAATTATCTACGCCAGTCTTTATCGCGACGTCCGCCCGACATTCGTAGTCGACATCACCGACCAGTTCGAGGCGCGCCTAGCTTCGCTCATGGCTTATAAGTCCCAGTTCACGGATCAGCAAGCAGGCAGCGCAATTTTCCCCGCGCAGGCCGACATCCGCGCCCGCGTCGAATCCATGGCGCGCTTCTACGGAATGCTCGGAGGTGTCACTTACGCCGAGCCCTTTGTCCAAAAAGAAGTTGGGCTGGTCGATGATGTGATGGCCATTCCAGTGAAGTCAATCTAGCAGTCTCGTGCGCTCACTCAACTCTCCGGCGGATCCTGCAATATGGAGGCCGCATGAACGCCCTTCGCCAACTCGGGGATTATGCCAATCTGAACATAAATAGGACGGATCAGTCGCCGTAAAGTCGGCAGTTGCATGGCAAATAACGACGCCCCACAAATACAAATCGCGCCCCCGATCATCAAGGTGTAAGGTGCGCCAATCCGGCTCGCGATAACTCCGGCGATCAGGCTGCCGAAAGGCGCAATTCCCTGAAATGCCATCGAATAAAAACTCATAACACGGCCGCGCATCTTGTCTTCCACGATGGTCTGGAGAATCGTGTTACACGACGCCAGATTTTGCATGAAGCAAAAGCCCGTAATGACCAGCAAGAACAAAGACAGCCCGAGCACGCGCGATCCCGCAAACGCAATCAGCGAAGCGCCAAATCCTGCCGCAGTCATAGGAACCACCCGCCCCAGTCCGAGGACGCTCGGTCGCGCCGCCAGCGTCACCGCACCAGCAAGCGCTCCAACCCCGACTGCTCCCATCAGGAAGCCCAGCGTGTGCGCTCCGCCGTGCAGCACCGTCCCGGCGAAAATCGGCATCAGCGTCGTGTAGGGCATTCCGACCAGACTGATGCATACGAGCAGCAGCAGAATCGACCATATCGGCCGAAAGCCGACAACGTAATTCCACCCATCGCGCAACTCAGAAATTACGCTCGGGTGTGCCCGCTCGGTCGGTCGTGGAATCACGATCATCAGCAGCAACGACGCAATCACCGCGAGATAGCTGACGCCGTCAATCAGAAAACAATAGCCTTCGCCGACGCCGGCAATGATCAAACCAGCTACTGACGGACCGATCAGCCGCGCGGCATTCACCAGCGACGAGTTGAGCGCGATGGCATTACCAAGGTCGTCGGGCTCTTCCACCATCTCGATGACGAAGGCCTGCCGCGCTGGCATATCGAATGAGTTTACGGCTCCCTGAAACAGGTTGAGCAGTATGACCTCGTGCACAGTAATGATGTGGGTAAGCGCCAGAGCTGCCAGGCCGAACGACTCCAGCATCGAGAGCGCCTGCGTTACGACCAGCACGCGGTGGCGATTCCAGCGATCGACCCAGACCCCCGCAAAAGGACCGAGCACAAGGATTGGGATCTGCCCCGCGAAACTTACCAGTCCAAGCAGAAACGCGGATCCGGTGAGCCGGTAAACAAGCCAGCCCGTCGCGACCCGCGTCATCCACGTGCCGATGAGCGAAACTCCTTGCCCGCTGAAGAACAGGCGATAGTTTCGGTGGCGAAGAGCGCGAACGACGAGGTTCCAGTTCATTCGCGGTTTTTGGCGTTGCCGGGGGATTGTCTCAGACATGTCTTAGCGGTTTATGCGTACGCAGTTGGATGCAATTCTTGGATGCCATCCATGCCGAAGCCAAAAAATCCTCTGCGGAAAATGCAATTGAGATAGTAACGTCGTTCAAAAGAAATACAGGGTTTGAGTTCAATCCCTGATACCGAAATTCCATTCGTGTAGGAAAATAGGTCATGGCTTCCGTGCAACCATCCGTGAGAATCGACAAGTGGCTCTGGGCGGCACGATTTTTCAAGACTCGCGCGCTTGCGGCGAAAGCTTGCGGACTAGGACGGATCCAATTGAGCGGGCAACCTGCGAAACCTGCGCGTGACGTTCGCGTCCGAGACATGCTGCGTGTGTCAAACGAGGGCGGCGAATTCGAAATCGAAGTGCTGGTCTTGAGCGAGACGCGTGGACCCGCATCGGTCGCGCAGACACTCTACCGCGAAACCGAATCCAGCCGTGAGCTTCGCCTGAAAGCTGCAGCCGAACGCAAAGCGATGCGAGAGTTTGAACAACTGCCGGCAGCACGGCCATCGAAACGAGATCGCCGCAGGATCATCCAGTTCCGCGGGCGAGTTTGACCTTTTGAGTTCGCACGTGTCCAGGATGATGCTCGCTTGGCCGTCGCGGTCGATGAAATTCGGTAGAGCGAAAGATCGCTGATGCCGCCATATAATGATGGGTTCTTCATTCCCTGCCGACGGGTGTGGATAAGCCTGCATTAATTTGCCGGCCCTACCGTCTAGGAGACTTCATCATGTCCACTCTTACTGAACCAGCCGTCGCAGCCAAAGTTAAAACCCGTACCGAATCCGACAGCATGGGGAAGATTGAAGTTCCGGCGAATGTTTATTGGGGGGCCCAGACTGAGCGCTCGCTTTTGCATTTCAATATTGGGCGCGACACTATGCCTCCAGAGCTGATTCGGGCATTCGGAATTTTGAAGAAGGCTTGCGCCCTGGTGAATCAGGATCTCGGGAAACTCCCGGTGGAGATTGCTCGGCTGATTGTGTCGGCTGCGGATGAGGTGATTGCCGGGAAATTGAATGATCAGTTTCCGCTGCGCATATGGCAGACCGGTTCGGGCACGCAGACCAACATGAATGTGAATGAGGTCATCTCGAACCGGGCGATTGAGATGGCCGGGGGCGAAATGGGGTCGAAGAAGCCGGTGCATCCGAACGATCATGTGAATATGTCGCAGTCGTCGAACGATACGTTTCCGGCGGCTATGCATATTGCGGCGGCTTCGCGAGTTAAGAATGACTTGATTCCGGCGATTAAGACGGTGCGGGACGCGATTGCGGCCAAAGCTAAGGAATTCGATGGAGTGGTAAAGATTGGGCGCACGCATTTGCAGGATGCTGTGCCGCTGACCTTTGGACAGGAGTTCGGCGGGTGGGCGTCATTGCTGGAACGCGATATTCATCGGTTGGAACAGGCTCTGGATGGACTTTACGATCTGGCGATTGGCGGGACGGCAGTCGGGACGGGGTTGAATACGCATCCGGAGTTTGCGGAGCGGGCGGCTAAGAAGATTGCCGAATTGACGGGACTTCCCTTCCGGTCGCATGGGAATAAGTTTGCCGCGCTTTCGGCGCATGACGAGATTGTATTTGCTCAGGGTGCGATGGAGACGTTGGCGGCTTCGCTGATGAAGATTTCGAACGATATTCGGTGGCTGGCTTCCGGACCACGCTGCGGCCTCGGAGAGATTTCGATCCCAGAGAATGAGCCGGGGTCGTCGATCATGCCCGGGAAGGTTAACCCTACGCAATGCGAAGCGATGACGATGGTTTGCGTGCAGGTGCATGGCGCGACAGCGGCAGTGGGATTTGCGGGATCGCAGGGGAATTTTGAGCTTAACGTTTACAAGCCGGTCATTATTTATAACTTTCTGCATTCGGTGACGTTGATTACGGACGCCTGCCATGGATATGTCGAGTAC
>JBAWBE010000599.1:0-35326 GCA_049589635.1 Terriglobales bacterium
GAGTGGAACTCAGTTACCTGAGCAAAGACGGGGAAGCTGGATACCCGGGCAATCTAACAGCTACGGTCCGTTACACATTGGTGAAAGGCGATCTGCGGATTGAGTATTCCGCTACGACCGACAAAAACACAGTCGTTAATTTAACCAATCACTCATACTTCAATCTTGCCGGGCAGGGCGACATTCTGAATCATCAACTCGCTCTGCACGCCTCCCGTTTCACGCCGGTGGATGCCGGGTTGATTCCTACGGGTGAGTTGAAATCCGTGGAGTCGACTCCGTTCGATTTTCGCAAGGCGGCCGCGGTGGGTTCGCGGATTAACACCGACGATGCACAACTTCATCTAGGCCGCGGTTATGACCACAATTGGGTGCTCGATAGCGGCGGTGGAAAATTAGCGGAAGCTGCCGAACTCTACGATCCGAGCAGCGGACGGTTGCTGAAGGTGTTGACGGATCAGCCAGGAATCCAGTTCTATAGCGGAAATTTTTTGGATGGGACAATCAAAGGCAAAAGCGGAAAACCGGACGTGCTACACGCAGCGCTGTGTCTGGAAACGCAACATTTTCCGGACTCACCGAATCATCCGGATTTCCCGTCCACTGAGTTGAAGCCTGGACAGCATTACCGCACCGTCACTGTCTATAGTTTCTCCACCCGCTAGCCGCTCGGTTACAAGCGGCGAATTTGGCGGAGAAGATAAGAAAACGTTTCCTGTGACTTGCAGGGGATTCGCCATGAACGACACATCCCGACGGTATTTTCTGAAATCGGCTGCCATCACCGCGAGCGCGGCATTGGCCGCACGTTCGCTGCCCGCATGGGCGCGGCCGGCGGTCAACCAGTCAGCGTTCGGCATGCCGGTTGTACCTCCGCTATCGGTGTTCGACTACTCGCAAGTCCACCTACTCGACGGTTTGTTGCGCGAGCAGTTTGAAAACAACCACAAGCTTTTCCTCGATCTCGATGAAGATGGCCTCCTCAAGCCCTTCCGGCAGCGCCAAGGCATGCCGGCTCCCGGTCCTGACCTCGGAGGCTGGTATGACAACAGTGATGATTTCAATCCTGCGAATAATTTTCACGGTTTCATCCCGGGCCATTCCTTCGGCCAATATGTCTCGGGCCTGGCAAGAGCCTATGCCGTCACGGGTTCGAAACCCACGCAGGCAAAGGTGCATCGCTTAGTGCGTGCGTACGCCGAGACAGTGGAACCAACGGGAAAGTTTTATGTCGACTACCGCTTGCCCGGCTACACATTCGATAAGACGTGCTGTGGCCTGATCGACGCTCACGAATTCGCCGCGGATCCGATCGCGCTCGATGTACTTAAGCGCAGCACGGACGCTGTACTCCCGCACCTGCCCGAAAAGGCTTTGAGCCGCGTCGAGCAAGAAGCCCGCCCACACAAAAGCATCGCCTTCACCTGGGATGAGACTTATACGTTGTCCGAAAACTTGTTTCTCGCATATCGACGCAGCGGCGACAAACGCTACCTCGCTCTGGCCAAGCGGTTCATCTACCACGAGTACTACGATGCACTCGCTGAGAACCGCAACGCCCTGCCCGGCAAACACGCCTACAGCCACGTGAACACGTTAAGTTCCGCGATGCAGGCGTACCTCACCTTGGGAGATGAACATTATCTTCACGCCGCCGCGAATGGACTGCGTATGGTGCAGGAACAGAGTTACGCGACCGGAGGATGGGGGCCGAACGAAGGATTCGTTGAACCTGGCAAAGGCTTGTTAGCCGCCAGCCTCAATACAACTCACGCCAGTTTCGAGACGCCGTGCGGCGCATACGGCCACTTCAAGATTACCCGTTACTTGCTGCGAGTTACTCGCGACTCCACCTACGGAGACAGCATGGAACGGGTTTTGTATAACACGATCGGCGGCGCCAAACCCATTCTTCCGGATGGCACTTCGTTCTACTACTCCGACTACAACAACAATCAGGGAAAAAAAGTCTATCACCGGGACAAGTGGCCGTGCTGTTCCGGCACATTTCCGCAATTGACCGCCGATTACGGCATCAGCGCCTATTATCCGAGCGCAGACGGGATTTACGTTAACTTATTCATTCCATCCGAAGTCAAGTGGGCGCCGAACAAAACTAGGTGCACGCTAACTCAACGAACCAGCTACCCCACGTCTAATACGACCGAACTTGAGCTAGCCCTGGCTCGTCGGGAGAACTTCACGCTTTATCTGCGAGTCCCAGCTTGGACGGATCCGAAAACGCGCGTGTCGATCAATGGCAAACGACTGGACGGCGAAATTGTGCCCGGTAAGTTTCTGGCGCTTCGTCGTAGTTGGAAAACCGGGGATCGCGTCGAATATGAAATCGGAATGCCGCTGCGGCTGGAGGCAGTCGACGCTCAGAGCCCCAACATCGTCGCTCTCGTCCGTGGTCCAGTCGCGTTGTTTGCAGTCGGCGAGATTCCCGACAATCTAACTCCGCGGCAATTGCTTTCAGCCACTGCCGATTCTCAATCGTCGCAGGATTTTGCTGTGCGTAGCGATGGCCGATCGCTCGCTGTTCGGCCCTTTTCGACCGTGCGCGATGAGAGTTATCGGCTCTATCACAAACTAGAGGCGTGAAAATAATTGCGCCCGAACGACGCCCCAGGAGCTCACCGACATGTTTTCCAATAAGAGAAGACAATTCCTGAAACAATCCGCCACCGCGGGGATTGCTTACTCGGGAAGCGCTTTGCTCGGCCCTCTCGCTTTCGCTCAGTCTTCTTCGACGTCCGGCGATGCTGCGCGCATATATGTCGATTCTCGCCGTCAGATTGCTCCGCTCGACTCCAACCTTTTCGGCTCATTTTTAGAACATCTGGGGCGGGCCATTTATCAGGGAATCTACGACCCCGGCTCCAGCCTGTCCGACGGCGCCGGTTTCCGCAAAGATGTAATGGAGGAAGTGCGTCGACTCGGCGTTCCCATTATTCGGTATCCCGGCGGCAACTTTGTTTCGGGTTACAACTGGCTCGACGGCGTCGGACCTAAGAAGGATCGCCCGAGAGTCCTCGACAAAGCGTGGAACACAATCGAGACCAATCAGTTTGGCACCAATGAATTTATGGCGTGGGCGAAGATTGCAGGCTCGAAGCCGCTCATGGGTCTCAACCTGGGAACCGGCACAGCAGAAAGAGCGGCCGCGCTCGTCGAATACTGCAACGTCGACAAAGGGACAAAATGGAGCGACCTGCGCCGCACTCATGGCATTGAACAGCCTTACAAAGTTGAGCACTGGTGCCTGGGCAATGAGATGGACGGACCATGGCAGATCGGTCACGTGACGGCAACGGAGTATGGCCTGAAGGCTCAAGACGCAGCCCGCCAGATGCGCGCCGTCGATCCCGGTCTCAAACTGATCGCCTGCGGATCGAGTGGCCCCGGCATGCCGACCTATCTGGAATGGGACCGCGAGGTCTTAGAGCAATGTTACGAGTATGTCGACGCTTTGTCGTTGCATCGCTACATCGGAAACACGAAGGAAGAAACGGGCGAAGACAGCACGAAATTCCTGGCCATGAACCTTAGTATGGAGCGGCAGATTGAAGAGACGCTCGCTGTCTGTGACCTGGTGCGGGGGCACAAGCGATCGCCGAAGAAATTGTGGCTGTCGTTTGACGAGTGGAACGTCTGGTATCGCGCGCGCAACGGAGACGCCCTGAACGGACACGAGCAAGAGGCTCCTCATCTGCTCGAAGAAGTCTACAACCTGGAAGATGCATTGCTGGTCGGAGGAATCGTCAATACACTAATGCGCAACGCAGACCGGATAAAAATAGCGTGTCTTGCACAACTCGTGAATGTAATCGCTCCACTTGTCACGAATGCGAGCGGGATGCTTCGCCAGACAATCTACTATCCATACAGCTGGGCGCTGCAATTTGCGCGAGGAAACGTTCTCAATACGCTTGTGGAATCGCCGACGTACGATGTATCCGGGATGGGCCAGGTTCCGTATCTCGACGTGGCTGCGACTCTCGACCCAACGGCTGGCCGGTTTGCAATGTTTATTCTGAATCGCGATTTGAACAAGAGTCGTACAGTCGAAATTAATTGGCAGGATTGGATGCCCAAAGGAGTGCTTAGTGCGACGGTCCTCACAGGCAGCGACCTGAAAGCGTTCAATACCTTCGAAGCGCCGCAACGAATCGCCCCGCAGGCAGCAGACAAGCCTTCAACCGCTGGGGGCCGCACGAAACTTGAATTACCTCGATCCTCGTACACGGTTATTCAATGGGCGTTATAATGTGGTTCTTCTTCCCCGGTTCTTTCACCTATGGTGATTCTCATGACCGGTCGATTAATACCAATTTGCGCCCTGTTCCTTTCGATTGTCGCAGTCATCAGCACGGTCGGCTGTCAACAATTGGGAGCACTCTTTAATAACAGGCAAAGTGAAGACATGCCTGCGTACCATCCAGTCACTGTTCACTTTGAAAATCAGAATTGGTTGCCGAAGAAACGAGCGTGGTTTTATCACAGCGGTCAAGGTACGGAACTTCTGCCGTATAAATGGTTTCTCGCGCTTGAGCAGCCAAAAATCAAGGTCTTCGGGAAAGTCTCGAAGTTTTCCGATTCAACTTATCTCGCGCGTTTCGGTTTCCTGCCCGATGCCGCGAGCCCCTCGAATCCCGATGGACTTCCCGTTGGATTTGCAAAAGACACCGTTGTCGATCCGGAAACCGGCGAGACTATTGACGTAGTCGGACTCACCTGCGCCGCGTGCCATACCGGCCAAATTGAATACAAAGGTACGGGAATTCGAATCGATGGCGGATCGGCGAGTGTAGATCTGGCTTCGTTTCAAACCGAGCTCGGCTATGCAGTTGCATTCACCGGCAAGATACCTTTCCGCTTCGATCGTTTTGCGCGTGCCGTTCTCGGGGATGGCGCATCCGCTGCCTCCAGGAAGAAGCTACGGCAGGACTTTGAAAAAGTCTTGAACGCCGGCCTGGCTGAAAAGAATGCCTCTGACGCCGGCAAGCTCTACGACCCCTATCCGGGCGGCTTCGGTCGCACTGACGCGTTGGGGCGCATCGGGAACTTTGTTTTTGGTACGGAGCTCGACAATGCAAACCTTCGCGTTGCGGATGCCCCAGTGAGTTTCCCGCCTATCTGGTACGCAAGCTGGTTTGGATGGGTGCAGTACAACCAGTCAATTCAGCAGCCGATGGTGCGAAACATTGGCGAGGCATTGGGAGTGCGGGCGCGAGTCAATCTTACCGATCCCAAAAAGCTTTACCAATCGACCGTGAATGTCAAAAATATCAAAGAGATTGAAGATCTGCTGGCCAGTCCTACCACCTTTGCCGGACTGCAACCTCCCGATTGGCCGGCGGAAGTTCTTGGGCCGATCAATGAGCCCAAAGCGATGAAAGGCGCCGAGCTCTACAAGAAACACTGTGAAGACTGCCATTTGCCACCACTCGATTCAGAAGATATCAAGGATTCGAAGTATTGGGAACAGGGTCTCGAAGGCAAAAGCTTTCTGAAGTTGAATCTCATTCCGCTTGACGAGATCGGTACGGACTCAAAAGAGGCTGCCGACTGGGCGGCGCGAGAAGCGGTTACCGGCGCCCTCGGTTTAGGCTCCGTGCCGGGAACCGTCGGATTACGCGTGGTTACACAAAAGATTCGCGATATGAAGTACGACGAGCTAGGCCTGTCGCCGGAGCAACGAATGCAGTGGAACGGATTTCGCGAAGATAACGTAAGCGCACCGCTCGGATACCGAGCGCGTCCTCTCGCCGGCATATGGGCGACACCACCCTTTCTTCATAATGGATCAGTGCCAAGTTTGTATGAGATGTTGATTCCTGCCGATCAACGATCAAAGTCTTTCTACGTTGGCAGCCGCGAATTTGATCCGAGGAAGGTCGGCTACACTACGGCAGAATTCAAAGGTGGTTTCGAGTTTCGAACTGATCAGCATGATGACCCTCACCCGGGCAATTCCAATTCTGGCCATGAGTTTCGCAACGGCTCTGGCAAGGGCGTCATTGGTCCTGAACTAAGCGACGACGACCGCTGGGCGATTATTGAATTTCTCAAGAACAACTGCAAGGCAACTGCATCGAAGACGGTTTCTCTGGCTTCGCCATCAGCGTCAGGATTGCACTTCCCATGAATCCCCGGATGTCGGGTCGCGAACTCGCAGCCAATGGGATCCGTGAGTTTATGAACATAAAGACGGTTTGGATCCATTGAATTGTTCGATCATAATATGTTTGGTCTGACCAATCGACCATGCGCACCCAATTAAGGGCCCTGAATGACAAACGAAATGATCGATTCGCTGGGAGATCAGCCGATCTACAGAACGGTTAAGACCTCTCGTCTCTACCAGCAGATTGTGCAGCAGGTGGAGGCTTCGATTCTTAAGGGCCAACTTAAGCCCGGCGACCAGCTGCCGGCGGAGCGCGATCTTGCTCAACGTTTCGGGGTCAGCCGCACTGCGGTGCGCGAGGCGGTAAAGACCTTACGTGAAAAGGGATTGGTGGAGGCTTATTCGGGACGCGGCACGTTCGTCACAGATGGGACTTCTCAGGCGATCCGTCAGTCGCTCGACCTGATGATCCGCATCAACCAGCAGGACGGCTCGGCAAATTTGGTGGAGTTGCGCCTCGTATTGGAACCCGAGATTGCCGGCCTGGCCGCCTCCAGGATAGACGAACAACTCCTGTCCACGATGCGAGAAACTGTTGCGGTGATGGATCGCAGTTTGCGCGACCCTGATGCCTTTGTAGAAGCAGATCTGGATTTTCATCTAGCGCTCGCGGAAGCAGTTGGAAATCCGCTGATTCTCTCCCTGCTGGATTCGATTGTCGGTCTTCTTCGCGAGCAGCGCAGCAGGATTTTCAACATAGCTGGAGGACCGGAGCGCGGACAGTTCCATCACAAGCGTATCCTCGCGGCGATCGAGCAACGCGACCAGGAAGCAGCCAGGGAAGCGATGCGTGCCCATCTACAGCAGGTGCTCAAAGACTCGTCGTCACTCGTAGACTCGCCAGGAAGTTCATCGGCCAGTAAGTAGTTCTGACTCCATCCAACTCCGATTACTGCCTGCACCTCCGACTAATACGAGGTGAAAGGTGTCTCCCCCGCCCCGAGGTTGAAGCGCAACGTGAAGTTGAGGCGCAACGGTGGGTCTTACTGATCCGTAGCAATTAAAAAGGCGTCACACTGCACAGATGTTGAGCGTCTTGCGGCTCCCGCTAGCCGATATGAGAAACAGTCAAGCTCGGCGGCGCATTTACAGAATTCCGTAGGCGTGAACCTTCGAGCAGAGACATGGCAATACTTTGTGACAGTTGTGTCCCCTGAAGTCAGCCACTGTCTTCGTATGTCTTCCACCATTCAACACGTTTCCTCGTGAATTCGTCCCTGACTTACAACACCGTCGACCCTTAGGACGCACAACTGCTTGTCTAAATATGTCGCGAAGATATCAGTAACCCTCAGGCGACAAAGACAAGACCGTTCACGATTTGTTTAGGGGAGAAAACGATGGATTCAGCACTCAGCCGCGCTCGGACGAGGTTGCTACTGGCATTCGCAATTATTAGCCTTTGTATTGGGGCTTTCGCGCAAGGAGGCTCGGGAGAATTGGCCGGTCTCGTTACAGACCCAACAGGCGCCGTCATTCCAGGAGCCCCCGTCAAGCTGACTAATAGCTCGACAGGAGAAGTGCGCACAGCGACGACGAGCGCGGCAGGAACATACCGTTTTCCTGCGCTGCAGGTGGTCGGAACCTATACCTTGGAGATCTCTCCCGAAGGATTTAAGTCGGCCGTGGTGAAAGACATCATCATGACGGTCGGCACAATCGTAACGCGGGATGTGAGACTGGAAGTCGGACATACTTCGGACCAGGTCACGGTCGAAGCAGGTGCACAGCTCGTGCAGACCGAGGACTCATCGCTTTCGCAGAATGTCGATCGTCAGGTCTGGACCAACATGCCACTCGAAGATCGCAGCTCGAACGACTTTCTGGCGCTGCTGCCAGGCGCGGAGCCAGGAAGCATCTCGCAAGTCTATGATCGCGGCCCAGCGGTCAACGGAACTCGCCCCGGTAGCGGCAATTTTATGGTGGAGGGTTTCAATAACAACGATCAGGGATTGGGTGGCGCCGGAACCAGCTATGGGGCTAGCGGTGCACTCACAACTATATCGCCGGACGCGATCGAAGAATACCGTGTAATCGACGGCACACCGCCTGCCGAATATGGAAGGTCGGGTGGATTTGTCACCGACACCGTGCTGAAGAGCGGAACTAATCAGTGGCACGGTTCTCTGTTCGAATACAATCGCATTCAGGCACTCGCGGCCAATAGCTTTTTCTCAAATCTCGCCGGCCAGCAAGATCATCTGATCCGCAACCAGTTTGGCGGCTCGGTAGGAGGTCCGATCATAAAAGACAAGACCTTCTTCTATTTCACCGTTGAAGCGCATCGCCTTCGCACCAGCACTCCGGTGACGGCGAATACCATTACGTCGGATTTCTTGAATTTCGTGAACTCCGGAAACTTCGAGACCTTTATGGAAACTTCTCCCAACGGTCTCTGCAACAATGCCAACCTCATAGGCGCTATCAATTACACTTTTGGAACTGGAGTTCCCGTCGCTCCGTGTCCAGGTGTCTTCGCTGCGGATGCGACTCTAGGTCCCGTTTATTCAAGCATGCAAAATCAGGAGAAACTTCCCCTGTGTTCCGCGGGTCAGGGCAATTGCACCAATCTCTCAGCCGCAAGTGGAGGTGTCTGGACTTCCCCGAATGTCTTAGGTCTGATAACTCTTTCTGGCGCGCCGCCCGCCGCGGTGACATACCCGGTGGATGCATTTGGAACGATTACGGCACCGGGAGGACAGACCCTGAATCAAATGCGATATGCGACCAAAGTGGACCACAAACTTAGTGCCAGGGACCAGATGACTGGGTCTTATCTCTATGATTACGCGAACGCCATCACCCCATACGGCGGCAACAATCTCATGGGTCCGGCGCAGTACTATCAGGACGGGGCGCAGAATGCCGGCATAAGTTGGCTGCACACATTTAGCCCGACCATACTGAACCAGGCACGCTTCTCGTACACGCGAAATATACGAAACTTTCCTGGCGACCCGAGCGTGCTTGGTATGCCTGATGTTTATAGCTACTTTGACTCCCCGACCATTGGGTACGGCAACAGTGAAGGATATCCACAGTTTTTTACGACCAATGAGTTCGTTTGGAAGGACGATCTGTCGATTACCAAGGGAAAACACAACTTCAAAACAGGAGCCGAATATTCTCGCACCCGGGATGGTAGCAGTTTCGACCTGGCAAAGTACGGCTTGGCCGCCGCGACTGACACCGAAGACATGGTCACAGACACGACCTTCACGAATCTATGGGAAAACTACGCTTTTGGGGGCCAGGTGTTTGGTTCAATTGCGGAAGCGCAAGGATCCTTTAACCCCGTTACGGGCACCTTACCGCTTTACTACCGTGGATACCGTTCGAATGACGTCGCAGCTTACTTTCAGGACGATTGGCGAATCCATCCCCGGCTGACGCTCAACCTTGGTTTGCGCTGGGAATACTTTGGCCCTCCGCACAACTTCCAGCCTAACATCGACTCCAACTTCTATACCGGAGTTCCAGTCACTCCGATCCCAAATCCAGGGAATAATCCGTTCTTTCCGGTTAATAGCCCGTTTTACGCCGGAATTGCTACTGGAGCTTTCCAGGTGCGTAACCACGATTTGTGGAACAAGGATCTGAATAATTTCGGTCCGCGAGTCGGCTTGTCATTCGACGCTCTGGGCAACCAGAAAGTCGTGGTGCGCGCAGGATTCGGAATTAACTATGACCGGATGTACAACAATATATTCGAGAACATCCGCTTCAACCCTCCCTATTTCGAGATCGGATTATTGGCTTCTCCCCTGTTTGGCTTTCCGGGTATAACTCCGGAACAAGGAGCGGCTCTTTATACCAATCCTTTTGTCGGAACGTCGGTTTTCGCTGGCGCGGAAACTCCACCCTCAACCCGTGCCATGGATCAAAACCTGGTGACACCTTATTACGAGCAGGCTCATATTGGGCTGCAGTACGAAATCGCCAAAGACGTCGTGCTCGAATCGAACTATGTCGCTACATTTGGCCACAAATTGCAGGCTATCCTGGGTGTCGACACCTACGACGGTCGTGTAGCCGACGGGTTTACTCCGAGCCTGGTCAACCCAAACTACAGTCAAATCGGTTTTCGTCAGAACTGCTGCAACTCGAACTACCATGGGTGGCAGACAACGCTGCGCAAGCGTTTCTCGGGCGGACTGCAGTTTAATGCGAACTACACGTATGCAAAAGCCATGGACGATGCGAGCGATGTAATCGCCGCAAAAATCGTGGGTGCCGCGGATGGATATCCGATGGATCCAACCAATCCAAAGGTTGACTACGGCATAGCGGACTACGACGTCAGACACCGGGTCGTAGCCAACTTCGTCTACGATCTGCCATTTGCAAAATCGAACAGATGGATTGGAGGTTGGAACATCTCGGGAATTGTGTCGTGGCAAACTGGCGCACCTTTCTCAGTCTACGACGCAGCCGTCGACAGCAACAAGGATGGCGAGTTTACCGACCGCAGCAGTTATATCGGTTCCGGCAAGATCAACAATGCCATCATCCACAACCACGAACCCTATCAGGGGTATCTGGTGGCGGCCGACTTCGCCCAGCCCGGCACACCTGCTCTCCCCTGTCCTGCAAGCGTCAACATGGGTCTGTGGTGCGAAGGACGATCTGTTGGTCAGATGGAGCGCAATACGCTGAGTGGCCCCGGATTCTTCAACACTGACGTTGGCCTTAAAAAGGGATTCAAAATCACCGAAACCTCAAGTCTCAAGTTCGAAGCGAATTTCTTTAACCTGTTCAATCACCCAAATTTTCTGCTGCCAGATGGTAATTTCAACGACGTCACTTTCGGACAGTCACAAGGTACGTTTTCCAATGCACAGACAGGCGGACCGCGGATAACGCAACTCGCTCTTCGGTTCGAGTTCTAAACAAAGTTATTGGAACCCATGCAGGCTGGCCGAGAGACCGGTCTGTTCCCCGCCGAGGATCAATAGGCGCTAAGTCAACGTCAAATCCTATGCTGTCTATACATGTTGCAGTCTTTTCAAATGAAGCTCGATCGTTGCCGTGAAATCAGCGACGCGAAAAGAGCCAACACAACTGACCACATTCGGACACTTTGCTTGCCCTCTTGATTGGAATCCGCGAAACTGCCCCAATCACAGCCGACCAAAACTAAACTTCGAAACGTTGTTGCCCTGTCCCCGTCTAACACCCCAGAGTCGTCAATGCAGATAGTGATGAAGACAGAGTGTGAGCGGTGTGCAGCTCCTCTAGAAGCGGCTGGCGACGCCTATCTGTGTTCCTACGGATGTACTTTCTGTTCCGATTGTGCCTCGCGGTTGCGCAATGTTTGTCGGAATTGCGGAGGCGAGTTGGTACCCCGGCCGCGCCGGGTCGGGGTGCTGGAATACCACACGGTCACCTCTCCAACAAATCGCATCGGTCTGAACTCCCGGTTGCTGTGGACCGTAAGCTTTGCCGCATGGTCAGTGGTGTCGCTGATCGATGCGATTTCGACATATGAAGTCTACAAAGGAACTGGTTCGCCAATCAGCATCGGTCATGCCCTCGGTGCAGCGTTCAGTATGGACTTGACCTGCGCTCCACTTACTCCGCTGATCTTTGTATTGGCATTGCGTTTTCCCATAACAAAAACCAACTGGCCGCGTACCGCATTGCTTCACCTCAGCTTCGCCACCGCGTTTGCGGCTGCCCACGTCCTGCTGATTGCTGCTTCGCCTTATGGCCATTGGGACTGGAAGGAAAGGAAATTTACTTCTGTAATCTGGAACTCACAAACCCACTCTTTCCATCTGGAGTGGAACATCTTTCGCAGTATGCTCTACACGTACTTCCCCAGCGACGTCACGAGTACCTATCTTCCGATCCTGATGATTGCGGTTGCTATCTCTTATTACGAAAGGTTGCGTGAGAGCGCAATTCGCTCTGCCACACTTGAGATGGAGCTGGCTAAGTCGCATCTGCAAGCCCTCAAGAGTCATCTGCAGCCTCACTTCCTGTTTAATACTCTTCATTCGATCTCGTCGCTGATGTTTACGGATGTGCCGGCCGCCGACAAAATGATGACCCGCCTCAGCGATCTTCTAAGAATGAATCTGGAGAGTGTCGGAGCCCAGATCACAACGCTGAGTCGGGAATTGGAGTTCGTCGGCAGCTATCTGGAAATCGAGAAGATCCGTTTCGAAGAGAGGCTGAATGTCGTAGTCGACATAGACCCGGAAACTCTTGGTACTCAGGTGCCAATCCTGATGCTGCAACCGCTGGTCGAAAATGCCGTACGGCATGGTATTGCGCATATCTCTACTGGAGGAACAATCTGGATCACGGCCCGGCGTGACGGGCGCCGCCTCGACATCCGCATAAGGGACAACGGTCCAGGAATTACCGATTCAATAAACTCACTGCCGAAACCCGGCTTGGGCCTCCGTACGACCCGCGAGCGACTCATCGCCCTCTATGCCAATGAGCAACAGTTGACTGTCCGCAATGTGGCTGAAGGTGGCGTCGAAGCGCGTCTCCAGATTCCGTTTCGCGTGACCCCGGATAATTCCATTGACACAGTAATTATTGGCAGCCTGATGGCAGGCGAGGAGAAAACGGCATGGCCAACACAACGATAAGAACGCTGATCGCGGATGATGAGCGCCTGGCGCGAGAAAAACTGCGCATCCTGTTGGAGTCCGAACCTGGCGTCGAGATTGTGGCCGAGACGCGCGATGCGAAGGAAACGGTTACGGCGGTCCGCGCCTTCAAGCCAGATCTTCTTTTGCTCGACATCCACATGCCGGATGCAGACGGTTTCCAGACACTGCGCGAGATTCCGACGGATGTAATGCCTATCGTTATCTTTAGTACAGCCTATGATCAGTATGGCGTTAAGGCCTTCGAGGTTCGCGCCCTCGATTATCTGATGAAGCCGTTTGATCGGGAGCGCGTGCATGAGGCGATCGAGCGCGTCAGGGCCGAGCAGCTGAAGAATCAGGGGCATGATCTAGCCGAACGTCTTCTCAAGCTCGTTTCAACCTCAACCCCGCCTCAAGAAGAACGAACACTTGTAATCAAATCCCAGGGGCGCTTTGTGTTTCTTGATCCAGATGAGATTGATTGGATAGAAGCCGCCGCGAATTACGTGAAAGTGATCACCGGTAGAGGATCATATCTCTTGCGGGGCCAAATTAGCCGTTTTGCGGAACGCCTGAATCCAGCGCGATTCGCGCGCATCCACCGTTCGACCATTGTGAATGTGAACAGGATTAAAGAACTACAGCCTTGTGATAATGGTGAGTATATCGCGGTCTTAAAAACCGGCAAGGAGTTATCGTGTGGCCGAAGTTATCGAGCGCAACTACAGAAGTTGCTCGATGGCAAGCTATAATCGGCATAGACACGAGCAGACACCCATTACATACATACATCTGTGTCGTATGCCGAGTGATCATCCAATCGAGTCGACGATGAGTACTGTACAGGCAACGCTGTTGTTAGCTGCTCTTTACCCACTATTAATCCCGTGTTGGCTGGTACTTATCCCACTGTTGCGCTAAGACGTCTATTGTGCTGCACAATGGAATAAGTGAGCAGCTCGCCACAAGCCAAGTTAGATAATGTAGATGACCTTCAGCGACAGGCCGTCTACGAACCTGTCGTAGACCGCGGAGTCTCGGGACAGGATAAGCGCAAACCGCGCTTGCGATCGTGGACGAGACCGCTTCCTCCACGTCCTCCACGTGAACACCTTGAACGAGCTTGCCGAATTGCGTTAATGGAAGAGGATCGGCCAGTTTCCGTCGAAGTAATCTACGACCGAATCGTGCGACGCGGCTCTATTATCTTTTTTTCCTACAGGCGCCCGTTTCGCGCCATATCTTCGGTGTTGTCTACAATGGCGAAGCGCGGGGAGGTGAGTCTCTTGATAGATTCTGCCGGATCAAGTCCCTCGAGGCGGGCACGTCGGCAGTTGTGGCAAAGGACCGCTTCATAACCGGGCAGAGGCGATCCGAGATAATGCGCGGTCCCTACTTGGACGTATTGATAACGAACTAAACGGAAATTGGAAATGTGGGCAGGAAGAGGGACAGTCGTACCCACAGGAAGAACGGATGAGGGGAAACGCCCGAGGAAGGTCGAGGGGCTAGGAGGGGCGAGCAGAGCAGCGAGGCGTTATCGAGTCAGTGGCTTCAGGTGGATCTTCCGCGAGCTAGCCGGAAAAGGAAATTATCAGGCGACGCTCCGCGCCACCGTGGTCGGCCACAACTCATCTTCGGCGATTGTTTTGAGTTCGCTGTTCGGCAAGCGCGAGTATTCGGGGAGAATGTCAGTGATTGTTGCGCGGACGCTTTCGGGCTCATGGACGAACAATGTGTCTTGGAGTTTGTTCAACTCGCCCAACAGAGTCGCCCAATCTCGCAACGGCCCCCGCGCCTTTTTGATTTTGGGAAACGACGTTTCATCAACCTCTTCATCCTCGTAGAAAAGTTCCTCAGTGAGCTTCTCTCCCTGTCGCAAGCCGGTGAAATGGATGACAACATGCTTTTCGTTCCTGCCGGAAAGCTTGATCAGAGTTCGCACCAGGTCCAGTATCAGAAGCGGCTCTCCCATGTCCAGGACGAGCGTGTCGCCCTTTTCGCCGATTACCGATGCTTGCAGTACCAGTGAAACCGCCTCGCGGATCGTCATGAAGAAGCGTTTGACTTCAGGATGGGTTACCGTGAGTGGTTCATTCCTTCGCAGTTGCTGCTGGAGCATCGGTATCACGCTACCGTTCGATCCAAGGACATTACCAAAGCGGACGGATAAACATCGCATGCCATTCGTTGGCTTGTGAGCAATGATGAGTTCACCAATGCGCTTCGTAGCTCCCATCACATTGCAGGGGTTGACGGCTTTATCGGAAGAGATGAGCACAAATCGTCGGCATTCGTATTCACTCGCGACCTCTAGAAGGTTCAACAGGCCGAAGATGTTGTTCTGCACGGCGGCAGCCGCGTTCTCTTCCATGAGTGGGACATGTTTGTACGCGGCGGCGTGAAATATGGTTTCCGGACGGCTCTCGTTGAATATGCGTTCCATGCACTTGCGGTTCCCCGCATCCGCGACGTGACATCGTAGAAGAGTCTTGCCGCAGCGTGCCGCGAGTTCGTGTTGCAGATAAAACATCCCCGTTTCGTTCTGATCGACACACACGAGCACGGCTGGCTCATGCTCAAGCAGTTGACGGCACATTTCTGAGCCGATAGAGCCAGCCGCCCCGGTAACTAGGATTGAGTGGCCTCGAATAGCGCCTCGAACCGATTCCAGATTGATTTCAACTGGATCTCTTCCCAACAAGTCTTCTACGTTCACATCACGGAAATCGCTGATGCTCACTCTTTCCGCGATCACGTCACGCAGCGCCGGCACCGTGCGAAACTTCACCTCCGCACGCTCGCAGAATTCCACGTACCGTTGCATCTCTCTCGAAGAAGCGGAAGGTACGGCAATCAGGATCTCGTCGACCGGATAGGTGTGCACTAACTCAGGTACCTGATCAACAGTTCCCAAGACCGGGATACCTTCGATTTTGAGCCCCAGCTTGGAGCGATCATCGTCAACGTATCCGATGGGAGCGTATTCACTCCCCGGTCGGCCGATTTCACGAACTACCGTTTGGGCTCCCACACCCGCCCCAATCAGCAGCACCTTTCTCGCGGCGCTGAGATCCTGACGAACCGATTCCGCCAAAACGCGCGAGAAAATTCGGACTCCAATCAGAAGTCCCGTGGTCAGGAGTGGCTCGAGGACGTAAATAGCCCGGGGAAAGCCAGCCATCTGCACCGCATATTGAGTAACTAGAATAAAAATAACCGACCCGGAGAACACGCACTTCACCGCATCCAGCGTGTCGCTCAGGCCCGTGTATCGCCACCAGCCATGCAACAATCCGAAGCCGGCGATCATGATCATTCGAATCACAATCAGGAGGCACGCCGCCCGGAACAGCATCTGCCGTTCGGGTAAAGTAAAGTCAAACTTCAAGAACCAGGCCAGAATCAGTGAAACGAAAATCAACACGGCTTGAAACGCACCCACAAACCATGAGTTCTTTCGCAGAAGCGTCCGTGCGAGGTTGAATATTTTCATTCGACTGAGCTCGATCAATTCAAGTCAGGTGCGGGAGGATAGTGGTGAGGGCTGAGCTAAGTGCTTATTCCAAATACCGTTTTCATCAGGACACCAACGTCTGATAGAAAGTTGCGCCGATTGTGGTAATCCATCGAGATCCTAAGCTTCGCTGGAAGAATCTCCTTCAGGTATTGTTGTTCCGTTCTGCTCGTGGAGAGCAACTGCTCCTCGTGTCGATAGGCTAGGCTCGCGGGATCGGTGATACCCGGACGATCCTGCAAGATCACGGCATATTCGGGGCGGAACATTTGTACATATAGTTCTACTTCAGGGCGAGCGCCAACTAACTGCATATCACCCATAAGAACGTTGAACAATTGTGGAAGCTCATCGAACTTGTATCGGCGCAGCACCCGCCCCATCCGGGTCAGACGAGAGTCTCCGCCAACCGTCAGCAAACCATGGCGATCAGCGCCCGGGACCATGGTGCGAAATTTGCAAATCCGAAAGCGGCGAAACCTTTTGCCAACGCGCTCTTGTCCATAAAATATCGGACCACCGTCGTCGAACTTAATCGCCACCGCGATCGCACAAAACAACGGGGACAAGATCACCAATCCCGTTGCCGCGCATGTGATATCGAAAGCCCGATGAAGGCCCCTGCTCCTGGTTGCCACAAAAGGGCCTTCGGACGCCACTTCGTGTTCTTTAGACGCTGACAACATCTACGGTCTCTGGCTTTCGCGCACCAATGGATTTCGTAGCTTCACACTCTTTAAGAATGCCGATAGCCGTGTCGATCACGTCTTCTACATCCTTATCAGTCATGCGCGCAGACAGCGGCAGTGAGATCATGCGTTCGTATTCCCGCAGCGCGATCGGGAACTGTTCAGGTTGGTAACGATACTTCTGACGATAGTAAGTAAGAATATGGACCGGAATAAAATGCACGGAGCACCCAATGTTCCGCCTATGCATTTCATTGATGAACTCGTCGCGTGTGACCCGGGTCCGGTCTAAATTAAGCCGGATGACGTAGAGGTGCCACGCGTGTTGAACATCGTTTCGCTCGCTCGGCAGTTGTATTTCTCCGCGTGATCCAAAAGCAGAATGGTACTTTTGCACGATGGAATGCCGACGGGCGTAGGACTGCGGCAGCTTCTTCAATTGCTGGAGCCCCAATGCCGCGGCCATGTCAGTCATGTTGTATTTAAAGCCCGGGCAGGTAACGTCATAAGACCAGGATCCGTTTGCGTTGTAACGCTTCCAGGCGTCGCGACTCATGCCATGCAGCGTCCACCGCCGAGCTTCGTCGAGCAGTCCTCGCGGCCCAGTGAGCATGCCGCCTTCCGCGGTTGTAAGGTTCTTCGTTGCGTAAAAAGAAAAGCAGGTGAGTACCGGGACACTATCCGTAGCGGAGAGAGATCCAATTGAATGGCCTTTGTACGCAGCCGGCAGTGAGTGGGCTGCGTCCTCGATGACGGCTAAATGGTGTTCTGCGGCGATCTTCAAGATGGCATCGCGGTCGCATGGGTGCCCGTAAAGATGAACCGGCATGATAGCTTTCACGTGGAGGCCAAGTTGATGTTCGGCTCTTTCGATCTGTTCGCGAATGCCGTCAGGGTCTATGTTCAAAGTATCCGGCTCGACATCACAAAGAATCGGCGTGGCGCCCACATGTTCTATGACGTGCACTGCCGAACAGAATGTAAGCGGCGTAGTGATGACGGCATCGCCCACTCCAATTCCGAGCGCAAGAAGTGAAAGATGCAGGGCAGCGGTGCCGGAATTAACCGCCAGCGCATCGGGAGCATGGACGAACTGCGCGAAGTCCTGTTCAAAGCGCTTCACCTTTGGACCGGTAGTGATCCAGTCCGAGCGCAGCGTGTCGACGACCTCGCCGATTTCGTCTTCTCCGATTAGTGGAGCACAGAATGGCAGAAACGTATCACGCATGATCAAAAAGTCCTCTCCCATTTTGTTAGAAACAGGGTATTAGTGGACTCACACGGCCTGCTTTTCGAGCAAGCAAAGATAGTGAGTGCAGAGGAACCGACACTTGGATGTCAGGAAATAGATGGCCGGTCCCAAATGGCCGATTGCTCTGCCCAGTGGCGGCGCTAAGGTGATTCTGCGACTCATCATCGAGAATCCCGGAAATAACCGGCGCACCTCGGCAAGGCCAATTCCTCGAACATTTGGATTAGAAGGATTATTAAAAGCGAAGTCGTACCACAATAGCCTTCCGCCAGGGACGAGTACGCGATTGATTTCACGCGCAATGCTGCGCCTCACGTCGCGATCCAACACGGACGTGAAAAGCATGAATTGAGAAACGAAATCAAAGCTGCCATCGGGAAACGGTAGTTCCGAAGCGCTGCCGCAAACCGCTTGCAGATTGAGTGATCCTGAGTGCGCCCTGCGAGCAAATTCGGGCAACAGATCAATGCCCCATAGCCGGTCCGGATCGGCTTCGTATTCGAGATACTGCCGAAGCGTAGCGCCACCACCGCACCCAACATCTAGGATCCTGAGACTGGCTAGTGACCTCAGCCCTGCCGAGGACAAAAGCGCAGCCATTGTAGCTTCCCGTTCATGAAGAGCATATAAGTGGCCGGGGTTGGTCCGTAAGTACCGTTGCGTGAGCGTGGAACGACCGCGATGCTGGTAAATGTGCCGAAGACGATCGATCTCCCGCTGTTGCTCGGTTGCCACCGGTGGTTGTTGAAGGCTCGCTGCCATTGTCTAATTAAAACCCACCATCAATAAGCCACTATCTCTTGGCGTCGAAGCGTTTTAACGATCCCGAGCAGAAAGCCGACGTTAGCCAGGCAGAACGAAAACGGATACGCGAATAGCCATGCAGACTTTTGTCGTCGAGCTAACCACCAGCCAATCAATGCAGCAAGATAGAACCCGATTTGCAGACACAAGAACAAAGATGCACTGCCTCTAACGTAGAGGGCCGTGCTCGATATAAAAATGGCCGCGAGAAAGAAAGGAGTCAACCACCGGAGCAGTTTATGCGAAACGAGCCCGATCGAGGTTAGCGGGAAGCGCAGCGGATTCAAGACCGCAGCACGAGATAGAGTGCCAGTCCAGTTCCGGGCAGTCATCCGAATTCGTGCGCGAAGCTCGCCTTCGATACTGTGTGGCATCGTGTCGTAAACAATCGCCCGGCGATCCTGAACCACCCGGTATCCTTGCAGCCGAACATCGAGCGGCATAATGCAGTCGTCGCCATAACAAGTAGGCAGGGTCTGGAAGAGCTCTCGTCGAACCAGCAAGGCCTGACCGCTTCCGGTGGCCAGTATCCCAAGATCAGATTCGGCCGCGCGCAAGAAAAGTTCGTAGCGCCAATAGAACCCTTGCCCTTTTTCAACGGCATCCCCAGGGTTACTGAAAAGAGGATTACCGAACAACACGGTTGCGGTGACGAGTCCCACCCGCGGATCGGCCAGATCGTCAATCATGGTTTGTAGGGCTCCGGAAGGCATGCCCGTGCTCGCATCTGTAAAGAAGTAGATGTCTCCTCGAACACGCGTCGCGGCAAGATTCTGAACCCCACTCTTTCCCACCCGCCGATCACTCTCAAGCCAACTAATTCTGTGATCGCAAGCGGAAAACCGCCGCACGATCTCGGCCGTTCGATCGGTGCTACCATCCGAGGCAACGACGATTTCCAATCGGTCATGCGGGTAGGCAAGCTCAAGGCAATTCTGCAATTTCTCCGCAATAGTGTCTTGCTCGTTGTGTGCCGCAATAATGATAGAGACGAAAGGTAGCTCCTCGAATCTCACGGTATCCGCAACCTGGGGACGCCGCAGATTCAAAATCCACAGGAGTAACGGATAGAGAATCCACGTGTAAACAACCACCCCAACGCAACTGATCAAAACTTCAAGCGCCACGGCCCGACTCCAAATACTTTCCCAGCGCATAGTGCAGGCCTTTTCTCTGGAGCAGGTAGCCATTGCGGGTCAGCATTCTCCCAGTGGTCTGGCTGTTGTTGTGCGACACCCGCAACTGCGGATCATGAATCACCGGCAACCCAAGCCGCCAACAGGTCTCCGCCACACTAATCTCCTCCGCGTAGAGGAAGCCCCCATCGTCGATGAAACCGCCCTCTTCGAAGAATCGTCGGCTGAAGATAATGAAAGATCCGTGGGGTGCATAGATCCTGGTGTGGAAGTCCGGGCCAGTCGGCCGCCCTGCAAGCAGGCGCCTCCGCCCTTTACGGACCAGTGGGGCTAACGTCTGCGTCAGCCACGCAACATAATAAGTAGAGACTAAAAAGCGATATCGCAGCTTACGAATTCTTCCCGGCCTGCGCAGGATCATCGGATTCGAGTCAAAACCAGTGAGGCTGGAAATAATTGCCGGCGCCAGAACTCCGGCCTCGTCGGGATCGTGCGCATGAAGCCTGGCGAGAAATGACGGACTGTCAAAGACGATGTCGTTATTGCAAACGATCACCCAATCCAGCGCGCCGTGTTGTCCGAGCCACTCGTCCAATGCCCACTTCGCAGCCCCAAAATACCCCCGATTGCTGGAAGAGGTCATGAGTTCGACATTGCTAAACTTATCGATCGCCTGCCGTATGCGGTCCGTCGAGCCGTCGCATGAATTGTTATCGACGACCACGAGATGACAGTCGCCGAAGCCGTCCATGGCGGACGCGCTTTTTAGGAACTGAAGAGTGCATTCCGCGTGGCGGAAATTGACAGTGATGATGAGTACTTTGCGGCCGTTGCTCACGGAGCCCAAACCTCACGGGTCTGCGCTCGGGGAATGGCAAATTTAGAAAATCGACTATTCGCCTTGTAAATCACGAGCCCAGTCACCACCCAAGCCAGTAGCGCGCCGTTGAAGCTGAATAGTGAAACCAGCGGGCTGAACAAGAATGTCGCGTAG
The DNA here is from genome assembly GCA_049589635.1 of Terriglobales bacterium. GTDB lineage: Bacteria > Acidobacteriota > Terriglobia > Terriglobales > Acidobacteriaceae > Acidiflorens. Next base: position 21,191 of record JBAWBE010000599.1, read on the forward strand.
AACGCGGACAGCCAGAACAGCGCGCTACGGAGATTTCTCGAAGTCGTCAGATACTTCCAGCTTGCCAGCGCACCGAGACAGGCAGAAATTAAGACGGCACCGAAGGCGGTAAAGTCTTCGATGAGTCCCCGGAAAATCGTATAAACGTTGGTCTCTTCGCCTCCAACGACCGCGTTGGACAATTCGGAATACGTGCCGATTGTTCTGGCTTTGATGTGCAGCAGATCGAATTCGCCCGCGAAGGTTCGTCCACCCCATGCTGCACTCGCAGCTTCTGCTTGCGCGTGCGAGTACCAAATAGAGAAGGCCGCGGGCGATCCGAACATATAAGAGGCTAATTTCGGTTCCTGAAGATCGACCACAAATGCCTGGTACCACTTTGAGTCCCGCACTCCGTCGATTGCACCGAACATTCCCACAACGCAGGCGGCGACAATGAAAAGGGAGGCAAGTCGCTTGGCGCTGAATAAATGGAGCCGGTGGCTCTTTGCACATAAGGTCGCAACATAGCCACCGATCCAGCAGGTCATTCCGATAAGAATGGCAGCCCGGGCACCAGTGAGAACCCCGTAGACAATTGCCGGCAGAAGAGTCGCCGCGGCAATCAGCCGGTCGACACGCTTCGAGCTGCACGCGAAAAGGATCCCTCCAAGCAAGGCCGCCGGGTGTAGCCACATCACGAGCAATCGCACGGACCAGGGCTCTAGAACGTCGTCATACCTCATTAAAGTCCAGCGGGCGCCTACTTCGAGCACGCCCATCCACGTGAAGGACAGGCCGAATTCTTCGAGACTGGTGAATAAGAAGTAGACGCAACCGGCCAGTGCAACCACCGTGCAAATCAGACCATAGCGGCGGCACGGAGCGATCAAAGAATCGAATTCACTCGTCGAACTCGCGTGCCCCGAGGCTCGCGTCCGCGGTTGAAGCTGATGAACGATCAGGGCGCCAAGTTGAACCGCGACAACGAGCAGAACCAGCATCCACAGCCCACTACCGGGGATTGGATACTCGACGACGAGCAACGAAACTCCAATGAAAAATGACCATACCAACCCGACAAAGGCAGCCGGCGCGAACCAGCTCTCGCAAAGCAGTCGCGCAGCTGCCGTAACGATCACAAGCACGGCATAGGCCAGCCATGGAGATCCGAGAGTGTCGATCACAAAGACCTGATTCTCATCATCATTGCGCCTCAGCCGCCGGTGAGAACCTACGGAACGCGCCGAAACGCGTCAGGCACAGCGTGACTGCGATGTAGCAACACGCCGACAACGCTAGGATGTAGGCGGCGGCCGGGTATCCATATCGCGGTATGAACTGGAAGCAGGCGGCGATGTTGAGCGCCACAACCACGCTCATCGCGGCCAGCATGGCGCCGGTTCGCTGCTCAATTTCGAGCGGCTTGTGAACGAGCAGCGCGAGCTGCCAAAGGAATCCCCCTGCAAACAGTACGGGCAGTATGCGCGCGGCGCTTGAATCGTCGAATCCCAGGATAAGCCTGGTAACGCGGTGCGCCGCGAGAACAACCCCTGCGAGCGCCACCATAAAGATGATCAGTTGAGTCTGGACCGAATAGCGGATGATTCGGTACGAGGCGGCGAATTCGCCTTCGTTCCACGCGCGCATAATTCGCGGGTGGGCGGCCTGGGTGAGCGGAAATACCAAAAAAGAGAACGACCGGATCGCAACTTCATAGAGCGAAGAATAAATGCCGGCGCTCGAGTAGCTCGCGAATTTCTGGATCGTCCAGCGGTCGATCACCGGGAGCCCCTGAGAAAGGAGAAGCCATAGGCCCACGGCCCAGCCGTAGCGCCACAACTGGCTAATGGTTTGGCTGGCCGAGGATGTGTCTGCTCCAAGTTTTTGGAGAATGGCGGTACCGTGTTCGTTGGGGTGACCCAGCCACTGAGAACTGGGCAGGAAGGCAATCGCATACGCAATGGCTTGTCCCAGGAGAACCAATTCAAATTGCTTGCGGCCGGTTATCAGCACCAACGCAACCGGAAATACAAAGCTGCCGACAGAACGTAAAATCTCTCGTCGCAACACAATGACCGGCTGCAATCGCGCCTGAAATTTGGCCAGTGTAACCGTGTACATAACGAAAGAAAAACAGAATGCCACCGCTGCCAATAAGGTGAGAGGTGGCGTGTGCAATCCAACAAGAATCAGCGCCAGCAAAAGGGATGCAAACAGGACCGTCCCCAATGTGCCGACGTGCACGGCCCTGCCGAAAGTTATCTCGCGTCCGCGCGGGTCGCCCGTTACCGGGTGGAATCTCAGGATTCCTTGGGCCAGCCATCCGGAGCTGGCGCCGCCAACGGCCATCAGGATGGCAACGGCGACGGCGAAGCGGCCGTACTGATCCAATCCGATCAAGCGGATGAAAACCGGGACCGAAATCAGGCCCATGAGCCCCGGTACGATCTTGCTGCCGAAGTAACTCAGCGAGTCCCAGACCAAAGCAGACCGTAGCATGTTCGCGAGACGATTCATCGGAGATCTTGCCAAGGCTGACCGGTGGTTCGGGGCGGAATTCGGAATGTCCGGAATGTCCGGCACTAGCGAGATCTCAATCCGCCGCCACTGCAGCAGTCGCTGGTTTCGCACGCCGGTCGTTGCGGCTATTCCGCCAGTCAACCCGCGGCATCAAAAGACTGGTATCCACGCGGTCGCGATGTCGGACGGCAATTTTCACCAGCGAATCCAGCAACGACTCCGAAAGTAAATGCGGCTTAAGGCCAAGCTCGGATAACTTCGTATGCTTCGCGTTGTAATAGTGTTCCTCAGCTTCAACGCGAGGATCCGGCAAGTGATCGATGACCGCGTTCAGTCCAAGTCTCTTGCCCGCAACGCGTACCATCTCCGCGAGTTCAAGGACGGAGAATTGTTCCGTGAATTGATTGAATACGCGAAACTCCCCTCGTGTCGGCGGATGCAGACAAGCCAGTTCAATGCAGCGCACTGTGTCGCGAATGTCGAGGAATCCGCGCGTCTGGCCACCCTTCCCATAGACAGTAAGTGGGTGCTCGATCGCGGCCTGCACGCAAAAACGGTTCAGAGCCGTCCCGAAGACTTCGTCATAGTCGAAACGATTGACCAGTGCCGCATCCAATTCAGTCTCATTCGTAACGGTGCCATAGACCACGCCCTGATTCAGGTCGGTAGCGCGAATGCCCCAGATCTTGCAGCAAAAGTGAATATTGTGGCTGTCATGAACCTTCGACAAGTGATAGAAAGATCCCGGTTGCTTCGGAAACGGCAACACATCTTCGCGTCCATTGTGCTGGATGCGGATGAATCCTTCTTCGATGTCGATGTTCGGAGTGCCGTATTCACCCATTGTCCCCAATTTGACCAAATGGCAGTTGGGCTGGAATTCCTTGATCGCGAACAGAACGTTCAGTGTTCCAACCACATTGTTAACCTGGCTGAAAACTGCATGCCGACGGTCGATCATCGAGTATGGCGCCGACCGCTGCTCAGCTAAATGGACCACGGCCTCGGGCGCAAACTCGCTCACAACGCCCGACAGAAACTCATAGTCCAGAATGTCGCCAACAAAGCTTTCGATCGACTTACTCGTAACTCGCTCCCATGCGCGGAGTCGCTCGGGGAGAGTCCGAATAGGCGTCAAAGTCTGCGCACCCAGTTCGTGATCCCAGGAACGGCGCTGAAAACTATCGACGATTGCCACGTCATGGTCAAGGCGTGAAAGGTGTAAGGCGGTCGGCCACCCGCAGTAGCCGTCACCGCCCAGGACAAGAATCCTCATGGTCTTTCCTCGCTGTTGCGGAGTTTGTTGCAAATGCGTGTTAAGAAATGAAACGATCGTTTGTTAAGGAGTAATAAGTCCACGTTCGTGTAAGTCGAGTTCCGGACGAAAGCAAAAAGCAGTGTCAGTTCGCGTTGCGCTTGAACCACTGAACCTTGTCGCGCACATTTTGCGGATGCGTTCCGTTTCCAGAGGTAAGCCCCAAGTCGGCCTTGATACTTGTGATTGCGTCGTGAGCTAGCAGTTTTCCCGGATGTCCTGCGTCGATGTTGTCCCACCCGTCCTTGGCTAATACCCAGACCGCGCCGATCGTCATCGCCAGAAAGGCGCCAAGGAACATGATTAGCAAACGCGGCGGGAAGGACTTCTTCTCCGGCACTTTAGCGGCATCAAGAACTTTTACACTGGGGGTCTCTTTCGCTTCCTGCACTTTGGCCATCTCACATTGCTGTGTCAGCAGGTCATAAACCGTCTCCTGGATCTTGTTCGCGCGGTAAAGTTCCGCGTACCGCACCCCCAGCAACGGCAATTTGCGAATCGAGGGATATAAGGAATTGCTTCCTGCGTCGCCAGCGGAGAGATCCCCCCCTCCCATTTCGTCCAATTTTTTCTGAAGCTCGCCAATTCGCGCCCGCACCGCCTTCACCCGCACATGACTGTCGGCATAGATTTGCCGCAAGCCCTCGAGTTCCGATTGCGCCGAGATCAGCTGCCCTTGCAAAGTTGCCGCCGCTCCTACCATCGCTTTGCCCTGTTCCTGAATGTCGATAGCGGCGTTATTGCTGGCGAACTGGCTGAATTCCTTTGCGGAGGAATCCAGATCCTGCTTTACCGATTTCAAACGCTCTTCCAGGAAAACGCGTTCGCGATGCGCCGAAGACGTGTTCAATTCCACCACCAAGTGGTCGAGTTCATCCACGTACGCTTGGGCCATCGCCTGGGCCCTCTCTGGACTATGGTCTGTTACCCCAACAGTAATAATTCCGCTCTTTCGATCTTCTGATATTCCTGTCTTCTCCTCGAGTTCACGCCTCGCATCCTGCATTCGCTTGACGCCATAGACCGATTTCAAATCAAACTTATCGATGACCTTGTCCTCGACAGATTCGCTGCGCAGAATTCCGATGAACAGAGCGCCCGAAGTTTTAAGGCCAAGGAAATCGCCGGCTAACATCCCCAGACCGCCTCCGCTCTTGGACGTCATGGCCATGAGCGAGGCCAAGCCGGAACTCATATCGGTGTCCGGCGGCATAAGTTGGGTACGCGCCTCATAACGCACGGGAATCAGAAAGGCCAGCAGCGTTGACAGCGCGAGTCCGTATGCCGTAACGCGGAGCAGGAAGAACCGCTGGTCGAGCAACAGCCGAAGCCGTTTGAAGATCGCATGATTCCCCGTCTCTTCATATCCGCCGATCCGCTCGGGTTCGGCGAGAATAGTAGACTCGACGATTTTCTGCTCTGCGCCTAAACGAATTGGAGTACCGGGCATTAGAGAGTCTCAGTTGCTCGAGTGCTTATTTGGGTTCGCAACTCAAGCGGTCGCGTCTGCGCTGGCAATTGTTACTGTTACTTCAGTCGGACATGCGGCCAGAAGCTGAATTGAAACGACGCAGTTATGTTGGATTGCGGTCCCGCCGCCAGCAATGGTATTCGCCAGCGCTCATACTGAACCGTGCCGGAGAACCGAAATCCCGATCTCGATAACAGATCCGAGTTCACAGCAACGTCGCTTTGCGATCCCCCTTGCGGCAGGAATTGCTGATCAATTTTCCTGTGTCTCAGTTCGATCCCGACTTTCTTGGTCGCACTCAGCCAATAGTTGCTAATGATGGACTCGCCCTGGGCCGCTCGCCCAATTCCGCTCGCGATCAACTGTCCATCGTTCGTGTACCCGTTCACATATTGAAAGTTGTGGTAAAAGCATCCGTTGCAAGTTGGAAAATCCACAGGAACGGTGAATCCTCCCTCGAACCTCATATCGAGCCGGGGCACCTTGGGCACGTGTACAAGATAGAGCCCGCCCTGCCATGCGGCCGTCTCCGCGGTGTTGAGAGGAATTACTTCGTCCTCGCTGAATCCCTCGCCGTACAAGGTGAGCCAATTGCGCAGCTTTGGGATCCGATAGGAAAAATCCACTACGCTTCGTCCGTCCCCAAGAGGCTCAGTGTTCACATGCAAGCCAAAAGCACTCTTGAAGAAAGTTTTCGGGGTAAGCGGATTCCCCGGCCCTCCGTAAATTGTTGTCTTCGAAAAATTGAATTCAAGATTCGGTGAGAGTTTGAAACTAATCTTCCCTCCGCTCAGAAAAGGTTGCGGCTTTAGATTCACACCGTACTGCCCTTGCGCGACCGCCCCGAGCCCGCCGTTGTTGATGAATTCCTGCCCTGTCAGTCGCCCGATGAAAAGGTCAAGCCGCACGTCGCCGAGATGGCTCATGATCCAGGGAAAGCGAAATGGACTCACCCGGTTCACTCGGAACATGCTGTTAAGCGGCGCGGTGTTGTTGGTATAGAGCATCGCGCTGCTGTCCGCCGTCCCCCACCACAGGCTTTGCCTGCCGAAAGACAGTTGCCAGTTCCCGACATTCATTCCGATGTAAGCATCCAGTGGCCGAAATCGGCTCGTGACCGCGATCGGCGTGGATGGGGCATTGGGAGGAAGATAGTCCGCCGTGCTGATGAAATTAAGCACCGCTTGCGATGGAGCTGGAGCGCCGGGCGAGTACTGATATTCACCGCGCACATAGATTACGAACGGACCCGCCGTCGCCCAGCCAGAAGCTCCTCCCACCGTATTGAAGCCTTCCTGAAAAGGTCTGCCGTAGTCGTTCAAAACCGTTTGGCCGAAATGCAACCCGTCGGTGAGCGGCGTTCCTGAAATTCCTAATGTGCGTTGATAAACAGATTCCACCTGCGCGTGTACATTGCTTTCGCCACTCATCAGTCCGGATTCAGCGGCGAATTCTTCCGAGAGAGAGTTGAAAAGTTCCTGCACTTCGGGCGGCCCGTCGTTATTGGGCGCGAGCTCAGCAGCCTCTCCAACCAGGCGCGCACACTCCATGCGAGTCCACGGACGAATGCCCACGCTCGCCGTCTTTATATAGCCAAAGGCCGCCAGTCGCTCCATCGCGGGGTAAACCCAGCTATCGAGTGGAACATAGGGTGATCCCATAAATGCGGGAGTCCGCATCGCCGGTTCGCTGACAAACTCGCTCGGCGAGCGCCACTCTCCGCCGCCAACTTCCACGTGCTGTCGTCGCCGGTAAACATTCTGCGCAATAAAATAGCCGAGTGCGCCGCCAATCAGTACATCCGAAGCAAAGTGTTGCCGCTCATGAACGCGCGAGAAGCTGACTGCCGAGGCCATCCCATAAGCGAACAGCTTCGAGAGCGTGCCCGGATACTCGTGCGCGATCACGCCTGCAATCGACCACGCTACCGCAGCGTGTTCTGAAGGGAACGAAGTTCCACCATCGAAAAATCTTCCGCTGCCGCTGCCCTGGTCTGGTCGCGCGCGCCGCAACGAATACTTAAGCGCCTCAACCGTCACCAGACTGTTCAACGCCGCCTCGGCAGACAGAAGTCCAGTTTCTCGCCAATGCTCGTTGTGCATTGGATAGCTGAACAGGTAGAGTCCGGCGCTGGCTCCGACCAGGCTTGCCAGCCCAAAGTTCGAGACCGTTTTGTAGTGGTGGATGGTCGTCGGATTCTGCGGAAGCGAGGCGCTGTACTGGCGGTCCGTCGCGAAAAGGCCAGCCGCTATTCCTCCCAGCGGCACAAGCCACGTCGCATCCGAAAATCGCACGCCCGCCGGACCGCTCCAAATCTGTTTCTCGTCTTGCAAGAAATCCTCGAAGTGCCCGAACACAGACCGTCCGAATAAAGAGTGAGGCCCTCGCGAAGCATATTCGCGAGACCCTTCAAGATTGCCACCGGTATTGCCGGCGCTGATATTGCCCGTTTCGTATTCCTTCGGAGCGTCCGGCATGCTCGTTGAATCCTCTGCCGTCGAATCCTGTGACCGTGCGAAATCTGCCAGACAAGTAACCATGACTAGCGTCAAAAACAAATATCGTGTCGCTGCCTTCACGTTAGCCCTTGCCCTACGGATGGATGTAGGCGACCGTGAGCGCAGCCGAGGATGCAACCTGAGCTGCCTGCAAGAGGGTAGCCCAGTTTCGTGGTGCGATCTTCGGCGCTTTCTCAGGCACGATGATGGAATCTCCAGGCTTTAGAACCGCATTCATGGAATCGCCCAACCACAATCCCGAATTGTTCTTCGCTGACAGCACGGAGCCATCGGCCCGCACAACAAACACCGCATCCTTATCCGCGATCTGAGTCAGTCCCCCTGACTGACTCAGATACCACTTTGCGCTTCGGCCCGGCTGATAGCTGACAGCTGTCGGATTGAAGACCTGTCCGCTCACGACCACGTAGTTCGTCTTTTTCGGAATGATCAGTTCATCGCCATCTCGCAACGGTGTATCGTCCGCGCTCTTGGCAAGCTTCCTGAGGTCAGGAGGAATGTGAATCACCAATCGCCCCACCGGCGCTGTGGCTTCAAGTTGTTGCAAAGTCGTTTCTGTCTGGGCAATTGCAGTGAGCTTCACATTCTTCTGCTCGGCATCTCCTTCGGGCAATGCCTTCAGATAGGTTTCTTCCGCTTTAATCCGATTCACAAGTTCAAGATGTGACTTCATCTCGACGTCCCGCACTTCTTTGCGAATCAGCACAGCCCCGTAGGGATAGGCTTCCGGAGTGAAACCATCGCACCGCATAAGCAGGGAACTGAGACGCTCCCCCGGTTCGATCCCATACGTCGCCGGATGCTCGACCTCCCCTCGCACTGAGACCGATGCGCCGAGGTCATTCCACTGCGGTATCTGCCGAATCGCGAGAACATCTCCATTGCGAAGTGAAATGTCCTCGTTTGCATCTCCTGACAGTGCGGCGGAGAGTTTTACCTGTAAGCGTTGATGGGTTCCGTCGCTTGCCCCAAATCGTGTGAGATCGGCATCGCCGGCGAAAGCGCTCCTCTTCAATCCTCCAGCGACCCTGATCAAATCTGCAACCCGCATATTGCCGGTCAATGGATAACGCCCGGGTTTTGCGACCTCGCCCGTTATATTCACAGTCGGCGCATCTACCTTTTCGATCTTTCGATGAATCAGCAGTCGGTCTCGCGGCTGAATCATGATGTTGTCAATCGGATTTCCCGCCAGCGCCTCGTGCAAGTCGACGCTAAGAATTCGTAGAGTCCCATCCGCCTGGGTGCGAAACAGCTGAGCCGAATCAAGCGCAGCATCAGGAGTAAGTCCACCCGCCAGATAGACAGCATCCCGCAAATGAGCCTCGCCCGATGTGCGGTAGTCTCCCGGTGCGCGCACTTCACCGCCTACGGATACATCAGGCGGCCGCTCGAAATCGTAACGGCTGAAGATTCGCACCGTATCCAGCCGATTCAAAGTCGGCGCTGATGCAGGATTGGCGAGCGCTGCGGAAATATCGAAGCTCTCCACGCTCGGATGAAAGTCCGGCGCATTCAATCGCACGATTTCCGCATAGTGAGGCGCTGGCTCGGGCAGTAAGTCCGAGTAAGAAGAAATCAGGTCGGTCAACTTCATTCCCGGTTTAAATGAATAACGTCCCGGTCTTAGCACGTGCCCTTGCAGATAAATCGCGTCCTCGTTATACGCGGCGATCGGGAAGATATGGATCTGATCGCCATCTCGAACCTCGAAAGCTTGCATCTGTTTGTCGACATCTGCATGACCGGGGTTCGTCGCCAGGTCATTCGCCGCGAGATCCAAAGTCAGCATCGTGCGCTTCTCGTGCGCTTCCACCCTTTGGACTTCGATGTGCCGAAGTGCAGCCGTTGGCAGAATTCCCCCAGCCAGCGCGAGCACATCGGTCAACGAATTTTCGTCAAGCAGTTCATAGACTCCGGGGCGCCGAACCATTCCATCAACCGTCACCTGCGGTCCGAGAGGAGGAACAAGCAAAGTGTCACCGTTTTCCAATCGCTTAAGATCGGAGCGCACACCGTGCAAAAGCAAGTCATACGCATCCACTTGCTGCACCAGTTGCTTGCCACGCGAGTGGCGAAGCGCCCGCAATGATCCGCGCGCCGTCACGCCTCCGGCAGCGAATAGCGCATTTAAAGGCGTAGAAAGAGAACTAATGTCATAAGCGCCCGGTTCTGCCACGTCGCCGACAACGTAAACGCGAACTGTTCTCACGCGCGAAAGCGAGACATCCGCAGATACTTCCCGGAATGCACTTCGCAACGCCCGCTGAACGTCCTCTTGTACCTCTCCTAGGTTCTTGCCGTTGACGAGTAGCGGCCCAATCTCTGGCAGAGAAATTCGCCCTTCGCGGTCTACCAGACGCACCAATCTCTGCGAAACGCTGCCCCATAAATCGATCGCCAGGCTGTCACCGGTCCCTACCACATAGTCCGGCCCGACCGGCAAGTCCATGGGAATTACATCGGGTTGGTTTGAAGTATTCCGGAATACGTCAACGCCGAAACGCTGTGCTGGACGCTGCGATGCAGCCGCCTGTACGTACATGTCATAAAGTGAGGGAACATCGGCGTATGGATTCGCTTGACGCACCATTTTCACGGCCGTTGCGTCTTCCTCGAATTGACCAGCACTGGGCCGCCGGTTCGTCTGAGGGTTTGCCGTCCGATTTGCCCGAAAAGATTGGTCCTCCGAAATCTCATTGCGCGGAAGAAGTTGAGGGAAAAGGGCGCCGCTCGTGTCCGCATACAGCGGATTCTTGTTGAAAGCAGTCAGGCCATCCGTTGAAAACGGATTCGGATTCTGCGAAGCGAACGAAGCATCGGTGCCCGACTTGGATGTCAACTCAAGTTCTGCCGAAGACCCTGCTTGTCCGTCGACGGTGGACTGCACAACGCCCGTTCGCAGCGTTCGAGACGGAGTCGGCTGCGACGGCATATCCGGTGCCGCGTCTGGCACCGGCGATTCATTCCCCGGGGAAGACGGAGTTTGCGTTCGTGAGCCCCGTGCCTTCTCGCAGTCCCGATCCTGCTGCCCGTCGCATGTTCCCGTGCGTTCGACGTCCGCTTCGTCTCGATTGTTCCTGCCAGGGCGAAGTGCCTCGGCATCCTCTTGAGCTTCGATCGCAACCAGCCGGCGGGCGCGCTCTTTTAGTACAAAGTCCTGCTCCTTCGCGAGACTTGAATCCGGGTTGGGCGCCGGGAGCAAATACCCGTACCGTTGCAGCAAACGAGTCGCAACCGAACGGAAAGTTAAATCGCGGTCGAGCCGTTCAAATATTGCTTCTTCGGTTAGGTTTGACTCCCGCACCACCTGCCCGTTGTCACTGGCTTCTTTCGCGATCCATCGTTTCAACTCGACCAGCAGTCCCGCATCCTTGAGGAGTATCTCGCGAATCTGAATCGACGAAGCCGCGACCAGATCGAGATTTTCCTTGGCAAGATCGGAAAGCGCGGCGTCACTCGCCGAATAAGAATCGCGTCGCGCGCGAGGGCTCTCATTCGTTTGCCCATAGAGGAATCGGCAGCAAAGCAAAAGCAGAAAGAGAAGACCGACGCAATTCACCCCACTTCCCGCCAGCCCCAGCTTTCGAATGAACGTCAGATTCGCGGACATAATGTTTTCTCTCTACTTACTGTCGAATCCACACCAGATTGCCTTCAGGCAATCAACTCCACATCGCCGTCATCCACTTCCACCGCCACCGAGCGCATGATCAAGTGAATCGACAAGACGATGCGGCACCGATCCTTCGTGCGCACGATGATTCCTTCCAGCCCTTGCAAAGGCCCGCCCCGCACGCGAACTCGTCGCCCCGCGGTCAAATACGGATGCGGTTCCACGTTCCCTGACGACAGGCGGGTTCTCAGGTTCTCGATTTCTTCTTCGGGCATTGGCGTTGGCTGCCCATTAAAACTCACGAGTCGCACAGCGCCCGGGAGCTGGAGCACCCGAAGCCGATTCTGGAGCGCCATCTGAACGAATACATAACCGGGGAACAAAACCAGTGCCAGCTCTTTGCGCCGGTCCTTCCAACGCCGCATCGATCGGTAAAGAGGCAAAAAGCAATCAATGCCCTGGCGATTGATTCGGTCGGCGACGAACTTTTCGTGTCGTGGAGCGGTGTAAAGCGCATACCAGTTCACACCGGACTCAATTGGCGCTGGCACAATCGTCGATGCTGTTGCGAAAGCGCTCATGACGATCCTCGATTCTCCTCGACTTTATGCAGCTTCGCCCCCTCACTTACAGGGACCTGTGAGCTAAACCCTCTTAAGAAATTGTTGCTGGCTCGGCGAAAGAAAATTGCTCGCTCTCGCTTCGAAGATTGGAGAAAATTAAACTCCCGGTCGGCACCCGAATTGTCTGGGAAATGTAAATAAAGTGTCACAAATAGCGAACAGATCCAACCCCCACCGCCGCGAAGGAAACGTTACAAGCTATTGACAAGAACGTGACAAGATCCACTCCCAATTTGATGAACACTTGTATGTTTCCGCGGAGGAGCTTTGTGCTCAGCTTTTTCTAGCGAAAGCAGGCTGACTTCACAATGCGCCAGGATTTTCTACATCGCGACGCCGACACTAAACTCTGTGAACACTACATAGCAGCCGGCGCTGTGTGTGCACTTTCGACGAATTGCGAGCAGTTGCTGGAAGCGGCCCGCTATACCTTCGTTGCGGCAGAATCGCCGCAAGCCCCGGTCGACTTCTCAATGCGCTTTTGGGTTAACGGCACTGGCTCCAGGGAAGGTTCATGGCCAAAGCCCTACCTTCGCGGACTCGATCACCTGGTGTTCGCGGGATTTGATGCCCACAACTCCATGCTCGCCGATCTCCGCACCCGTCGAGTGATCGGAAGATTCTCCACCGCGATGGCCAGCGACACCAGATATTGGAAAACAATCATTTTCCCGATGCTGCTCTCCATCATGGCCGGCTCGCTCGGACTCGTCGAACTGCACGCTTCTTGTGTTGCCAGAGACCATAGCGGTTTAATTTTGGCGGGCCCATCTCGCTCCGGAAAGTCGACGCTCGCCATGGCTCTCGCAGAGGCTGGGTTCCGATTGCTCTCCGATGATCGGACATTCTGTTCATTGGCGGATGGCAAAGTGCAGGCCTGGGGCCTGCCGCGGCCGATCAAGCTGAGGCGCGAAGCAGCATCATGGTTCGAAGAATTTCGTGATCGCGAACCCACCAATGTTCAGAATGGCGAACGCGTCTTCCACTTCGAGCCGCCGCAACCCGGAGCCCGGAACTGTGAACCGCGCCTGCTCGTTTTTCTCGAAAGACAGGAAGAGCGTGGCTTTTCAGTAGTTCGAATCGAAGAAAACGTAGCGCGATCTCGCATTGAAGAAGACTTGCTGGCCGAGGTTCCAGACGCTCTCCAAAAACAGGCACGGACCCTTGACCAGCTTCTCTCGATACCCCGGGTCCTCCTCCGATATGGAGGTCACCCACGAAATATCGCCAACCAACTTAGCGAATTATTCTCGAGCCTTCCCAGATGCCGCACCTCAGAAGGAGCAGGATGGAAAGCGTCTTAAAGAGCGAACGACCACCTCGATCGCAAGCGCCTAACGGGCGAGAAGAGCGTGAACTTGTTGGAGACGATGACATTTCAAAGCGCCCGGACCTCCTCCATCGTTTCACATCGACTTCACACACCCTCGACTTGCAGTTAATGCAAAGAACAGTGCGCCTGGAGACGAATCACAAATCCATTCTCGAACTCGCGACAAAATTCTTCGACCGTCATCAACACGGAACAGTGGGCAAGCCCCAATTTCGTTGGCGCATCGTTTGTGAAACGGATCCGCAGGTGCACTCGACGCATGTGCCCCTGTCAGCGTTTTCGGATCTCGGTTTGCGCTACGTCAATATTGGGCAAAGAGGCTTTTTGGCAGTCGATCTGGAAAGTCGCGAAGCCGTCGCATTTCTTTCTGACCGCTTCGTCGACGGCGAGACAAGATTCAGACACCGCCCCCCGCTCGACATCTTATTTTGTATGACCGCCGCCAGTCTGGGACTCGTCGCTCTCTCGGGCGGCTGTGTCGGCGTCGAAGATCGTGGCGTTCTTATCTTCGGCGCGCCCAACTCCGGCAAAACTACAGCCTCCTACCTCGCGGCGAAGAAGAGGAGGGATATGGAATTCCACGCCGATCAGGTTGTATTTCTCGATTCGACTCCCAAGGGCCTGCAAGCGTGGGGCGATCCCTTTCCCGCAGTCTTCCGGCCTGAGACCATCGAGTTCCTGCCCGAGCTTCGAGAGTCGGCGCGCCGCTCCACCTATGGAGACCTGTCGTTCTATTACTTCGACAAGAGTTCCATGC
>JBAWBE010000600.1:0-5018 GCA_049589635.1 Terriglobales bacterium
CTTTAATGTCGGGTAGAGGCCGAACTTTTGATCGGGAGTGACAATCGCAATATCCTCGCACAGAGCCTGCGCGATGAGCTGGCGATCGAATGGATCGCGGTGGTGGATGGGAAGCTCGAACATTTTGAAAGCGTGCTCCGCACTGAACGGCAAGACGCGAAGATCCATATCGTCTATTGCCTGATGCACGGTTGCAGCGGAAAACCCGAGCTTGCCGAGCGACGACTTGACTGCGATCTCGGTGAGCGAAACGCAGCTCAACTCGCGGACGTTGTCCGGTTTTTTGAGGACGTTGGTGGCGTGTTTGCTTAGCCGTTCCGGAGCCTCGACGGCAAAAATCAATACCGCAGTATCCAGCAAAACGCGCACTTCACTCGCCCCCGCCGAACAACTCCTCCACTTCCTTGTCGGTCATGGGTTTCCACCAGTCGGGGTCGTAGATTTGAATCTTGCCTTTCAGGGTGCCGAACTTGGGCTTCTTGCGCGCGGCACGCCGTGTGCGCACCAGATCAACTACCGGCACACCGCGCCGGCAGATGGTGACGGGCTCACCATCTTCGACCGCTTTGATCAACTCCGGCAGCTTGTTCTTGGCATCGGCGACGCTGAATTCCATGTGTCGATCATAGCTATATTAGATAGCTATGTCAATAGAGGCAGTGTGCGCAGGGGTTTGGAGAAGAATAAGGCTCTAATCCTTCACTAGCCACTCCAGCGCTTCTTCGCGGGTCTTGAAGGTTACTATTTCGCGCTGGGAGAAGGTGTGAAAGTTTTCCATGAAGGCGTGCGGGATATGCTCGGCGCCGACCCAGGCGCTTTTCTTTACGAATGGGCGATCGAGGGTGAGTACTTCTTTGATTCTCATCGCGACGTTGTGGTCGATCTCGGCACCATCAAAGTCGGCGAGTACCAGGAGCGACTCGCGCTTTTGTTTGGCGACAATCGCCTGCACGGAGATGAGCAGCAACTGCATCTCCGTGGCGTCGGTATGGGAATAATCGAGCAGCAGAATCTGCTTGCCTTTGTGCTCGATGAAATGAATGCGGTCGTCCATAGGTCAACAGCAAGATCGAAGTCCAAATCAAAATCTAACCCAAAAACTT
Source organism: Terriglobales bacterium (assembly GCA_049589635.1). Taxonomy (GTDB): domain Bacteria; phylum Acidobacteriota; class Terriglobia; order Terriglobales; family Acidobacteriaceae; genus Acidiflorens. Next base: position 1,104 of record JBAWBE010000600.1, read on the forward strand.
GAACCACAGAGGACACAGAGTACCACAGGGAAATCAACCCAATAGCGACTCCACTACGCCGTACACGTCGGCCAGCGCGGAGTCTAGTGCGCCGACGTCTTTTCCGCCGGCTTCAGCTAGATCGGGACGGCCTCCACCTTTTCCACCTACTTTTTCGGCTACTTTGCCAACGATTTTGCCGGCTTGCACGCGGCCCGTGAGATCTTTGGTGACGCCTGCAATCAGCGAGACGTTGCCGTTTGTCGCCGAGCCGACCACGACTACGCCCGAGCCGAGTTTGTCGCGTAGTTGGTCGACCAGCGTTCGCATCTGCGAGCGCTCGAGATTGTCGGCGCGGTGGGCTAAAACCTTTACTCCGCGAACTTCTTTGATTTTGTCGCCCAGATTTGCCGCGCTTGACGAGGCTGACTTCATGCGGACCTGGTCGAGTTCGCGCGTCAGGCGCTTGATCTCGGCGTCGCGGCGGTCGATTTCGGTGCGCAAGGCTTCGGCTGGAGACTCGGCTTCTTTGCTGGTCAAACTCGCGACTACGCCTTCGAGTTGGTGATCTTTGCGGAAGTGGCGCAGCGAACCTTCGCCGGTGACGGCTTCTATGCGGCGCACGCCTGACGAGACGCTGCCTTCTTTCAGAATTTTGATCAGGCCGATCTCGCCGGTTTGCGAGGTGTGCGTGCCTCCGCAGAGTTCGGTGGAGAAGTCTCCTATTTTTATAACGCGCACGCGGTCGCCATACTTTTCGCCGAAGAGCGCCATGGCGTGATACTCGTTGATAGCTATGTCGATCGGTACGTTTTCGATGACTTCGATTTTTTCGTTGGTCAGGACTTCTTTGTTGATGATGTCTTCGATGTCCTGCAACTCTTCCTCGGCGACTCCGGTGAAGTGCGAGAAGTCGAAACGGAGATGATTGGGCGCGACCAGCGAACCGGCTTGCTTGACGTGCTTGCCGAGCACTTCTCTTAGGCCCGCCTGGAGCAGGTGCGTGGCTGTGTGATTGCGCATAGTGGCGGCACGGAGTTCGGCGTCGACGACGGCGTCGAGTTTGTCGCCGACGCGGATGGGTTGCTTGGCGACTAACTGATGCGCGCGGACGCCTTGGATCGGGGCGTAGGTGCCCGTTACTTCGGCGACAACGGTGTTGTGATCGCTCGAGTAGAGCAGGCCGCGGTCGCCGACTTGGCCTCCGGATTCGGCGTAGAAAGGCGTGTGGTCGAGGATGATCTCGCCTTTTTCGCCGGGTTTTAATTCCTGCACGCCTTGGCCGGCTTTGATGATGGCGAGGACTTCGCAATTTTCGGAGCGCGTGTGGCGATAGCCGTCGAATTCGGACTTTGGGAGTTGCTGGTAGGCAGGGTTGGCGGTTTGCTTTACCGCGCCTTTCCAGGAAGCGCGGGCCAGCGTACGCTGCTCGGCCATTGCGCGGTCGAAGCCGGCCTGATCAAAGCCAATTCCCTGATCGCGTGCCGCATCTTGCATGAAATCGAGCGGCATTCCGAACGTATCGTAGAGTTTGAACGCGTCTTCGCCGGATAGAGTGCCGCCGGACGATGCCAGAATTCCCTCCAGCTTTTCGAGTCCAATATTCAGCGTATTGGCAAAACGCATCTCTTCAACTTGCACCGCTTTCGATACGCGATCGGCGGTTTCTTTCAATTCGGGATAAGCATCCTGCATCAGATCGCGCACCGCGTAGACCATCTGGTGCAGAAACGGCTTCGTCTGCCCGAGCAATCGTCCGTGCGTAATTGCACGGCGAATAATTTTGCGTAGCACATAGCCGCGGCCCTCGTTCAACGGAATAACGCCGTCGGAAATGAGAAACGTCGCTGCGCGCGAATGGTCGGCAATTACTCGGAGGGAAGCGGCACCGTGTGTGCCGGCAGTGGGAGCCAGGGTTCGCTCGGATGGACGGGCAGGAATGCCCGTCTCCACATGGCCTGTTCCCACATTTTGCTTGCTGGTTCCCGTCAACTCAGCTGCCCGCTTGATCAGCGGCGTGAAAAGATCAGTTTCGTAGTTCGAAATTACGCCCTGGAGAACCGCTGCCATTCGCTCTAGTCCCAACCCGGTGTCGATCGACGGCTTCGGCAGAAGCGACAGCATACCGGTAGCGTCGCGGTCGAATTGCATGAAGACCAAGTTCCAGAGTTCTACGTAGCGGCCGCAGTCGCAGCCGAATTCGCAGGCTGGAGCGGTTGCGCCGTGCCCTTGTTCGGATGCGATCACGCCCATGTCGTAGTGAATTTCGCTGCATGGGCCGCAGGGGCCGGTGTCGCCCATCTGCCAGAAATTATCTTTTGATCCAAACTCGTAAATTCGTTCTTTCGGCACTCCTTGCCCGAGCCACAAATCGTAGGCTTCGGCGTCGCGCGGCACTCCGTTCTCGCCTTTGAAGATCGTGGCGTAGAGCTTTTCTTTTGGAAGGTTGAACCAGTCGGGCGAGGTGAATAGCTCCCATGCGTAGGCGATGGCGTCTTTTTTGAAGTAGTCGCCGAAGCTGAAATTGCCCAGCATTTCGAAGAACGTATGATGGCGGTTGGTGAAGCCTACGTTTTCGAGGTCGTTGTGCTTGCCTCCGGCGCGCACACATTTTTGCGAGGTGGTGGCGCGGTTGTAGTCGCGCTTTTCGAGGCCGAGGAAGACGTCTTTGAACTGGTTCATGCCCGCGTTCGTGAAGAGGAGCGTCGGGTCGTTAGCCGGGACGAGGGAGGACGAGTGGACCTCGCGGTGCCCCTTCTGGATAAAGAAGTCGAGGAATTTGCGGCGGATTTCGGAGCCAGTGAGCATGCGAAGTTAAATTCTAAATCAGTTGTCAGTCATCAGTTGTCGGTTCTCAGTTAAAACCTTCCAGTCCGTGCGCGGTAAGGATCCAGAGGTTTTACTGAGAACCGACAACTGATAACTGAGAACTCGCCGTTGTGGTAATTATTTATCGGCGCATTGATCTACATTTCCGGAGGTTCCGATGCCTTGCAAACCCGAAGTGCTTCGCCAGGTTCCACTTTTCTCGTTGCTGGACGACGATGAAACGGCAGTGCTGGCCAGTCAGGTCGAAGTTAAAACATTTGCGCCGCGCCAGCGTATCTGGAAGATCGGAGATCCCGCCGGCCCGGCGTATGTCATGGTTTCGGGTGGCGTGCGCCTGACAACGGTCGACGAGGACAAGCAAGAGATTGTTGTGGATGAGCCTACGCGCGGCGAATTTTTCGGATTCGCGTCGCTACTCGATCAGACTCCACACCAGACGAATGCGCAGGCTACCGAGGAGTCAGTGTGCGTGGAAGTCGATCGCAAGGACATCCAGGTTCTGCTGGAGCGCAAGCCCCATGCCGGCATGGATATGTTATCGGTGCTGGGGCGCCAGTTTCATGCCTCGCACCGGCTGGTGCGCTTGCGCGCGGCGCGAAATCCTAATGTGGTGATCGAAGAAAAGGAAACGGTTGGGGAGCGCATTGCCGACACGGTTGCGTCGTTTGGCGGATCGTGGACTTTCATCATCACGTTCCTGGTCATGCTTTCGATTTACAGCGTAATCAGTATTTCCATGGGCCAGCGCTCGTGGGATCCCTATCCTTTTATTCTGCTCAATCTATTTTTGTCGATGCTGGCTGCGATCCAGGCGCCGGTCATCATGATGAGCCAGAACCGGCAGGACAAAAAGGACCGCGTACGGAGCGAGTTGGACTTCGACGTCAATCGCCGCGCGGAGAGCGAGATTCAGGGGCTCGCCGAGAAACTCAACCTGCTGGGAGACAAAATCGGCGATGTGGAGGATCTGTTGCGGAAACAGCTCCCCCACCAGTCGTCGACGCATTAGCAGCGCGGCTTACTTCGCGACGTCTTCTGTCTTCTCGCCGGTCTTCTTGACGCCATGGCCGACGGCCTTGGCGCCTTTCTTAACGCCGTGTCCGGTAT
>JBAWBE010000601.1:0-3390 GCA_049589635.1 Terriglobales bacterium
CGGCCGGAGCGTCGCAATTGGCCACCGGCGCAATCAAGCTCCAGACCGTCCCCAAATTTAAGTGAATCTTGGATTTTGGTTGATTCCGACGACACAAAACGCCCCGAAGGCTAGCTCTACATTCTACCCCGCTTTTCAAATGTCACAACATCGTCTTTGCTTTCAATCAGTTGTGGGGACATGAAAATTAAGAAGTTCGACAGGCCCTCGCTATTGAGCAAAACCCACGTTTGCGGCAGGATTGCCCCGCGTTTCTTGAGTGTGGTCTAGCCGAACCCAATAAAAAAGACGTAAAAACAAAAGGTTTGTTGGCCTGGCGGTAACGGACCATCTGGTGCGATGTAAGTTCGTCGCTGCCGTGCGGTAAACGAAAACACGAAACGTTCATCAAGGAGTGCCAATGTCTGACAAGCGATACACAGTATCCTTCGTTCGCAAGTTCCGTCAGCAACTCCGTCGTTCTGCCGACGGCAGGATCCCCAGGCGAATCGTTCTCTGCGCTATCGCCCTCGTGACCATTGCCACGGGTACCGCTATCGCTGACGTTTACCTTCGGAACCTCTTTCCCTTTCTCGATTTTGCGGGCTTCTCAGGAACATACAGCAACACGGGAAGGGTTGACCTGAGTGGCCCATTTTTTCAAAATCTAGGGACGAACGGCCGAACCTGTGAGACTTGCCACGCACCGAGCGACGCATTTGGATTAAGCGCCATCGACGCGCAATTGCGGTACTTCATTAGTCACGGCAAAGATCCGCTGTTTGCCCAGTTCGATGGCTCGACTTGTCCCACCGGCCCCGTGAACAACAGTTTGGTCGTGAACAACGGACTGATTCGAATCGAACTAACCGTTCCACCGAACACAACTGATTCATCACCGCCGCAATATACGATCGCCGCCGTGCAGGATCCCTACGGTTGCGCTCTCACCACGAATCCTGAGGGACAGCAAATTGCCTCCGTTTATCGGCGGCCTTTGCCAACCACGAACCTGGGTTTCTTAAGTGCAGTCATGTTCGATGGCCGGGAATCCCTCGTGTACCCTCTGAACAATGAACAAACTTTTGCTGCCAATCTGAACACCGATCTGACCCAGCAGGCGATCGACGCGACCTTGACCCATGCACAGGCTGATCAGCCCCCTACAGCCACGCAACTAAGCCAGATAGTCGGCTTCGAATTGGCACTCAACTCTGCGCAGTTGTCGGACTTCTTTGCGGGCAGTTTGTCAAAAGGAGCAAACGGCGGAGCGCAATTCCTGTCCACGCAACCTTACTATCCGGGAATCAACGATTCCCTCGGCGGAGATCCCGAGGGAAAACAGTTCACTCCCAATGTCTTTACGATCTATACATCCTTCCAAAACTCACGGAATCCGCAGCAAGCTTCGATTGCCCGCGGCGAGCAGATCTTTAATACGCAACCCTTGACCATTAGCGATGTCCCAGGGCTAACGACCGGCTCTCAAGAGATTCAGGGAACCTGCACCACCTGCCACGATACCTTCAACGTAGGAAATCACTCGTTCCCCTTACCGCTGGACATCGGGACCGGTCACTCACTCATTTATGAGACCGACCCGAACGTCATCGCGGCACTTAAGCAACTCCAGGCGCCGACGCTTCCGGTCTTTGAGCTGGTCTGCACGCAAGGGCCTCTCGCCGGCAACACTTATTACACGTCGGATCCGGGGAAAGCCCTGATCACCGGTCAATGCAGTGACATCGGCAGAGGCAAGGGTCTTATCCTCCGGGGATTGCCGGCGCGCGCCCCCTATTTCCATAACGGAGTTGCTGCCAATCTCCAGCAGCTCGTGAATTTTTATAACCAACGCTTCCAGATTGGACTCTCGCGCCAGCAGATGCAGGACTTGGTCAACTTCCTACAGACGCTGTGACTGGCTGGGAACCACTTGTACCGTTCGCATCAACGCGGAGGACTCTCAAACCGTCTAGCGCTTGAGAACGTTATAAACAACACGCGCATGCCGCCGGGTAACCCTGCCTACTGAGGTCAAGGAGATCTCGCGTATGTTTTTCCTGTAATACCAAGGCGGCTTGTGTTTACGGATGAGCGTGGCGATTACTAGTTCGGCGTAGGTAATGGCCAAACCGAAGTGATTCCGGGCCAGAAATCGGCTTGTGTGCTAAGCCCTCTTGATTACCTCACACCTCGACTACTCGACGTTTTCAACGCAGTTCCTCTGCGATTTATTGCTTCGAGTGTTTCCGGAGCGAGATCGCGATATCTATCCAGATTGGCAGTGAACGCCTTCGATACCATAATTCTCTATTCCGCCATCGCCGGTTTCAGCGTGCGCACCAGCCATGGAATGATCACCTCTTTGAAAATCCGCGGATCGGGCCAGACTCCAACCTGACGTCCAAGGTGACCACCCTGCGGATTAATCCATGCAGTCTTCGGCACATCACCTTTGTTAAGCAACAAGTAAATGTCGGAGATCGGCACCTGCGTATCATTCACGCCGGCAAGAATCAGCATAGGAGCCATGGGTTTGCCGAGCAATCCTTGCTTGACCAGCGACATTTTTGGGAGCACCTCCGCCATCTGATCGATGGTGGTTACGTTGTCAAAGATTGCCATCAGGGCTGGAACCTGATCGAACAGGTATTCGCGATTGCCGATCAGCGAGTTCATCAGAAAGTCTTTTTGGAAGAAAGTGTCGGTGGGTGGCGATTGGGCGCTAGCTCCCTTCAATCGGGCACGCTCCACGATCGCCATCTTCGTGGCCCAGTATGCGCCCCAACTTACTCCGTGCATCGCTACCCTGTTCTTGTCGATTTCTGGCCTCGTGGCAATGTAATCGAGCACGCGCGACAGCATGCGATCTGCATTCTCACTGACCTTAATCGGATTCTGTCCCGTGCCCGGGCCATCGACCGCCAAATAACCAACGCCAAATGGCAGGATCGCGCTGAAGCTCTCGGTCAAATCTTCTTTGCGGCTGTCGAGTCCATTTACCGCCAGCACTAGCGGTACCGGCCCATTTGCGTTCTTGGGCAAGCGCAGGTAACCGATGATTTCTTTTCCTTCGAAAGGAATTTTCACAACTTCGAGCGGCGGGTCATAAAAACGCGCGTGAGCCAGAAATGCCTCGATCGCCTTTTCGTACGAATGCTGTTTGCCAGGAGACGCAGGGATCGGCCAACGTCCAAAGGAATAGAGACGCCAGGCGCGGATGTAATCGGCATTGGCCTTCGCCGGATCCGTCTTCTCGATTGTCTTAGCTTCGTTCATGTAGCGGTCGGCTACTCCCATGAACGCTGCGGCCCATTCGTCTTTGTCTTTGGAATGAACCGACGCAAGCGCTTCTTTGACATCGTTTGCATCTAGCCCTATGAGCGGATATTGGCCCACCTCGGCACGGCG
>JBAWBE010000602.1:0-1766 GCA_049589635.1 Terriglobales bacterium
GTCGAGGCGCGACGTGCAGAAGGCCGTGCTATTGCCACAGACCCCGGGTGAGGTTGAGTTGTTGAGCGAGGTGCCCGGGGAGCCATCGAGAATGCCGTTCAACTGGCCTCCCGGGCCGCCGAAGTTAGCGAGGTTGAAAACGTTGAAGACGGAGAAGGTGGGCTCGATCTTGAAGCGTTCGCCGACCGCGAAGGGCCAGCTCAGGCGCAGATCGATGGTTTTGAGCCAGTTCTCCTCGGCGGCGCGGCCGGGCACGCCGCAGCTCGGATCGGGAGGATTGCAGGAAGAAATCAGCGGAGCATACGCGCCGAGAGCGTGCAGTTGTTGCGCGCTGAAGAGGCCGGTGCCGACAAGATCGATGCCCGCGGGGGTTAATTGTCCAGCGATATTGTGGTTGTAGAAGGCGAGGGCGTTGTTGATCTTGTTGCTGCTGTATTTTCCGAGCGTGCCGATGTAGGTGCCGGTCAGCAAATCGCCGACGGTACCGTCACCCGAGACGTCGCTGCGGAAGATTTCTCCGGGGACGCCGCCGCCATTCTGCTGGGGAATGTAGCCGCTGATGGGAAGCGGCGAGGCCATGAGAAAAATCGTTGAAATGCGCAACCCTCTCGGAGTTTCGACGGTTGGAGTGAATGCGATCTGGTGAGTGCGGTCGAGTCCGGAAGAGTGAAGATGGCCGAGGTGCGGGCGATTGTAATCGAGGGCGGGCGTGAGGATGGAATAGTCTCCGCCGCTTCCGTCGGGCTGGGCGACGTTGGTTCGATAACGCGAAAGGGTGTAGGAGAACGCGATGTCAATTTTCCGCACGTGATTCATCGGGTTGAGGCCGCTCGTAGTGTGATACGTGGAATGGATCGCCTGATACTGCGAGCGTCCGCCCGGAGAGTACATAAGGTTTGAGCCGACCGCTGGATTGATGCCGCCGAATGCTGCTTGTGGCTTGCCCACGACGGAGCAGGGGAACGGCCCGCAGAAGGCATTCGAAGAATCGAGGCCATTGCGGGCGAAGTCGACGATGCTGGCGTTGCCGACATTCGCGAGGTAGCAGGTCACCGCGGATTGGGAACTTCCGCCGGCGGAGGTGGCAACAGGGCAGACTCCACCACTCGTGGTGGGATTGCCGGCGATGGTCGCATTGATGGCGTTGAGCTCGGCCGCGTAGGAGTTGAGAACTGGATTGGGATTGACACCGTCGGTGAGGAATTGAGCGTCGCCGACGTGATTGGTATCGATGCCGATCGGAAATGCAGTGCCGATTTCGCGGACGTAATCGACCGAGAACATGCTGCGAATGCCCATCTGACGCTCGACTCCGCCCGACATGTGGATGATGCGCGGAGTGCGGAAGGTGGGCGCGAGCAGGCCGCCGAAGTCGCCCATGCTGTTGGCAAGCGAATAAACGTTGGGGCCGCTCGTCAGGGCCTGGGCTGCCTGAAACTGCGTTTGCAGATCCTGAATGGCGGTCGCGACTTCGACCGGCGATCCGCCTCCGGTCGGAGTCTGTAGAGAGCCGAGAGGCTGGCCGCAGATTTGCGTGCCGATGTCGAGTCCATCGACCTGACTGGTGATGTAGGGCTGTCCAGCCTGCGCCTGCTGGATGGCATTCGGAAAGAGCGTGGAGCCTACCGGGCAGAGCGTCAGACTGCGGCTGAATTGGCCGTTGGAGAGGCGGTTGACGCGATCCTGATATGTGTTCTGGAGCAGGAAGTTGTCGTAGAACAGGCCGGCGCTGGCGCGCACAACAGTACGCCCGCTGTGGCCGGGAT
>JBAWBE010000603.1:0-14873 GCA_049589635.1 Terriglobales bacterium
ATATTATTCGGGGCAGTTGGATGCGCTGGTGATGGTGAAGGAGTTGGCGCAGTCGACGAAAAAATCCGGCGACAAGAACAATTCGTCGTAGAGAGGCGGCATGCGCGTCTCTACGGAAAATTACAGAGGATTCAACGCAAAGAGAGGTTTGATGAAGATTGCGATTCAGGGGGAACTAGGGTCGTTCAGCCATGATGCGGCGCGAACGATGTTGCCATCGGCGAAGGTTGTACCCTGCGCGCGGTCGCTCGAGGTGTTTGATCGGGTGAAGCGCGGGAGCGTCGATGGGGCAGTCATTCCCATTGAGAATTCGCTGGCCGGATCGGTGGCGGAACATTTTGATTTGCTGCTTAGCCGCGACGTGCACATTGTGCGCGAGTTTCGTCTGCGAATCGTGCATAACCTGATCGCGCCGCCGAGGACGGCTCTAAAAAATGTGCGCAAGGTCTTCTCGCACCCCGTGGCGCTCGATCAGTGCCGCGATCTGTTTGCGCGGAACTCCAACCTGGAACCTGTGCCGTTTTATGACACGGCGGGCAGCGTGAAGCATGTGATGGCTGAGGGCTTGACCGATGCCGCGGGTATAGCTAGCCGGCGAGCGGCCGACGTCTATGGCGGGAAAATCTTGAAGGCCGGAATTGAAGATGACAAACGAAACTTCACGCGCTTCTTTCTGATTCATCGCGGGCTGGTAAACAAAGGCAGGGTACGGGCTTCCGCGGGGGCAGACAAGATTTCACTCGCTTTCAGCACCAAGAATATTCCGGGATCGCTGTTCAAATCGCTGAGCGTGTTTGCGCTTCGCGACATCAGCTTGAGCAAGATCGAGTCGCGACCAATGCGAGGGCGCCCGTGGGAGTATGTGTTTTTTGTCGACCTGCTACGGGGAGATGATGAAGACTCTCGCAATGCCCTGCGCCATCTCGCCGAGGTCACCGACCTGGTGAAGGTGCTGGGGATCTATCGGGCGGCATGAGCCTGCAGGTGCTTCCGACCGAATCTTTTCCCATTTCCGGTTTCTTTTGGCACAGTTTTCATCGCCGATCGTTTTTCATCACCCGTCTTTAATTCATCACCAATCTTTATTCATCACCAATCTAGGTGAGCCAGTGCACTGCCGCGAAAGCGGCACTCAAGCTAGCTTAGAAAGGGGACGCCTCCACGGGTGATTGGCAGACGTTCGGCCAGTGGCCGACGTTTTCCATTAGGCGGTCCCTATCACAGTCGGGACTGGTTACCGGCGGAGGGACAGGAGCCTTAGTGTGTCTTGCAAAAGCGCAAAAAAGGTCTAGAATTCAACAGCCTAGCATTCACCCTGCATCTTTTCGGGGAGTCGATTCATCAAAGTTGAGTACAACTGACTCAAGGGAAAATCATGAGCGATACTACGACTACTTCTTCTGCTTCCTACGAAACTGCAGGGCGTTCGCTGCCGATTCTGCCGGTCCGGGATACGGTCTTGTTTCCGCACGCTGTTCTGCCGCTGACGGTGGGACGCGACAGTTCGGTGCAACTGATTAATTCGCTGGGGGATGACAAGACGATTGTGGTGGTGGCGCAGCGCGAAGCGCGGGTCGACACGCCCCAGCCAACCGACCTGTATTCCATTGGCACGCTGGCAGTGGTGCACAAAGTTGTGAAGATGCCGAACCAGAGCCTCTTCGTTTTTGCTGAAGGCCTGGAGAGGGTGCGCCTCACCGACTTCGCGCAGCTCACGCCTTTCATGCGCGCGCAGGTAGTTACGGTTCCCGAGACGATTCCGCCCAAGGATTCCGAGATCGAAGCGCTCCAGCGCAACGTGCTAACGCTCTTCCAGCAGATCGTTGCTGGATCGCCGACACTGTCTGACGAACTTTCGACGGTTGCGATGAATATCGAAGAGCCGGGGCGCCTGGTAGATTTCATCGCCTCCTCGCTGCCATCGCTTTCGACCGCCGACAAGCAGGACACGCTGGAAACGACCGACGTTCGCATCCGCCTTGAAAAGATCAATCAGCACCTGGCGAAAGAATTGGAAGTTCAGCAGCTGCGCAACAAGATCCAGTCGGAAGTACAGGATCGCGTGCAGCAGACGCAGCGCGAATACTATCTCCGCGAGCAGATGAAGGCGATTCAGAAGGAACTGGGCGAGCAGGATGAAGGTGCGCGCGACACCGAAGAACTTAAACAAAAAATCGAGTCGGCCGGGATGCCTGACGAGGTCAAGAAGGAAGCCCTGAAAGAATTAGGACGGCTCTCGCGCATGTCGCCGATGGCGGCGGATTACTCGGTCACGCGCAATTACATCGAGTGGCTGGCTGTGCTGCCGTGGAACAAGACTTCGGGCGGCGAGATTGAAATTCCGAAAGCCAAGGAGATTCTCGACGCAGATCACTATGATTTGCAGAAAGTAAAAGACCGCATTCTGGATTACCTTTCCGTCCGGCGTTTGAAGCCGAGCATGAAAGGACCGATTCTTTGTTTCGTCGGACCTCCAGGCGTCGGAAAAACATCGCTGGGAAAATCGATTGCACGCGCGCTGGGACGAAAGTTTACGCGTCTGTCGCTTGGTGGAGTGCATGACGAGGCCGAGATTCGTGGTCACCGGCGCACCTACATCGGCGCGCTGCCCGGTCAGATCATCCAGGGCATCCGGCGGGCGGAAACGAAAGACCCAGTGTTCATGCTCGACGAGATCGACAAGGTAGGGCGCGACTTCCGCGGCGATCCCGCCTCGGCCCTGCTTGAGGCTCTCGATCCAGAGCAGAACGCGACCTTCCGCGACAACTATCTCGACGTGACCTTCGACCTTTCAAAGGTCTTGTTCATCACAACGGCCAATATGCTCGATCCGATTGCGGAGCCGCTACGCGACCGTATGGAGATCATCGAGCTTCAGGGCTATACGGAAGAAGAAAAGGTCCATATCGCGTTCCAGTATCTGATTCCACGGCAGATTGACGAGAACGGGATCACGAAAGATCAGATTGAATTTCCGGAAGAGACGGTTAGCTTCGTGATTCGGCACTACACGCGCGAAGCTGGCGTGCGCAACCTGGAGCGGACGATCGGGACGATTTGCCGCAAGCAGGCGCGGCGTCTGGCGGAAGGGAAGAGTGAGAAGCTCGTCGTCACGCAAGAAGTAGTGGTGGAATTTTTGGGCGGCATCAAGATTCGCAGCGAAGGAGAAATTGCCGAGCGCACAAAGCGCGCGGGCGTGGTTGTGGGGCTGGCGTGGACTCCCTCGGGCGGCGACGTGCTGTTCGTCGAGGCGAACCAGATGAAGGGCAAAGGCGGGCTCACGATCACGGGGCAAATTCAGGACGTGATGCGCGAGTCGATGCAGGCCGGCTTGAGCTGGGTGCGCTCGAACGCACGCGAATTAGGAGTGGACGAGGATTTCTTTGCGAACCACGATATTCACATTCACGTGCCGGCGGGCGCAATTCCGAAAGATGGACCCTCGGCCGGCGTCACCATTGTCACTGCTTTGGTGTCGCTGCTGACTGGTAAACAGGTTCGTCCTCTGACTGCGATGACGGGCGAGATTACGCTGAGCGGAAATGTTCTGCCGGTAGGCGGCATAAAAGAGAAAGTGCTGGCCGCGAAACGGGCGGGCGTGCATGACGTGATTCTTCCCGCTGACAATCGCACCAACCTCGAGGAAGACCTGACGCCCGAGCAGTTGCTGGGGCTGACCCCTCATTACGTGAAGACGATTGAAGAAGTGCTCGAATTTGCGATGCCCTCTACACCACGCGAAGAGCGGCAGGACGCGGAGGAGCGGGAGAAGGTTTTGAGCAACTAATAGTTCTCAGTCGTCAGTTTTCAGTTCTCAGTCACGATGCCAGCCTTAGCTTGTGGGCTGGCATTTCTTTTCGCCTTCCAATCTTCTGTACACTAGCAGGCTGCGGAATAATGCGGCCTCTTCGCGGCGGGATGGCGAGACATACTCCCCCGGACCTTGACGGTTTTCATACTGGAGTTTCCTTGGCGGCGCGAGCGGCAACATTGACGGTGATTTCACGTGCGACTCCGAGCGCGCCGTCCCGCGCGTCAGGGAAGTCGTCTAAGCCAAAGCTCGGCCTGCGCGCCTGGATGGAGCGCGTGCTGGTGGAGTGCGATCGGGCTGGGGCGGGGTTTGAGGCCGATCCCGTGCACGATCTGCGAGTTGCGCTGCGCCGTTGCCGGTCCCTGGCAGATGGATTGATGGCGCTCGATTCCGATCCTTCATGGAAAGAAATGAAAAAGGCCGGCCGCAAGCTATTTCGCGCGCTCGGCGAATTGCGCGACATGCAGGTGATGCAGGAGTGGATTGAAAAGTTGGAGCCTTCCGGGAAAGGTTCCGACCAAGACGCGAACAAGCCGGCTAGCGATCCGGTGGCGCAAATGTTGTTGCGTCATGTGCACGCGCGCGAAGCCGAGTGCAAACAACTTGCGTGGAAAGATCTCGAGCAGTTTGATCGCAAGCGCTGGCGGCAGTTGAGCCGGACCTTGCCGAGGCGGGCGGCCCGTGTGCGGCCGGGAAGCCTCGTCTACCAGCACCTGGCGCTCGAAAAATGGACGGCCGCTTATGAGCTGCACAAGCGAGCCATGCAGACGCGCTCGCAGGTTTCGCTACACGAGCTCCGCATCGGCATCAAACGCTTCCGCTATACGGTAGAAAATTTCCTTCCGCAGCAACACGCACGTTGGGGAAACGACCTGAAGGAACTTCAGGATCTGCTCGGCGAGGTGCACGATCTGGATGTGTTGTGGGCGACCGCGCTCGCGGTGCAGGCGTTTTCGGACATCTCTCCGGGAAGGCCTTCCGACCGGGCAGCGGACCTACTTCCGAATAAGGATAGCCGCAAGCGTTGGCGCGAGAAGTTAAATCAGGAGCGCGCAAAGCGGATCGAACGCTATCGCGAGTTGATGATCGGCAAAGAATCGCTCTGGCGCGTATGGCGGGCCGAGTTGCCCTCGGGTCCGCAATTGCGCGTGGCGGCGATGAGCCGGTTGCGGGTGTGGTCGGGATATCTCGATCCCGATTTTGCGCACTCGCAGCGTGTAGCGCAACTTGCGCTCCAACTGCATGAGGGCCTCGTTCGAGTAGGTCTGCTCGGAGGCGGGCCTTCTTCAGGCACACGCACGGGGAATCGCCCAGAGACGCGCGATATATTGCAGGCCGCGGCGTTCATGCATGATGTTGGCAAGACCAAAGGGCAGGCGGGGCACCAGAAGAAGTCGTATCGCATGATTCGGAAACTGGAGCGGCCTCTCGGCTGGAGCGCGCGTGAGTTGGAACTGGCGGCGGTGGTGGCGCGCTATCATCGCGGCGCATTGCCGCGCCCGCAGGCAGCGGCGATGCAGGCACTCGATCTGCCAGATCGGCATCTCGCGATGCAGCTTGCGGGCATACTGCGTTTGGCCAACGCGCTCGACCCGCACCTCGATCCGCAGAACGGGGCAGCGCCGAAAATTGAAGTTGAATTGCGCGACCGAATCGTGCGCGTCCATTCAGCTGGCTACTCGCCGCTCGACCGTTCCGCTGAAAGCGTTGCGGCGGCGCGCCATTTGCTCGAAACGGTTCTCAGACTTCCGGTGATGGTGAAGCCCCTGCGGCCCGCGAGCACTCGGATACGGGCCGCGACAAAGTAAGCCAGTCACGGTCTCATAGATCGTAGAGTTTCAGAGCCATAGCACCATGCGTTGCAGCGCCGCCCGCACGCAAGGCAGCAGCGATCAGAGCGCTCTCGGTGACTTCCTCGCGCGAGGCGCCGGCGGATTTTGCGTTTTTCACGTGCACCTCGATGCAGTAAGGACATTGCGTCGTGAAGGCAACGCCCAAGGCGATGAGCTCGCGATATTTTCTCGGAATCGCGCCGTCTTCACGGCCAACGATCTTATCGAGATTGAGCCATGCGTTGAATTCCGTGGGTGCAAGTTTTCCCATCTCCTTAAGAAGCCGTAGATCACCAATATCATGAAAGTGTTCGCTCATTTTTCTCCTGAACTTAACATTTGTTTTTTTGAATGCACGCTTTGCGCGAGCCCAACGCGATCCCGACTCCTTGGATGATCTGGACCGAGTAGAACGACTCATCTATTGTGATTTCATCTATTGTCATTGGAAATTTGGATGAAAATTTGACATAAATCCGCGGGAGAGTAGCAAGGCAGGCACTTTTCAGGTTGGGGTTTTCCGGCCAAGCTAGATTTGTGAATCATGCAAAGTTGGTAGAGATGGCGGTGGCCTGGCTGCGGCGGTATCGGTGCGGGGTTGTGCTTTCCGAACAGGCTTGCGTCAGCGGCGAGATGCCCGATGCGATTGGCTGGAAGAAGGCGTGCCATTCGGTGCTGGTCGAATGCAAGGTGACGCGGGCGGATTTTCTTGTTGATCGGGCGAAGGCCTGGCGGCGGCAACCGGAGACCGGCGTCGGTTCGGAGCGTTATTATCTTGCGCCGCGCGGAATGATTGAAATCGAAGAACTGCCCGCCGGTTGGGGCTTGCTCGAAATTTGCGGGCGCGAGGTTGAAACGGTGAAACGCTCCGCGAAGAATCTGAGGTCGGCTGCCGGCTTTGAATGCGAAATGAATCTGCTGCTCGCGAGCCTCCGGCGAGTAGAGGTACGGATCGAGCCGCAAAGCATCACCGACTTTTTGAAGTGGAAGAACCGCATGGCGGAATACAACCGCGGGAGTCTCCCCCAGGGATTAACGCCGGCTGGTGAAGAAGGAAACGAGTTTCTTGAACCGGTGAGCGGAGGCTAAGGGAAAAAACGAAACCGGGCTGTTTGGCCCGGTTTCTTGGGCGCCGGTGTGATGCGGTTACATCGCAGCACGGCGCGACTGGCTGAAGGATTTTCCGCGGCCCTGGTTGCTTCCGCGTATCGATCCCCGCCAGTCAAAGTTTAAGGAGCGAGGATGCTACCCCTTTGCTAAAGCAAATAACGGGCCAGCACCAGGCTTCGAGTGGCGGTTTTCGATGTTCTTCTAATGTACAGAAAATAAACAGTTTGGCATGATGACTCCGGGTGTGGTAATCGCCACAGCGGAGCCGGTCCCAAATGGGTGTTCAATCCTTTGCACAGTTTCTGGCTTTAGCCGACGAGCCGGCCAAACGAGCTGCTAGTTCGAATTAAGCTGTGTCAGCTTAACCGCTGTTTTGCCGGTCAAGGTTCCGAAATACATGCTGGAGGCCTGAGCACTCGTGCTTACGTTGTCGACGATGACGCCGCTTACGCCTCCAGCTTCCGTCACGTCATGCAGGCCTTGCACCAGCGGCAAAACGCTGATGTCGTCGGTGATCATCAATCCGCTGGTGCTGGCAGCGACGATGCCGCCCATGAGTTCGTCGTGATGAGTTGGATTTCCGTTGAGGCTGATGTTGGGATTGTAGAACTCCGTGAAGGGGACGCAAGGTGCGTCCGCTGGGCCGGAGCGCGTGACGCTCCCGGCAGTCGTGGAGTTCATGATCGGATATGAAGCAAAGCCGACCCAATAGATCCAAGGAGTCGTATCAGCGCTGCCGGTTCCACATACGAATAGATCCCCGGAGGTCGCAGGGGTTGCTCCCCAATATGCATTATTGAAAGCGCCGTGATAAAGATTGACGCCTCCCTGCCCGAGGGCGGCCGTCACCCCCGCGGTGAGGTTCATTGAGAACTGTGCCAGTACCGCAGCCGCGCCCGTGTTGCCGTTGTTGCCAGAAATCGCAAAGATTTTCTGGGCGCCACCCGAGGCGTCAAGAATGATCGAGTCGGGGATGCCATAGGCGGTTCCAGTTGCAGTGCAATCCGTGCCACCGGTTGTTCCGGTGCGGCCGGGAGGATGAGCGGTAGTGCATCCTCCTCCGCCAACCATGACTGGACCGGCATTCAGGGATGGCGAGCTGCCGCTAGCGTTGATCACCCAAAGCTCGCCGAGTTGATCGCCGACGAACAAGCGGCCGCTCGGATAGTCGTAAACAGGGCCGTTGGGCACAGGTTGGGCACCTCCCGTGCCAGCTACGGGCAGAGTATAGGTCCAATCCACCTTCGGCTGTGAGTTGAGCGTGCAATTGAAGACGCAACTGATGCGGGATATCTTTCCATCGTCACTGGCAACGAAAGCCTTGTCAGTCTGGTAATCGACCCATGCATCGGCGAGGCTGGTGGTGACTGTTGACGAATAGGTTGTGGATACGAGGCAAGAGCCGCCGGTCACGCAGCTACCGTTCGCCGTGGGCGCCACAGATTTGGCGATGGTGCCTTGGGCGGCTTTCACCGTAAGAACATGGAAGATGGAAGAGGAGGCAGCGCTTTCGACGTAGGCGATTTTCGTGCCGTCGAGAGAAATCGTGGGGGACGTGAGTACAGAACCGCCAGCCGTGCTTCCGTTGTAGGCCCAAGTCACGGTGGGTGCGGCGCCGCAGAGTCCGTTTGGTCCGGTACCGCTGTAGAGTTCGTCGATCCCGACAATATTGGGCTGCCCGTTGGTGACCCCAGCGACGTTCAACGCAAATACGGCATAGTCGGCCGTGCAGCTTGGCGTGCCGTTGATATTGAAGCTGTACTTGGCGGGGTACTTGGATAGGGATACGGCGCCAGTTCCCAAACTCACGCTCCAGTCCCTGCGCATAAGCGAGGTATTGTTGCGAACGCCGCCGCCATCGCCGTCCTGAGAGTGGGCCGTTTCAAGTACGGAGTCTGGTGCGGCGGGCAAGAACTTCAGCGTTCCATCTTGAACGCGGACCAGGTTGCGGTCGGCAAGATAGAAGAGAATGCGGGGCTCGGTCTCGGCAGCTTTAAGGTTGGCGGCGGACGGTCCACCACTGACGACCAAGTGGTGCGAACTCCAGTCCGTGACGCGGCCAACGTGCTGCCTGATCTGCGCGGGTGCCCCCACAGAAACGGCCGCGAGAATCAGACCGGAAAGAGAAAGACTGCGTATTGGAGTCATCGATCCTCCTAGAGGAAGAAAGAACCGTGCGCGATTCATGGCTGACGCCTCAAGATTAAGAGAAGTCGTTCGAGGCGGACAACGGTGTTCGGCATCGTCGGATACCGTTGGTAACCAAGAGGCTGCGAGCGATCTTACGAACTTTTGCGATTGAATGTGCAGTGGGACTGCGTCGGGCTTATCTTGCCGCAAGCCAAGGCCATCGTCTCAAAGACGCGTTCGAAGCGAAATGCCGGCTGTTGATAGGGTCTACTGCCGCGCCGGGGAGGGGATTCCGCATTGGTAACTGCTTCATTTCGGCGTGGCTCGGCACCATCCCCGTCTTTCAAACTCATGCACTGCCCCATTGAATGCGTTTGACGCAGTAACGCGCTGTGGCCTGATCGGTCATCGAAGATGGTTAACTAGAATGTTAAGGGGGTGGGGTACGGCGGTCAAGCTACAACATGTTTGCATAGGGGGTACGTCAACGCCGGGGAGCCTACATATCCCGCCGGCCTTCCATAGCCTTGAGCATGGTGACTTCGTCGGTGTATTCGATGTCGCTGCCGACCGGAATACCCATAGCGATGCGCGTGACGCGTAGGCCCTGGCGTTTGAGTTGCTGCGCAAGATAAGTGGCGGTGGCTTCGCCTTCGACCGTCGGATTCGTGGCCAGGATGACCTCTTCAATATCGTCTTTAGCGACGCGGCTGAGCAGGTTGGCGATTCGCAATTGCTCCGGGCCGACGCCGTGAAGAGGCGAAAGCGACCCGTGCAGCACGTGATAGACGCCGTTAAAGTGGCGCGTTTTCTCAACGGCGGCGATGTTGGTGGGCTCCTCGATCACGCAAACTAATTTTTGATTGCGCGTGGCACTGCTGCAGTAAACGCAGGGATCGACATCGGTAATGTTGTTGCAGATGGAGCAGAGGCGCAGGTTGGCCTTGACGTCGCGAATCGCTCCGGCGAGCGCATCGGCGTCGTCTTCGCTCGAGCGCAGGATATGGAAGGCCATGCGCTGAGCGCTTTTGCTTCCGACCCCGGGCAGCTTCTTGAGTTGATCGATGAGCCGGGTCATCGGCTCGGCAAACTTAGACATTGGATTTGTAATTTGTAATCTGCAATTGAAACATCGGACTCTGCGTCCGTAATCAATTACAGATTACAGATTACAAATTAGAGAATCCCTCCGAGTCCGCCGAGCATTCCTCCCAGGCTAGATTTCATTGTTTCATCTACTTTGCGGCCCGCTTCGTTGACGGCGGCGAGAACCAGATCTTGGAGCATCTCTACGTCGCCGGCCTTAACTGCTTCCGGGTCGATTCTTATGGAGAGGATCTGTTTGCGGCCGTCCATTTTGACCGTAACCGTGCCGCCGCCGGAAGAGGTCTCGACGATGGTCTGCTCCATCTTCTTTTGCAGAATCTCGGCCTGTTGCTTGGCCTGCTGCATCATTTCCTGGAGATTGAATCCGGACATAAGAAAATCTGTAATTGGTGATTTGTGATTTGTAATTTCAAGTCCACGACCCGAAGGTTGATCGCTGCTCCGCAGAATGGTCGGGTCTTCAATTACAAATTACCAATCACAAATTACGAATTAGTTCCTTCCTTTCTCGCGGTAATCGATCACGGTGCGAATTTCGGCTCCGAATTTCTCCCGCATGCGGCGCACCACTGGATCATGTTCTGCGCGGCTGCGGGCGCTTCCATTGCCGCCGGCGCCGTTGGGAGCGCTGCCATTGCCCGAGCCTCCATTTGTTCCTCTCGATGCTCCCGCCTGCGGCGATCCTCCTGGAAGAACCTGCACCCTGATGGGGCGACCGGCCGCGCCACTGGCGGCCGCGGTGGCGATGCGGCGGGCATCGTTCGTGAATGACATATCAAGCATCGTGCTGGTCGCGGCGACCTTCGCAGTTAGAGAGTTTCCTTCCAAGCTCCAATTCGCGGCTTCGAGCAGGGACACAAGCATGGGTTGATTGCTGAGCGCGTTGAGGACCGTATCGCGGAGGGAATCGGCTTCAGCGGGAGACTGGGGGAGTCCCGTTTCCCTGGACGGACTTGCGGCAATTTCTTCGATTGCGGGAGCCGCCGAGCCCATGACGACAACATTCGTGGTTGCCCCGGACATCGAGCGAGATGAAGGCGGGGAGGTTTCGAACGACGACTCCGCTTTCGGAACGCTCTTGCGTGCAGTATCGGCGGCGAACGGAGACACGGAAGTTGATCGCGCGGCGGGTTCAGTCCGCCGCATCTCAGAAGCCGCCGCTGACGGCGACGCGAGAACAGGACGGCCACCGGTGCGCGGCTGGCCTGAAACTGGACTCGTCGCCGCATCACTGAGCAACTGTTCAATCGGAAGCAAGCGTTGTGCGTGGGCCATCTTCAGCAAGCCGAGTTCCAGGTGGAAGCGTTGTTCCTGCCGATAGCCCAGTTCGCCGTGAGTGCGCAGCATGATTTGCAAATGACGCGCCAATTCTTCTTCACTGAAGAGTTCAGCGATGCGCGCTACTCGCGCGCGCTCATCGGAAGAGACCTGGAGCAGCGGAGAATCCTTCCCCGCGATTTTTGCAACCGTAACGTTGCGAAGAAAGCGCACCAGTTGACGCGCGAAATGGGTGGGACTGTGGCCTTCATTAAAGAGTTCATCGACGAGGAGGAGAATCCTCTCACTGGCGCTTTCAGCGGTGGCCTGCATCACGCTTTCGAGTGCGCCAGCGGGCGCCGAGCCGATCAGACCGCGCACCGAATCGAGCGTCAGATGTTCGGAGGTCGAGGCGATTGCCTGATCGAGAATGGAAAGCGCGTCGCGCATTGAACCGTCGCCGGCTTCAGCCAACAGGGCGAGCGCGTCGTCGTCAGCCGCGATTTTTTCCTGCGCGCTGATGTCGCGGAGTTGCTGGAGAATGTCTTCGAACTTGACCGCGCGAAAACTGAAATGCTGGCAGCGCGAGCGGATGGTCTGAGGAATATCCTCGGGCTGCGTAGTCGCCATCATAAAGATGATATGACTGGGAGGCTCCTCGAGCGTTTTTAGAAGCGCATTGAATGCGGCGTCGGTAATCTGGTGCGCTTCGTCGAGAATGTAAATTTTGAAGCGGTCGCGCGCGGGACGATAGCGCGCGGCATCGCGAAGTTCGCGAATCTCGTCGATGCCGCGATTGGTGGCAGCGTCGATTTCAATTACATCGACCGCATTGCCGGCGCGAATTTCAGTGCAGGATTCGCAGACGCCGCAAGGCTCGGCAGACGGCTTGGCGGACGAGCGGCAGTTGAGCGCCATTGCCAGGATGCGGGCGACAGTGGTTTTGCCGATACCGCGATGTCCGCTGAAGATGTAACCGTGAGCGATGCGTTCCTGCTCGATGGCATTTTGGAGCGTGCGAGTGACGTGTTCCTGGCCGATGACATCCGAGAATTTCTGAGGACGATACTTGCGCGCCAGGACCTGATAGCTCATGCGAGACTCTGATTATACAATCGAGCGACGCGAGCGGTTGGAGCGAATCGTTCGAGTGAATCGATGTGCGCGGACGAGTCGCGGATGGGTTCGTTCGTCAAGCGCAGTGCGCCACGCGTCGTGCAAAATGGAATGAGACCAGCGGCGAAACGAACCCGATGTTTGACCCTGCCGCACCCCGCTGTTATGATTTTTATGCGGGGTGGAGCAGTCTGGTAGCTCGTTGGGCTCATAACCCAAAGGTCGGTGGTTCAAATCCACCCCCCGCAACCAACGCAATCATAAGGTTACGGGCAATTGGGCACTTGTAACGACTGTCCAATAAGGGGAACTGACACACAGTTCCCCTTATTTATTGCGAATGCGAATCGACGCGAATGCACAGGCTGGCGGGAAACGGCAGCTCTATACGCTGCTGGGAGGGTCAGACCAAAAACGCTGGCTGGAACCTCGGCTCTGATCTGGAGATGAAGCCTAGAGATCGAGCATGATCCATGTTGGCGCGTGGTCGCTCGCGTTTTCCTGCCCACGAGCCCATCGGTCAACACCGCCGTCCACGAGTCGGGCCGACAGATTCGGTGAGAGCAGAAAGTGATCGAGTCGCATGCCTTTGTCCTTTTGCCACCGTTCAAATTTGTAATCCCAGAATGTCCAGAGCGGCCCGTCCGGATGTAGCTTCCGCATGGCGTCAGTCCAGCCTTGAGCCAGCAAACGAGCAAAAGCCTGTCGGCTCTCGGGTTGGATTAACGCGTTGTTGTCCAATTCCAATGACCGAGTCGGATAGATGTCCTGCGGTGTCGGCACGACGTTGTAGTCACCGGCCAGCACCACGGGCGCTCCACTCGCCATGAGTTCGGCGGCGTGGGCAATCAGGCGCTCAAACCAAGCCAACTTGTAATTGAATTTCGGTCCCGGCTGCGGATTCCCATTGGGGAGGTAGATGGAAGTGATCAGGACTCCCTGAACCGCCGCTTCAATGTAGCGAGCTTGCTGGTCAGCAGGATTACTAGTTTCATGATTACGAGTTGCAGAAAAATGCCCTTCAGGATTTCCGGGCAAGCTTGTGCGAGTGACCACGGGAACGTGGTTTCGCGCGAGAATGGCTACGCCGTTCCAGGAGCGCTCCCCTTGCCAGACTGCTTCGTACCCGAGAGTCCGAAGGGCATTCACGGGAAAGGCTCCCTGCTCTGCCTTAAGCCCTTGGAGACTCACCACGTCCGGTTCAGCTTTCGCTAACCAAGCCAGGAGGTTGTCGAGCCGCTTGTTGATGTTGTTGATATTGAAGGTGGCGACTTTCACCAAGTCCCTTTCTGGCCCCGTTCTTCTCGGTGCTCCACAGTTCGCCAACTTTAGTAGGCAATGAAAAAGGACTTTATCATTCTAAGATCACCATCTCGACGTGACACGGTTCTTCAGAACCTCGTTCCCCGACGACCGGTCATAGCGTGAAAAGTAACTTCAATGAGCGCCTCGGTCTGTTTTCTTCGGTTGGGAACGCCTGGCCAGGCAGCCCATTCATCGAATCGGCGCATGATCTCCATGAGCTTGCATCCCAACAGGATGAGAGAGCCCCACAATATGAAGGGGACGCCATAGAGTATGAGATGCTTGCGCGAACGGGCTAACTCAAACACCCGCATCTTCACGATGGCGTATACGTTCGCTGAGAGATAAGCAACCGCCAAACAGCTCACCACCAAGTTATGCATCTTGTTCCTCCTCCTTTTACCGTGGGCGTTCCGCGCCGGTCGTGATGGTCGCGCCGAACACGATGTTTCCTCTTGGGCGGAGCGCGCAGTGGCGACGACCGAGCCGCCGCCACTGCGTTCGCTATTGCATCAAGTGCGCAATGGTAGGTGTCTCCGTTGGTAAGGCGCCGCCCTGACCCGTTTCCCTATCGGTAACCGGCAACGGCGAGCCGGGGTGAACTGTGATAGGAAGTGACGAGTTTTTCGAATTCTGGCTGCATATCGTGAAATAACGACTCCGCGCACCAAGCAGTGACTTTTGTGAAATTATTGTCCGAGCGGCTGATGAATGCGGTGACAAATTCGACGGATGTGTTGGGCGGTACTGGAATGTTTCCACGATAGTGGGCGAGGATCGCTCTCTTTCCGTCGATGGTAACGCTGGACTGCGAGCGTTCCTCGAAATTGTTCAAAGTGATCCTCACGGCTGCCATGCTCAACTCTTTGTAGCTTGCGAGTGAACCCGGGTATTCCCTTTGCTCCACGATGGCGAAGCGCGTCTTGTCGCTAGAGCTCAGCCCTGCCAATGTAACCGGCCTGTGACGCAGATCGGCATTGATGATCCACTCCGGGGGCAGCGTCAGCGAGAATTTACCAGTGCTGTTCACATACTCCGTTCCATGCAGACTCTCGTCGATTTTTGGGAGATCCGCCTTGACGGTGTTCGCTTCGGTGGCAGCCTTCTCTGCCCCCTGCTGCGCTTCCACTACTGGTGCGGTCGCGGAGATGACAACTAAACTTGCCGCTACCAAAATCTGCTTCATCGCTTTCATTGTTTCCTCC
>JBAWBE010000604.1:0-3630 GCA_049589635.1 Terriglobales bacterium
CTTCTGCGCCGTGAACGACGCCGAGGCCCAGGCGGTGCTGATGGCGACTCGAACCATACGCGACGCGATGATTGGCGGCTGGTTCAAGGTCCCAAAGCGCGACAAGGACGGAAACTACATCTTCAAGCGTGATCCCGTTACGGGCGAAATCTTAAGGGACGCTCAGGGCCGACCCGAGGCGGAGCTCGCCGACGAGTACTGAGAACCCAGCTCTGCCGCCGCGTGCTGGTTCCTGGAGCGTCGGGCTCGGGAAGACTTTGGCGACGGCGGGTGTACAGGCGTAACGGTGAACGTGAATCCGCCGGTGGCGAGACGGAATCCGGGCAAGAAGGAGATGCTCAGCATGTACGAGCAGGTGGTCCAGATACTCGTCGACAACGGAATGAAACTGCCTGAGTCGGCGATACTCGAGTATCTAGCTCAGAACGCGATCGAGGTAACGGCAAAACCGGCGGAAACGCCCGCTTTCACCCTAACTGGGGTCGAAAGCATGTCAGAGAAAGACTTGGATGATTGGTTTTCACATCACGCATCGCACGCCGGACAACAGGAAAAATTTGACGCTATCCACGCCGCGGGCAAGGATTTCGCTCGAGTGATCCGCGATTGCACGCCGCCGGGCGCTCACCAAACGGCGGCTGTACGCAAGATGCGCGAAGCGGTGTACACCGCGAACGCCGCTATAGCGGGTGGGGGAAAATGACTCTCTGGGCAGACGAAGAGAATGGAAACGCGCGCGAGGAAGACGGCTGCGGGAGGCGGCAGAGAAGCCGACTTTGAAGGCGGTGGCGAGGGCGTGACGATGACCGTTAGCCTGACGCCAAGCAGACCGAATCCGAACAACAGGGAAATGCTCGACCTGTTCGGCCAAGCGGTTCAGATACTCGTCGATAATGGGATGCCGCTACCCTGCACGTTCCGCTCGGGCATCAAGGAGAACGTGATCGAGATAACGGCAACGCTGGCGGAAGAAACGCCCGCGCAGCCCTAAAGGAGAACGAGATTGCAGAGGAAACAGATGGCAAGACGCGCGAGGAAGATAACTAGCCGTAGCGGAAGAGCCGCAGCATCCAGATCCCGCGTCTGGAGGGCGCGCGCTGCCGCCAGTTTGCGCGAGGTTGTCCGCCTAGTAAACCGCGGTTGGGAAACGCCGGAAGACTACGTGGCGTTTAGGGATGACCTCATCAAAGCCGCTGTGGCTGCGGTTCAGGATCGGACGTTCGCTGAGGCGCTCCAGAGGGACCTCACCAAGACAGTATGGTACGAAATCATCGCGAAGTTCGAGTGCATGTCACCAACCTACTGCCCGCGCTGCGGTGACTGATTCAAGGCGGACTTCAACGGGTACAAAGTCGTCTGCTCCTTCTGCAGTTCTAGCCTGCGGAAGAAGGAGTAGCCCAACTATGCCAACGATCTGAACAATGTTCCAAACGCACAACTCACTATGATCATGGCCGCTATTATGATTGCGCGCCTCAGTGACAATTCGGTCCTGAACCGTCGTTGCCTGGGCTTCGACAATACTGTCGACGAACGTCGCGCACTCCTCTGGCTTTGCCCACCCTGGACTTGCGTATTGACGATCTCCTGTGGTTGGGGTCAGAGTCGCGCCTTTTAGTATGCGGGCCCAGTCTGGGTCTTCGCGAGCGCGACGCTCCAGGAACCAGCGCGCGTCGGTAGAGCTCCGCACCCTGTACTCGTCGACCTCAGGTCAAGGAATTTATCTGGGCGGCGCTACGCCGGGCTACCATACGCTTGTTATCGACGGGCTGAATGGAACGAACGGCATTGGCCCGTCGAAATAGGCGCCGGCGCGCAGAACCTTGGCGCGACCTTCACGCTCGATGGCGTGAGTATCTGCAACTAGAAGGCGGCAAGAGGTAGGAACAGGTGCGCCGGCGTCTCCCCAAAGGGACCGCTGGCACACTTTTGCTATTCTCGGCCGCCGGTTCAGTTTACGTACATAGTTACCCGATGCGCTTATAGAGTTCGCGCCATTCGCTCAGGTCGAGCTCGAGCACTTCCGAAAGGCGACTCAACAGATCGGGGGTAGGATAATGGCGTTTGCCGGACTCCAGATGAGCGAGAAACGGCGTGTTGGTTCTGACGCGGCGGGCTAATTCTTCGTGAGTGAGAGCCAGTAGTATTCTCCGCTCACGAATGACTTGTCCGATCGTGCGTCCCTCGATGCACAGGAATCTGCTCGTCATTTTTCCCCCTCTTTGAAATAATCGGGCACGCCAACGAGAGCCTACCATACAACTAAGTGCTCTCTTTAGAAACGGTTGCGGAGGCGGGGATGGAAGCAGACCTGTAAGGTCCCACCTGTCCCGCACGAAAATGTTAGAGCGGACTCCTAAATGAGTTTCGCTAAATCAGAATCGGATTGTTATCAACCACTGCCGGCGCCACCGGCGTGCGTCCGGGAGAAAACGGCAATGAAGTTTGAGTGCGTGATCGTATCGGTTAACCACGGCGACTATTTGGCGTGGACGCTCCCGCTCAACCTGCGCCACTTCGACAAGATCGTCGTCGTGACAACGCACACCGATCGGCAGACGCAGGACTTTTGCAAATTTTACGACATGGAGTGTGTAACGACGCACAGCTTTTATCACGACAACGCCAAGTTTCAGAAGTCACGGGCATTAACGAAGGGCTCGCCAAG
This sequence comes from Terriglobales bacterium, assembly GCA_049589635.1. Classification (GTDB taxonomy): domain Bacteria; phylum Acidobacteriota; class Terriglobia; order Terriglobales; family Acidobacteriaceae; genus Acidiflorens. The sequence goes on from JBAWBE010000604.1 coordinate 2,669, forward strand.
CTCGACCGCGACGCCTATGTCGCGCACATGAAAGCCGACGTCGGTATTCCGATTGTGGCGTTCCCCGAAAATCCCGAGCGACGGCCTCGGCGCCACATGTATAGCTTTTTTTTCGAATCTTCCCACCTGTCCCGGCGAATCCGACTATGTGTACCGCATGGCCGGTCGACCGTCGAAATTAACCCCGAGGTTCAAAGAGATCATTGTGGACATTCTCTGCAATTGCGGCGCCCGTGCCGCGGTGGCGGAAGCGCCCCAGAAGAGTAGGCGGCGTTTGTCGACCGCATCTCAAGGTCCGAGGTGGCGACGGTTCAGGACAGGACGCTCACATAGGCGCGCGACGTAAGCGGGCGATGACCAGGTGATGTCCGATTGGAACGTCAAAGTAAGTTCTCAAAATTTTTTCAGGCAGGCGGAACCCTATGGCAAAAGCTAGCACCGAAGATTACCGCAGGATCGACATCAGGGACTGGAATCGCAGGGGGTTCCTATCTGAGGGTACCAGGCACTGGCGTTGGGTGAACGGCGAAAGAACGGTCACCCCGATCCTGACAGAGATACAACCGCATCGCCTTGTAATGTGTTATAAGGTTCTGGGGCCCGGTGGGCAATGGGATCAAATCGATGAACCGATTTCGTTTGATCGAACCCACGGTGGCCCCGGATGGAAGCGGTGCTGGTTTCTGTGTCCAGGCTGCTGTCGGCGGGTCGCGATTCTCTACTTCAGGAGGTACTTCAGGTGCCGTCATTGCTTTGGACTGGGCTACCCAAGTCAGAGAGTTACGCGCTCACAACGAGCCTTGAACCGAAGTAGAGAAATAGGGTGATGAGGCAGCTCGAAATTTTGGGAAAGCCGGTGTCCATGTTATAGATAGCGCGCATCTCGACCGCGTGACGATTGCATCCACGGCTGCGAATATCGCGGCGAAGAATTTGCGGGCGGCGTCATCACACGATTGTGG
>JBAWBE010000605.1:0-2281 GCA_049589635.1 Terriglobales bacterium
GTCATTTTGCCATCTAGAACAGACGTGCCTGCCGCCATTCAGCACCTCATCTTGAAAATTTGTGATTTGTGACTGAGAGGGCTGACGGTACTGTGGGATTGTTACCAGAGCATGACAATTGGGTGAAGAGTGTTGCTTGAGGAGGTGGAGAGGTGGAGAGGCGCGGAAACAGAGACTGGCGTGGCGCGGAGAAAGATTGGGACGCTCGAAGAGTTTTGCGTGGCGCGTGTGTCGCTCGCCATTTTCAGGTGCGGTGTTGAAGTCGCGGGCTGTGTGTCGTAATCTATTCGGACTACAAATGCGGTTTCGGCGCGCCCGTAGCTCAGCTGGATAGAGCGTTTGGCTACGAACCAAAAGGTCGGGAGTTCGACTCTCTCCGGGCGCGCCATATTTTTTCAGTTCTTCGTTTGTGTAATCCAACACCAGACCACCAAGCGCCTGTATGATCGCCACACGCGGAGTCTAGAACAGCGCCTGGGCCAACAGGGTGCGCCATGTTCACGCGAGTTTTTCTTCGAACTTTTTCGTCGAGATATTTCTCCATACCGTGCGCGTTGGCCGCTTCGCTCAGACCGATAGATTTGGCTGTGGTGCAACCTCAGGCCGCCAGAGTTCTTCGACGACCGAGGGCCGAGGCGGAAGTTTGCGAATGGGTAGGGTATGAAACAGAGGCTGCCTGGCGCGCTACTTACTGCGTAGGTATTACAGGGCGATATCCGTAGGATTGGCGGCCATAAGAAGATAATTGCACATAACGGGCATGTATTTACGACTTTGCTCTTCGGTGACAAAGAGGTAACGTCCTACTTTTCAATGACTTCCGTTTTGGCTGGGTTGGGTATGCGAATGCAGGTAATGGAACTACCAGCCGTAGGAGCATAGGCCATGAAGACGAAACTCGCGCTTGCGTTTGCAGTTCTGCTATTCGCAAGTGTCGCGCATGCCGATCAAATAGTTACTAGCACCGGAGTAGAAACTATCCCGAACGGCAGCACAGTGACTTCCGTTACCTTTATTCCGTACCCACACGGAATAGAATGGGGAAACACTTCCCTGGTGGACTATAGCTTCGCTGGTGGAACTGGGGATACCGAGGGAAACTCGCTGCTGGGCTTTGAAGGGACGATTGATTTTAGTTCCCCAGTAGACGACCTGTCGTTCACTTGGCTTGGCGTCACTTTGTTCACGGCGAGTGATAATGCGGGGGACAGCTTCCTCTGCGACGTGAGCTGCCTATCGGGTACAGAAGCGTTTTCAGGGAGTGGCATTACTCAAATAACCTGGCAGGGTGGAGACGAGCAAGGTGGGATCTCTTCGTTGAAGTTCACCCCTGATCCGCCAGACCCGCCGAGCGTGCCGGAACCTTCCTCTCTGTTGCTCGCTGGAATGGGGCTGGCTGCGTTGATTGCGATGCGGACCAGGCTCCGGCAGTCTGCGTAGTGGATCGGAAAATTAGCCCACAGGTGCGGATTCTTCTCATACTGCTTCGCCAGAAAACCGCAGAACTTTGTTTTGTTAAAGGCCTCGTTATTTTTACGTTCCGCCGGCGGTTTCCGACAATCCTTCCGTGAAATCTCATTGATGAGGAACTGCTGGCTGCCCAACTTTCCTCGCTACCCTTGGCATCTACTGTGCAAATTGCGGAATTGTGGTTACTTGCGGGGTGAAACCCGTGTGCACCGAATTTTGCTGCGATAGTGCGGGAAGGTTGGATGCAACTAGGGATATAATCCCGGCATTCCTGCTGCGAAGTTGATACGTGAAACGGTGAGTGCGGAGTAGCGCGCTTGCGAAATTGTAGATCCCGGAGCGTTTGCGGAGGCTTGGCCTGTGGCGTTTGATGTGTTCATCAGTTATGCGTCGAAAGACAAAATTGTGGCGGACGCGGTGTGCGCGCGCTTGGAGGCTTCGGGGATTCGTTGTTGGATTGCGCCGCGGGACATTGTGGCCGGGACGTCGTATGGCGAAGCGATTATTGAGGCGATCCACGGCGCGAAAGTGATGGTGCTGGTTTTTTCTTCGAGCGCGAATGCTTCGGGGCACATTCCGAAGGAAGTGGAGCGCGCGGTGAGCAACGGCGTGGCTGTGCTGCCTTTTCGGATTGAAGATGTGGCGCCAGGGAAGTCGCTGGATTACTTCATCGGGTCGGTGCATTGGCTGGACGCGATGACGCCGCCGATGGAAAAACATCTGGATAGTCTGGCGGCGACGGTGCACAAGTTGCTGCCCGAGAAAACGGGCGAGGTGGTAACGCCGCCGACGGATGCGACTGTGATGTGGC
>JBAWBE010000606.1:0-5155 GCA_049589635.1 Terriglobales bacterium
ACGTACACCAGAACTTGTTCACCAGAGCATGTTCATCAGAAAAATGACAACTTAGAAGTCGTCCTTTCAGCTGTCGTCAACCAGACTCCGTTGTCTTCGACGGAGTCGGCAGGCTCTATCGGCCAGACTCTACCAGCTCGGACGTTGTCGGTGTAAACACTGAAATGTACCATACATCGGGCGTGCGCCGAAGTCCGTTAACGCACGCAACGGCTCATAATTATCGCAACCTTCGCGTATCCTGATGTCGGCGTCAGACTCGGCGCGGCATGCTCGAAAATGACAAGGAAATGGCAATAAAAATAAAACAGCACGCGCAGACCGCAACGCGTCGGGCTTCCGCCACCCGCCTGCGCCCAGTCACCGGCCGCCACAACGCGCGCCTGAAAGACCTGCGCCAGGCCTTCCGCCGCGCCGATTTGACCCCGGACGGCGACTGCGCGATCGAGGGCGTCAAGCTGATCGAAGAAGCCTTGCGCCACGCCCAGCAGGTTGTAACAGTTTTCTTCAGCGAATCAGCGCGCCCCGTCGCCGAAAAGCTGCTGCCGCAAATCAGCGAGCGCACCGAAACGCTCGTCCTGCCCGACGCGCTTTTCAAGTCGATCGTGCCGAGCGAGACCCCGCAAGGCGTCGCAGCACTGGTTAAGCCGAAGACCTTTTCCATCGAGCAATTGCTAGAACGCTCCGGAGCTGGCCCGCTGGTTGTGGTCGCTGGTCTTCAAGACCCCGGCAACCTCGGCACCATCCTGCGCTCCGCCGAAGCCTTCGGCGCGGCCGGAGTTTTTCTCACGGAGGGGACCGTGAGCCCCTACAACTCAAAAGTTCTGCGCGGCTCCGCAGGATCGATCTTCCGCCTGCCCTTCGTACGAATCGCCTCCGCCGAATTGATCCCCCTACTTCGCGCGCGAGCGATGCGCATGCTGGCCACTTCATCGCACCAAGGCACTTCGCTGGCCGAAGCGAACTGGACTCTACCGCTAGCCATCTTCATCGGCAACGAAGGCGCAGGCCTGCCGCGCGAAATCCTGCATCAGATGGATGAGACGCTGATAATCCCCCAATCCGAGCCAGTCGAATCGCTCAACGCCGGAGTGGCAGCCAGCATCGTGCTATACGAAGCAGCAAGAAACAAAGTCAAAAGTAAGAAGTCAAATTGAGGAGTGAACCCGAATGTTTGAGAGCGTCCAGATGAGCGTGCAGATTTCGCCACCACTTCTTCGGCGAGAGCTTTACTTCTGCAATTTGACTTCTGACTTCTGACTTGGTTTTAGACTTCTTCAATCCGACTTCTGACTCTTGACTCGCATCCCATGAGCCTCTTCGCCCCCATCCCGAACGCCGATCCATCGACTCCCGGCGCTCGCCCGCTGGCAGACCGCATGCGACCGCGCACGCTGGAAGAATTCGTCGGACAGGAGCACTTGGTTGGCCCGGGCAAGCCCCTGCGCGTCCAGATCGAGCGCGACGATCCCACGTCGATGATCTTCTGGGGCCCTCCCGGCACCGGCAAAACCACGCTGGCCAAAATCATCGCCGGCATCACCAAAGCCGAGTTCATCGAGTTCTCCGCCGTCTTGGCCGGCATAAAAGAAATCAAGCAGGTCATGGCCGACGCCGAGCGCGCCCGCCAATACGGCACGCGCACCATAGTCTTCGTCGACGAAATCCACCGCTTCAACAAAGCCCAGCAGGATGCCTTTCTGCCTCACGTAGAAAAAGGCAACATCCGCCTGATCGGCGCGACCACCGAGAATCCCTCATTCGAGATCAACGGCGCTCTCCTCTCACGCTGCCGCGTCTACGTGCTCAAGCAACTCACCGAAGAACAAATCGTAACGCTGCTAAAGCGCGCCCTCACCGACAACGAACGCGGACTCGGCCAGTTGCATCTCACCGCCTCCGACGAAGTTCTCGCCAAGATCGCCGCCTACTCCAGCGGCGACGCCCGCAGCGCCTACAACGCTCTCGGCGTGGCGGCATCATTAGCTCAGCAGGAAAAAGCCACCGAAATCACCGACGCCATCGTCCACGAAGCCCTCCAAAAGCGTGTTCTCCTCTACGACAAATCCGGCGAAGAGCATTACAACTTAATTTCAGCCCTTCACAAATCCGTCCGCAATAGCGACCCCGACGCCGCTCTCTACTGGCTCGCCCGTATGTTAGAAGCCGGGGAAGATCCGCTTTACATCGCCCGCCGCGTAGTCCGCATGGCCGTCGAAGATATCGGCCTCGCCGAGCCCAACGCGCTAGCCCTCTGCATGGCCGCGCGCGACGCCGTCGACTTCATCGGCATGCCCGAAGGCAATCTCGCCCTGGCCCAGGCCATCGTCTATCTCTGCGCCGCTCCCAAATCCAACGCCCTCTACACCGCCTACGGAGCCGTCCAGCAAGATGTAGAACAAACCGCCGCCGAACCAGTCCCGCTGCACCTCCGCAACGCCCCCACCGGCCTGATGAAAGGCCTGGGCTACGGCAAAGGCTACCAATACGCCCACGACTCCGACGACAAAGTCGCCGAAATGCAATGCCTGCCCGACAGCCTGCGCGACCGCGTCTACTACCACCCCACCAACGAAGGTGTGGAAAAGCGAATTCGCGAACGTTTTGAAGAAATTAAGCGCCTGAAATCATCATCTTCACATCCAACAAAAGATCGAACAAAAAGAGAATCCCAGACCTGATCCAGCCATCAGATAATTGAGAGTCTCGTTAGGTTTTGGTGTCCTCCGGTGCTACTCCGTCTACCCCGTGGTAAATGGTGTCACAGACACCAAATCATTGTTAGCCAGCTGTCTTGCCAACGAAGGAGAGATCGTCATGGCCACCCTGCCCAGCCCGCAAGTCGACCTCACCACCCAGCCCATGCTTGACCCCGCGGCCAACCGGATCGACGAACTCGTCCGGTTGCAAAAGTCTGCCCAGCGCATCACCTCGACCCTGAACATCGACGAAATCATCGATCGCATCGTCGACGAAGTCTCCGAATCCCTCGATTGCGTCGAGATCAACCTCTACCTCCACGAGCGTGACAAAGACGAACTCAAGCTAGCCGCCGTCCGCGGATGCTCTCTCCATCAAAAAGGCTATCGCCTCAAGGTTGGACACGAAGGCATGTCCGGTCACGTCGCCGCCACCCGCAAGATGCACTACGCCCCTGACGTGCTCGCCGATCCCTACTACATCGCCTGCGAACCAAAAACGCGCTCCGAAGTCGCGATCCCTCTGGAAGTCGATGGCGAACTCGTCGGCGTCTTCACCGCCTCGCATCACGAACTTGACGCTTTCTGCTCAACCCAACTCCGCCTATTTCAAGGACTGTGCTCGCACGTAGCGGTCGCACTCCAAAACGCCCGCCGCTTCCACCAGGAACACAAGCAGCGCGAAAAAATGACGCGCGAAGCCGAAGAAGCCCGCACCATTCAGCAAGCTCTCTTGCCGCGCACCTCGCCCTTAATCCCCGGCTTCATCGTTTCCGGCCTCTCGCTCCCCGCCGGCGCGGTAGGCGGCGACTGGTACGATTTCATCCCTCTCGAAGATGGGCGCTGGGGCCTGGTCTTGGCCGACGTCTCCGGCAAAGGAATGGCCGCAGCATTACTAATGTCCGCCACTCGCGGCATGCTGCGCTCGCTAGCCCGCATCGGTTCCAGTCCGGGTGAAGTGTTAACGCGCCTCAACAACATGCTCCTCGAAGATTTCCCCGACGGCCGCTTCGTAACTATGGTCTATGCGGAACTCGATCCCGCGAAGCGTACGCTAAAGCTGGCCAACGCCGGACATCTGCCTCCGCTCCTGGTCGAGCCCGCAGGTTATCGCTGGATTCAGAGCGAACAAGGTCTGCCGCTAGGCGTAGCGGTTTCGAAATTTTCGGAAATCGAAATTCCGCTGAATGAAGGTTCAAGAGTTGCCTTCTATTCTGACGGCATCACCGAAGCCGAACGGGAATCCGGCGGATTGACTGGTGAAGAGTACGGCCCAGCGCGCCTTCTGGCCCACGTGCAATCACTGGACTTCTCCCCGGAGAGCCTGCTCTCCGACGTGCGGAAATTTGTCGACGGCGCAGGATTCCGGGACGATGCGACGGCAATTCTCGTAGGCAGGCGCCCCGAGACGAACTAGCTCAAGTATCATCTCATCCACATGAGGGCCGCCGTCTACGTCAAGGGAAAATCGGGAAAGGTCCTCGAAATCAAGGACCTCGAACAGCCCGTCCCGAAGAATAACGAAGTCATCCTGCGGATTCGCGCCGCTTCCGTCAATCCGCTGGACTGGCGCATGAAGCGTCAGCGGCCAGGCGTAGATGTTGCCGGCGACGTAGTCGCAGTCGGAGAGACGGTGACGCGGTTCAAGCCGGGCGACGCCGTGTTCGGCGCGTGCAAGGGCGCCTTCGCCGAATACGGCTGTGCTCGCGAAGTTGCACTAGTCCAGAAGCCGGAAAGCGTAAGTTTCGAGCAAGCGGCCGCTGTGCCAGTCGCCGGTCTTACCGCCTTGCAGGGGCTTCGCGACAAAGCACACCTTCAGCCGGGACAAAAGGTGCTGATCAACGGCGCGGCGGGAGGCGTCGGCACCTTCGCTGTGCAGATCGCCAAGTCATTCGGGGCTCATGTAACCGGCGTTTGCAGCACGAGGAACGTAGAATTGGTCCGCTCCCTCGGCGCAGACCGCATCATTGACTACACCCGCGATGATTTCACTCAGGACACCCAGCATCACGAACAATGTTACGACCTGATTTTCGATACCGTGGGAAACCGATCGTTGACTTCCATGAGGCGCGTTCTGACCGAGGACGGCAAATGTGTCATGATCGGAGCGCCTAAGCAGCTCCTGCCGACGCTCGCCCGACTGCTCAAAACCATCGCATGGTCGCTATTGCCGAGGCAGAAATTCACATTCTTCATGGCGAAAATAAAGAAGGACGATCTGACCACGCTCGTCGAACTGATCAAAGCCCGCAAACTTGCTCCGACGATCGACCGACAATACCCGCTGACCGAAGTCGCCGCCGCTCTAGTGTACGCGGAAGAAGGTCACGCCCGGGGAAAAGTCGTGATCACGTTTCAATAGGCCACGTCCGAGAGGCAACGCTCGATAGGCAACGTTCCAAAAGGCAACGTTCCGAGAGGCTAAGCCATGCGCCCCAGGTCTCGCCTTTGAG
>JBAWBE010000607.1:0-1863 GCA_049589635.1 Terriglobales bacterium
GGCTACGCGCGTTCCGGTACTGTGGCTGCGCAGAATTCTGTGCGCGGTGCTCCTGATGACGGGCGCAAGAATGTTGTGGGCGTAGAGAGTTGTCAGTTATCAGTTGTCGGCTATCAGTTGAGCCAACTGGCATTCGGTTCACTGGCAACTGAAAACTGAGAACTGAGAACTAAAAACAAATTATGAGTTCTAACAGAGAGACTCTGGAACGCATCCACGCCGCCCTCGAAGAGGCGCGCACGGTCCTGAACCGCTTTACGCCCGGCGACATCGAGGCGAAATACAAAGTCGGCACCGACCCAGTCACCGAGGCCGATCATGCCGTGGACGCCGTCCTGAAAAAGAACTTGCTGCGCCCAGGCGAGGGCTGGCTCTCGGAAGAAACGGTTGACGACTTCACTCGCCTCGACAAACGCCGCGTCTGGGTTGTCGACCCGCTCGACGGCACTCGGGAATTCGTACAGGGCATTCCAGAGTTTTGCGTTTCGATTGCGATGGTCGAAGACGGCGTTCCCGTCGCCGGCGGAATCTGCAATCCCGCGACCGACGAACTCGTCCTCGGATCCCGCGAAACCGGCGTCACCTACAACGGCAAACCCGCGCAGCCCAGTCAGCGTAGAGACCTGCATGGCGCCCTCGTTCTAGCCAGCCGCAGCGAAGTAAAGCGCGGCGAGTGGAAGCAATTCGAATCCGCCGAGTTCAACATCAAGCCGATGGGCTCGGTGGCCTACAAACTCGGGCTCGTTGCCGCTGGCAAGGCCGACATGACGTTTACTCTGGTCCCAAAAAACGAATGGGACGTAGCGGCCGGCGCGGCGCTCGTCGAAAGCGCTGGAGGGTGGACGCTGAAGCTCGACCACTCGCCGCTCCGCTGCAACCAGAAAGATCCGCTGATTTCCGGCTTGCTGGCGGGGGGACCGTTCCTCCGAGACCCGCTGCTTGCGCTGCTCGAGCGGCGCTCGCAAACAGTGGACAGCCAGCGTGGCTAAAAGAGGTTAAGCTTCGTATCAGGGCACCGCTTCAGCGATGCCGTACGCCCGCCAGATCAATCGCCGTTTAGGGCTGCGGGCGCCGAAACCATCACCATGCCTCAATCGCGCACAGTCTTCCTGATGTACCACGAGCTTGAACTGGCAGGCCGCGCGCTCTGCCAGTCTGAGCCCGGCTATGCGCGCTACATCTTGCCTATCGCCTCTTTCCGCCGCCAGATGGAATGGCTCAAACAGTCTAATTTTCGCGGCCTCAATGTAAGCCAAGCCATTGCCAACCCAGCGCAACCGGCCGTCTGCATCACCTTCGACGATGGTTGCGAAACCGACTTGATCGCCGCCGCCCCCGTGCTCCGCGAATTCGCCCACAGCGCAACGTTCTTTGTGACCGCCGGCTTTCTCGACACTCCCGGCTACATGACCTCACCCCAACTCCGCGAACTCGACGCGCAGGGCGTTGAGATCGGCTGCCACTCGATGACCCACGCTTATCTCTCCGATATTGAAGAATCAGATCTGAAGCGCGAAATCGTCGACGCCAAAGTTCGCATCGAGCAAATCGTGGGACATAAGATCGACCATTTCTCCTGCCCCGGCGGCCGCTACAATCAGCGCGCGCTCGACGTGGCACGCAGAGCCGGATTCAAGACCGTTGCCAACAGCGAATTTCACGCCAACACTCCCGCCACAAATCTCTACGAACTCGGCCGTGTCGCCATGCGCCGCGATCTCCCCATTGAAGCCTTCAGCGATATTTGCCATGCTCGCGGTTTGTGGAAAAAACGGCTCTCCAATCAAGCACGCCGCACGGCGCAGCGCCTGCTCGGCAATCGCAGGTACGACAGACTTCGCGCCTCGCTGCTCGGCGAACCTC
>JBAWBE010000608.1:0-3054 GCA_049589635.1 Terriglobales bacterium
GATCACGGCTGCGCTGGTGCAGGAGTACCCGACACAATTTAACGCGGCGCTGCCCATGTGCGGAGTCGTGGCCGGTGGCGTGGGCACGTGGAACCAGGCTCTGGATGCCGAGTTTGCGTTCAATACGTTGGTCGCAGGCGGAGCGCTCCAAGTGGTGAATATCAGCAATCCGACCCTGAACCTCGGTGCCGCCGAGACGTTTCTCGCCGAGGCTCAAGAGACTCCGCAAGGACAAGCTCGTATCGCCTTGACTGCGGCGCTCGCCGATACACCTGGCTGGTACGATCCCACATCTCCCGAGCCCGCCCAGACTGACTACACCGATCGCGAAGCCAATCAGTTCGAGTGGATGGAAAACGTCGACTTCCCGTTTGTGTTCGATTTTCGCGCCGAATTGGAAGGACGAGCCGGTGGCAACCCGTCGTTTAACAATGGCGTGAACTATTTATCGCAACTGAAGAAGTCGGTCGACTACGACGAGGTGCAGGCGCTCTATACCGCCGCCGGACTGAGTCTGGATGCCGATCTCGAGACGCTGAAGAAGGCCGCAAGAATCACGGCCAACCCCGGCGCTTTGGCGTATCTGACCGAGAACGTCATTTACAACGGTCAATTGCCGATCCCAGTGCTGACGATGCACACGACCGGCGACGGCCTCGTTTCGGTGCAGGACGAGCAGGCCTACGCGTCGGTGGTCACCAAGGCGAAAGACAAAGCTGAGCTAAAGCAAATCTTCGTGCATCGCGCGGGCCACTGCGAATTCAGCCCCGCGGAAACAATTACCGCTTTACAAACGCTGGAGCTTCGGCTGACTGGTGGAAAGTGGAAGGATTTGACGGCAACCGATCTGAATAATGAAGCGACCGCGCTGGGGCCAACCTATAACGTGATTGAGGTGAACGGCCAGGTGGTCGCGGCGTCCCCGGCGTTTGAGACTTACAAGCCGGCAAAATTCCTGCGGCCTTATGACGCGTTTACGAAGTAGGGGGCTTAGGCTGGCGTCGCCGTCTTACGCTTAGGATTGAAGAATGGCAGCGGCACCACCGTTGCCGTAGTCTTCATGCGTTGCGCTTCGATGGTTAATTCCATCTGAAGCTTAGTTCCGGTCTTCGCCTGTTCGCTGCTCACGCTCGCCAAGGCGATCAACTTCTTCAGCAGCGGAGAGAACGCGGTCGTGGTCGCTTTGCCAACCTGCCGGTCGCCCGAATACACGGGCACAGCGACGCGGGAAGCCTGACTGGGCGCGGCGGGTGACAAGCCGAACTTGTCAAACTGCTCTTCTACTTCTACCCAATCCACCTCCAGGCCTACCAGTTGCCGAGCTACACCTTCTTTTTGGTCGTGCTCGAGCGCACGTTTTCCAATGAAGTTTTCTTTTTCGAGATGCACCATCTTTCCGAAGCCAAGCTCATACGGCGAATATTTCTGCGACGGGATCAGGGCCTTCTTCGAGCTCATGTAGTCCACTTCAATCAGCAAGAGCCCCGCTTCGACGCGCGCCACGTCAAGCGCTAGCATTCCGGCGGCATGAACGTCGAACTGCTTTCCTTTATCCATCAACTCGTCCCAAACTTTAACGGCGTCGGTCCACGGAATCCAGATCTCGTAGCCAAGATCACCGGTATATCCGGTGCGAGAAATATCGACCGGCACGCCCGCAATCTTGCCGCTCATTTTGCGGAAATACTTCAGGTTGCCGATGTCGGCCTCGGCCACGCTCTTCAGCAACTTCGCTGACGCCGGCCCTTGCAGAGCCAGCGCCGCCGTCTGTTCCGAAATGTCTTCGATCTGAACGTCCATGTTCAAGCCGTTTTGGCGGAACCACCGCAGGCTCGGATCGGCCGCCGTCCAACGATATTTGTTTTCTTCGAGGCGCGTGATCGTGCCGTCATCGATGACCTTGCCTTCTTCATCGCACCAGCAGGCGTAAATCACCTGCCCGACCGCAACTTTATTGATGTCGCGCGTGATCACGCGATTGATTAGCTTGGTCGCATCCTTGCCGGTGATCAGATATTTGTAAAGCGGCGAAATATCAATCAGCGCGCAGGCATTCCGGATGGCGTTGTACTCGTGCTCATGATGTACCTCGTACACGCTGACTGTGTAAAAGCCCGACCACTCGCGGTAATTCAAGCTGTGGCAGAGCGCAAACGTTCTCTCGTGAAAAGCAGTCCCGATGGGCAAAATGACCTCGCTGTCGGATTCCTCTGTAAGACCCTGTGCGTCCCATGGTAGACGCCTCTTGTTGAAGTCGAAAAGGAGCGCAGAGTCGGAAATCCCGAAGCCGGATTATATGCAGCGTAGCGGCTTCGAGCAAGAAGCGGGAATCAACGCGTCGTTGGTTAGGCGTCGTTCGTCATTCGTCGTTCGCTATTTGCCGTTGATGGGTTTTGCGAGCAAACGTGCACGAATTGTTTGCGCGAATCAGCCTCTCCGGGCTTTGCGGCGCGGCTCGGCTTCGTGGGCTACTCGCTTTTCTGAAGCTGCCGGCTTCTTGGCGTTTTCGAGGCTCTCTTTTAGCGCGGCCATTAGATCCACTACCGGGGCCAACTTCTTTGGCTGTTCGACTGCCTGGACCGTTCCGCCTTCCAGTTTCGTTTCGATCAGCTTTTTCAGGTTGTCCTGGAAGGTGTCGTGATATTTTTCAGGATCCCATTCGTCGGCCAGGGCTTCGATTAGCTGGTGGGCTATTTTTATCTCCGCATCTTTAATTTCTACGTCGGGCGGGCCGAAGCCTTCGACTTCGCGGACTTCCTCTTTGTAGTACATGGTGTGGAGCATCATTCCGCCCTTGTGCGGGCGAAGAAAGACTGTGTATTCGCGGTTGTGCATGGTGAGCTTCGCGATGGCTACGTACTCGCTCTCTTCCAGCGCCTTGGTGAGGAGCGCGTAGGGGCGGCGGCCGGCTTCTTCGGGCAACATGTAATACGAGGATTCGAAGTAGACGGGATCGACGTCGGCTGATTTTACGAATTCAAGGATCTCCATGGTCTTGGCCGTTTTGGGCTCGATTTTCTTAATCTCTTCGGGCTCGATGATTACGTATTCATC
>JBAWBE010000609.1:0-1507 GCA_049589635.1 Terriglobales bacterium
GGTAACTGCGGCAGTGGTTCGCTGAGGAGGCGGCCAAACAGATGACAAGGCAGGCTCAATTAACCTCCCATGAAGCGGACTGTCGCCTCAGGCAGCAACAGGTCGTGACGAGCCAGTGAGGTTCTCCGCCTTCGGCGACCGGCTCCGCGGCCATGACCGTCGGGCGCCTTGTGTGGATCCGCGCGAGAGCGGCAGTTCCTAGCGGGACGTACCGCCAGCGGTCTGCGTTCTGGGTTGCAGCAGATCCCACAGATTGCCATACAAGTCCTTGAAGACTGCGACGGTCCCGTACGGCTCCTCCTGCGGCTCCCGAACAAAGACGATGCCCATAGCCTTGTACGACAGAAAATCGCGCCAGAAGTCATCGGTATATAGGAATAGGAATACGCGACCTCCTGTTTGATTTCCGATTCGGGACACTTGCTCTTCACCAACGGCCCGTGCGAGCAAAAGGCGGGATGAGCTCGAACCTGCTGGAGCCACCACCACCCAACGCTTGTCCTGCGCGTGAATAGCCGTGTCTTCAAGGAGCCTGAAGCCCAAGACCCCAACATAGAAATTGAGGGGTGGCGACGCGTCTGCGGCGGTGTCCCCGGCTCACCGGGCAATAGCAGGGAATCGTGTCAAAACAACTGCTCTTGAAAGCGACCTGTTTGCGTCAAGACGCTTTAGTCTGGCTGTCTCTGAGAAATCGGCGAGCTAAATTTAAAAACTCAGACCTTTCCGCCGATGACTTGAATCCACTATCGCGAGCAAACACCAGCCCGCTGCGCGTGTCGAACTCTATTCCGCCCTTGGCCTCGGTAATTTTGGTAACAGAGGGCCATTCGCGACGATGTGTCTCGCCGAGCTGGGTTGCGATAAGCGCTTCGCTCGTGATTTCAAGCTCAAATACGAACGGTCCATCGCTGCCCGCATGTTCACGAAACAAACGCGGGTAACTTGCGCCCAAGGACTGACTTCGGATGAACCATGTTGCGAAGTAACTTATGACAGCGAAAAGCGCAGCACCTGCCACGCGGTTCGTCGCCGATCCTTCAATAATCAAGTAGAGGACTGAACCCAGCAACATGGATTCTATTGCTCTACGACGCCAACGCCACGTCAGCCATAGTCTCCTTCGCTTGACCCCGCGCCGCATGACGTCGGCCATGTCATCGACGGTAAACTCGTACTGGATTTTCACGACATTCGACACGCGACTACGCAGATTCGTGCAGCGATCTTAGTTCATGTGGGCGACGTACAAAAGAGTGCTCTCTCTCAGTATTCGCCCGGCGCACCGATCAATTCGCTTCTGTTGCAATCCTCCTAAGCTGCCGGTCACAGGGGGCAGCAACGGGTCGAGAGTACGCGTTGGTTCGCAATCTGGAACAAACTCGCCGTTGCGTCAATTTCAGATGAAATGACCTCATCCACGCTGCCATGTCTCTGGTCGACCCGAACCGGTCTATCACGAACGGCTGTTTTGTGGGTGTGCGTCCCGGGCATTCCTTCGATGCTTCGT
>JBAWBE010000610.1:0-5260 GCA_049589635.1 Terriglobales bacterium
CCATTTACATTGGGGCCAAAGCCAAAGCCGGTTTCCCGCACGTCGCGCTGCACGAAGGCGACGAAGTAAAAGTCGGCGCTGTCCGCATCCGCGCGCTCGAAACGCCCGGCCACACGCCCGAAGGCATGTGCTTCGTTATAACCGACGAAGAAAAATTATCCGCAAGACCATCGCTCCAGCCACCGCAACCCCACGCAGTCCTGACCGGCGACACGCTCTTCATCGGCGACGTCGGCCGCCCCGACCTGTCGCCCGCGCACACTCCGCAACAACTAGCGGGCCTGCTCTATGACAGCCTGCACACAAAGCTGCTGGCGCTTCCCGATGCCACGCTTGTTTATCCCGCGCACGGCGCCGGCTCACTCTGCGGACGCGCCATGCGCGCGGAAAAATCCTCCACCATCGGCACCGAACGCCTCACCAACTACGCGCTGCAAATTTCAAGCCGCGAAGAATTCATCCGCCAGTTGACGACCAATCTCCCAACCCGTCCCAACTATTTCGCTGAAGACGCCGAAATCAATCGCTCCGGCGCATCCCCGCTAACCGATCTCGCGCCCCTGCCCGCCCTCTCTCCCAAAGACGTTCAAACGCAATCGCAGCAAGATGCCTGGGTGCTCGACGTTCGCTCCGGCGACGATTTCGCCCGCGCCCACGTCCCAGGCTCGGTGAACATTGCACTCTCCGGCCAGTTCGCCTCGTGGGCCGGAGCGATCTTCGGTATTCACTCCAATCCAATTCTGGTAGCCAACACCGAAGCGCAGGTCGAAGAAGCCCGCATGCGCCTGGCCCGCGTAGGCATCGAAGTTTTGCAGGGCTACCTCAAGGGAGGCATCGCGGCCTGGAAAAAAGCAAAACTGCCGGTGACGAGCACGCCGCAAATATCAGCGCAGGAACTCAATGAGAAATTAAACAACAGTAGAGACGGGGCCCGCCCCGTCTCAGCCCGCGGCACGGACGATGTAGTCGTCCTCGATGTCCGCCGCGAAGGAGAGTGGCAAGGCGGCCACATCGCCGATGCCAACTGGCACGCGCTCGATGCTTTCCCAAGAGGATTGCCGGACCTTGACGCCACGCAAACCGTAGCCGTTCACTGCAAAAGCGGCTACCGCAGCATGATCGCCTGTAGCCTGCTGGAGCGCGCCGGTCATCGCAACATGGTCAACGTAACCGGAGGCTTTGACGCGTGGCATGCAGCTGGCTTGCCGGAAGAGGTGTCCGAAGCGCCAGCCCTCAGCTCTCGCTGAAAGAGTTTCAGCGCCAGACGTATGGTGGAGATTTTCTCTGCGATCTCCAAATCTCCGGGCTTTCTGGTTTTAAGATTTTGCTTTTTTGTGCGGCTAATTCAGTCCCGCGACCGCGGGATCAGTTCTTCGACCCTCAACCAGCGCGGAAGTCGCGCACATCTTCTCCCGCCCGAAACAACGGAGGCGGCGAATTCTTTTGAGCCGGGGCCTTGGCTTCCGCAAGCCGCGAGTTCAGCTCCTCCACATCCTTCTTCAACCATCCAACGCTGCTCAACTCAATCGTCCCATCCTGCCCGATCAAAAACCACGTCGGAACGTTTGTCAGGCCATACGCGTTCGACGCCACGTACCCGTTGGGATCGTCAAGCACAGTTGGAAGCGTAGCTCCGAACTCTTTCAAGAATCCGCTCGTCTTGCCCGCGTCATCCTGCGAGATCGCAACAAATGAAGCCGCACCGCCTTGCGCCTTGTACAGCCGCTCAAAGTAAGGAAATGCATACTGGCACGTCGGACAGGAAGTCTTGAAAAACACGGCAAACACCGGGCCGCGCGTCAGCGCCTCCTGCAATGAAAACTTGCCGCCATGCAATCCCGTTAGAGAAAAGTCGGGCGCCTTCGTCCCGGCCGTAAGAGCCGCCATATCGTTCCCGCCTCCAAAAAAATGTTGCAGCCACTTCAAGCGAATACCTCAGCCTGCGAAAATGTCTCAATGAAAATTGCTCACCGCAAATTACTCGCCGACGATCCCGCCAACAAGACGATCCGCCAACAATTAGCCGCTATACGTTAGATGACGCCGCCAGCCTTCAAGATTTTCCGCGTCAATCCCGTAATCGGCAGCTGCGGAATCGTCTCGACTGCGACCCACTTCCCGCGCCTGATGGCTGCGCCGCGCTCCGCCGCGGCATTTTTCGTTCGTGGCCGGCAGTCCCGCAGCACGTGCACAGTGTAATCGGTCACCGTAATCGAGTGCCGAAACGTCCGCCAGGTCGCCGAACCATCCGACTCATCCGGAATCTTCGTCCACTGCGGCAGCTCCCACATCCCCGCCATAATTGAGGCGTCCTTCGCACGCCTGACCAACCGCACGTGCCCGTCTCGCCGCTCCAGCGCACACCAGATCTCGCGTTTCATCTGCCGCGGAGAAGCCACGGCGCGCAACGCTTCGAGCCCCGATCCCTTCGCGCGCAATTCACGAGCCGATGTCGTACACCACGCGCGCGCCGGACAAGCCTCACATTGCGGCTCCCGCGGCAGGCATACTGTAGCGCCCAACTCCATCATCGCCTGATTGAAATCGCCGGGGCGAGATTGCGAAAGTAACTCCTGCGCACATTCCCAATAGTGCGCCGCCGTCAAATCGCAGCCGCCAATTCGCTGGAGCACACGCTCCACATTTCCATCGACCACTGCAGCAGTCTCGCCGAACGCAATGCTGGCAATCGCCGCCGCCGTATATCGCCCGATCCCCGGTAGTTCCCGCAATGCCGCCGCCGTTTCCGGAAATCGCCCGCCATTCCGCGCCCCAATCTCGCGCGCACACACGTGCAGCATCCGAGCCCGCCGGTAATAGCCAAGCCCGCTCCAGGCCGCCAGCACGTCATCTTCAGAGGCCGCAGCCAGCGCCTCAATGTTCGGGAAACGTTCGAGAAAGATCCGATAGTGATCCAGCACCGCCGCCACGCGCGTCTGCTGGAGCATAATTTCCGACAGCCAGATCGCGTAAGGATCGCGCGTTCGACGCCAGGGCAAATCACGCCGGTGACGGTCATACCAACCAAGCAGCGCACGCCGAAAGCCCGCAATATTCCCGTTGGCAAAGACGGAAAAAACGTCCGCCCATCCCCCGTGCACCTCTGTGCCCTCTGTGGTGAAAGGTTCTTGCCGGCGGCGTATGGGAGCTGTCCGCATCACGGCAAGCCAGCAGTGTGCGCAATCTCAACCCAGCCCTTCTTCTGCTGCTGCCAAACCGACATCATGTGCTGCGGCCCGGAAGGCAGTGGCGAACCACCACCCGTACTTCCATTCAGCGTGATGGCGTAAGTCACGACGATCGTGTTTCCATTCAATTCCGTCTTCAAGTCGCCGAGCGAATACTCTTTTAATTGCCACTGCCGATACTGCTCCAGCGCCGCCGCTTTATCCAGCGTTCCACTCGCCGACACGCCGGAATAATTCGACGCCAGCACCCGCTCCACATCTGTCCAATCCGCCGCGGCCACACTCTTCCAGAAGACGCGCTCCAGTCCCTCGCCTCCGGTTGCGTCCGCAAAACTGTTTGCCGGGTGCTCTTTATTCATGGTGCATCCCGCCTCCAGCAACAGGACCGCGACCAGTCCAAGTATCGGCATCCATCGCGCACTCGCGACTCCAGAGCGCGTCTCCCTAACCGCCAATCGTTTGACCCTTAAATTCATGCCGAGATTGTATCGCGACCGCCGCCAATTCCGCGCCCAATCACGTGCCTCGACAGATTCGCCGCCATTGACCGGCTGTTCCGGGCCTACGATAATAAAGACGCCAGTGAACATGCCATGCGGTCCGCAGTCGCACGCGTGACCCGAATCCGTTGTAGGCGGGGGCAACATGACCGACTTCGACCGCAAAGTAGAGGACGCTTCCGAGCGCTTCAATCGTTCCGTCGCGAACATCGCCAACACGCTCGAAAAAGAGACAGCGGAACTGATTACCTACATCAACAACGAAGTTGTGCCCGCCGCCCGCACGCATTCCTCGAAAGCGTTGCGCGTCGCGTCTGAAAAATTGTCCAAGTTCGCCGACTTCCTCGAAACGCAACGTAAAAACCCTTGATCCGCGCCCATCACAGCTTTCGGCCGTCATTGCTCTATCTCTTGCTGAGCGTACTTCTGTTGCCCGGATGCGCCCACAAGCAGACGCAAGTGGAAGTACCGCCCGCGCCCGAACCCGCACCCCAGGCATCCGCTTCAACTGCGACAAACACAGCGCGATCCGCTGAGCCTTCCGACAACAACGAAATCAAAGTTCCAGCCGGCGCCAAGCCGATCTTCGAGCAGACCGGTACGGCGAGCTGGTACGGTCCTCCCTATCACAATCGGCGCGGCTCCAATGGCGAAATCTACAACATGAATGCGATGACCGCCGCGCACCTCACGCTGCCGCTCGGCTCCATCGTTCGCGTAACAAACTTGAAGACGGGCCACTCCGCCGTCCTGCGCATTACCGATCGCGGCCCCTTCGTCGAAGGCCGCATCCTCGATCTCTCGCTGGCCGCCGCCAAAGCGCTTGACATCTACGGTCCTGGCACGGCAAAAGTTCGCCTTGAAGTCCTCCAGTCTCCGGCCGCACTCGACATCGGGGGCCGATGGGCTATTCAAATCGGCTCCTTCGCCGACGAGCAAAGCGCCGCCGAACAAGCCGACCGACTCAAGCGCCGTTATCAGACCGCGAAGGTTTTGAAATTTCCGAGTCCCACTGGAAGTTGGTGGGTGCGGGTGCGCGTAACGGACGACGATCGCCAGCGATGTCAGCAATTGGTACGCGAAACCGAACCCGCTGAGGCGCCAGTCTTTCTGGTCCGCCTCGATTAGCTCGTCTCTGCAAATGCTTCGCAATTTCTGCCGCGCATTTTTCGAGTAGTAAATCGTTACAATACCACCCTGAACTCACTAATTGGCAGTTACTATCCATCTCTGTTATTGTCTT
Source organism: Terriglobales bacterium (assembly GCA_049589635.1). Classification (GTDB taxonomy): domain Bacteria; phylum Acidobacteriota; class Terriglobia; order Terriglobales; family Acidobacteriaceae; genus Acidiflorens. The sequence goes on from JBAWBE010000610.1 coordinate 4,932, forward strand.
CTGTCGGAGATACAGCACGTTCCCGACTTAGTCCCAAATAAACTTCCTCCCCAGACCGGAAACTTGACCCTATGGCCGATTGTCTGTTCTGTCGCATCATCAGCGGCGAAGTACCGTCCAAGAAAGTTTACGAAGACGAGCACACTTTCGCCTTCGAAGATCTCAATCCGCAAGGCCCAACGCACGTTCTCGTGATTCCCAAAAAACATCTCGCCGGCTTGAAAGAAGCGAAGGCCGAGGATGCCGAACTAATCGGCCGGTGCCAACTGGCGGCCGCGCAGATCGCCCGCGAGCGATCAATCGAAGACGGCTATCGCACCGTATTAAAT
>JBAWBE010000611.1:0-2908 GCA_049589635.1 Terriglobales bacterium
CTTGGAAGCCAAACTGGTTGCGAGTGTAGTCTCCCTTCGGAAGACCGTTGGCGACGTTGTTGAAAGTGTTGGCCGTGTAAGCCGACAGCCGGTTGAATTCCCACCCAGAACCGTGCCAGGCGTTCGCGCCCGCTTTCGTGGTGACGTTCACCACGCCGCCCGACGCGCGGCCATATTCAGCCGAGAAGTTGTTCGTAACGATGCTATATTCCTGGACGCCGTCGATCGGAACGTTATTGCCGATGCCGACACTAAAAACGCTGACGTTCTCAACGCCGTCCAGCAGAATTTCCGTGCCTGATTCGCGCTGTCCATTGATCGAAAAGCCTACGCCGCGGTTCGATAGTTCTTGCCCGCCGCCGCCGTTCGACATGGTCGCGCCATTCGAAGTGGTATCTCCGTTACTGACGTTCCCGGAGATGGCGACGAAGTCATAGGGGTTTCGAGTCAGGCTCGGCAATTGCGATATTTGCTGGGAGTCGATGAGCTGCGAAAGCTCCTGGGTTTGGGTGTTGACTTCCGTTGCAGCACCACCGATCACCTCGACAACGGTGTCGCTGCTACCGACTGCGAGTTGCGCGTCAATAGTGGTATTGCCACCAACCGCAACCTCTCCTGTCGTCTTGAAAGTCTTAAACCCGGACTTGGACACAGTTACTTCGTAGGTCCCAGGCGTGAGACTCTCCAAGGTATATTGGCCCAGACTGCCTGTGACGGATTTCCTCTCCGCGTTGGTCGAGGTGTTCTTAGCAGTGACGTTGGCACCCTCCACCACTGCACCCGTACTATCCTTGACGACTCCGGCGAGCGCTCCCGCTTCAGCCTGTCCGAAAACAAATGCACTCGTCAGTAGAAGGACGGCCACGATTCCGATCGCCCGCCAAATTCCCTGGCCAAATATGTTCTTCATTGTCGCCTCCTCTTCAAATTGGAGCCGAGGAAGTCCCGGAGAAACACCTCTCCTGTAGGCGCGGAAACCACCGCACCTTGCCCATCACTAATCAGCGTCTCGTAGGCAGAGGCAAAACTGCTATCAGTGAGGCTGAGGAGAGGACTTCGCCACTACAACGGGAAACCCGACTCGCGTCATACGACAATGCAAGCGGTGGACCAAAACACCGAACAGAAAAAATGACGATCGTAAAAATTTGTAAACGTCGCTACCAGTCTTCCATGTCTACAGTTACTACTATGAGTTAGCGATACTTACATGCTTGTCTCAACACAGATAACAATTTGATAGTAAGTGGTAAGAATGATACACAACCCGCAAACGCGGCGTTATGTATGGACTTTACTGTAGCCAATCAACGCAAGGTTAGTGACGCAATTATGATCTCTCATATCTAGGTGCCTTCAAAATTTGGGAGGCTCGCACATGCCTCGATTGTTCTGTTGAGTAATCCTTCTGATAGCCGTTGCGATAAACCGATTACAAGAAGTAAGTCGCAGGCAACCTGGGTTTTGAATCTCGCATCGTTATTGCTTTTTGGTATTGCCTTTACTTTTCTTGACAAATCTTACGACCGCCGGGTCGGCACTCTGTCACTCGACCGTAGCAGCATCGCGTCGTTAGACTGTAGTGGCAGATTGTCGTGGCGTTGCCAGGTTTTTCGCCGCACCGTCGAAAGATCGCACACCGGGCATGTGTCGATCCGCGCGTCTTCAGGCGACCCTCCAAATCTTGCCTCTCCTTGTGGTAGCCTGAGCGCGACATGAAATCCGCGGCCCTCATTCTTCTGCTCTCCGCATCACTACTGACCACCGCTTTCGCCCAAAGTCCCGACGTCTTCCTGATCACTATCGACACCCTCCGCGCCGACCACCTCGGCTGTTACGGCTACAAAGACGTCGAAACTCCCACCATCGATTCCATCGCCGCCGACGGCGTCCGCTTCTCCGAAGCCTTCACACACAGTCCCATCACCAACACATCGCACACCAGCATCCTCACCGGTCTGTTGCCGAGCGTGCATGGCGTGACCGATTTCGGCGTCCCGCTGGCGCCCCAGCACGTCACCTGGGCTGAGCTTCTGAAGAAGCAGGGATACCAGACCGCAGCCTTCATCGGCGCCGTCATTCTCGACAGCAATCAACTCGCGCCCGGCCTTGATCGCGGCTTCGACTTCTACGACAACTTTCCCGCAAAAACTGAAAGTAAGGACCGCTTCGGCCGCGTCGAGCGTCGCGCCCAGACCGTAATCGCCGACGCTGAATCCTGGCTGTCACAACATCCGCGCGATGCTCAATCCAGCGCTCCGCGCTTCATGTGGGTCCATCTCTTCGACCCCCACGATCCCTACGAGCCGCCTCAGCCCTTCTCCGAAAAATACGCCAAACACCTCTACGACGGAGAAATCGCATACGCCGACTCGCAACTCGGCCACTTCATCGGCACCCTGAAACAAGCCGGCGTCTACAACAACGCCATCCTTATTATTGTTGGCGACCACGGTGAAGGCCTCGGCGAGCACGGAGAAGATACTCACGGCCTCTTCCTTTACGACTCCACGTTGCACGTTCCCCTCATCGTCAAGTTGCCCGGGGCCAATCATCACGGCGAAGTTATCGACAAGCTCGTTCGCACCACCGACATTCTTCCCACAGTACTGTCGCTCACTAACACATCCGCGCCGCCCGAACTCAATGGGACGTCACTCGTCCCACTCATCGACGGCCAGGCCAACAGCCAGACCAACGCCCCGCGCGAACTCCTCGGCGAAACCGATTATCCCCTCCGCTGGGGATGGGCTCCCATCAAAGCCTTGCGCGAGCAAAATGCAAAACTCATCGAAGCGCCCAAGCCCGAGTTCTACGATCTCCAGTCTGATCCTCACGAACTAAAAAATCTCTACACCGTCCAAAGTCCTGTCCAGAGCGGCAATCCGTCTGCCCGCGGGAGCCAGGC
>JBAWBE010000612.1:0-11841 GCA_049589635.1 Terriglobales bacterium
ACCTGCGGAGCCGCGCCGGGCGAGAAATGTGAATTGACCACTGGACAGCCCCGTAAAAAACCACATCGAGACCGCCGACTGATTGCGAGAGACTAAACTACTTCTTCCAGGTGGACGACGAACTCAGGGTACCGACGGTCGGGTACCCACGTCTCGAAAACCACGAGACGTGGGGCACCCCGGGTGTCCAGGTTAAAACAGATATGGGCCCTGCTTTGGAAACTTTAATCAACGTTACTGTGGGGATTTGGATGAGACGACCGCGTGTGTTTCCTTGCCGGGTGGCATTTCGGTTCCGGCTGGATAAATAAGAATCTGCAAGTTGCCCCACCCTTTATCTGAATTCGTGTCTGTCTGTTTGCCCATTCCTAGAGTCTTAAGTTGACTGTCGTCGAATCCGAAATTTTCCACCAGATAGTCTCGCACTACCATCGCACGGGCCTCGGTCAGCACCAGGTTCTTCTGAGTATCGCCCTCCATCCCGGTGGAGGCCACAACCACGGCAAACCCAAACTCGTTATTAGCCAGAAATTCGCCACCGGCGTTGAGAGACTTCTGATTCTTCAGCTTGGCGGAATCCTGCTTGTCAAAGAGCTGCTTGGCCGAGTACGTGAACTCTTTTGTCGTTGCGCTTTGCGGCAATCGTTCAATCTCATCCTTGGCCAGTTCATTTGAATCCTGGTATCCGCGGGTTTTGAAATAGCCGCGCACGAAGAAGTTGTGTTTCAGAGCTTCCATATTTTCCTGGAAGGCGGTGGCACCGGCTTGCGCCTGGATCATGGTGGCGTGCATGGCGTCCGTCGTCTGTTCAAGGTTGGTATAGAGCTGTTTGTCGTTTACGAGCGCTCCTGCCGTTCCCTGTCCACTATCGATCTTGGCGCTGATCGACTGGAGATTAGCGGTTGCCTTGGTGGCGTTCTGAATCGCTTCCTGGCTGCTATCCAAAATGTCGCTCGTCTTTACGAGCAGGTCCGACATTTCGAGGGGCGGCTGGCTGGCGAGCGTCTCGCCATCCCGCACGTTGGACGAGGCGGCGGATCCGAATGAGATCGCCAGATATTGATTGCCTAACAAACCTTCGGTTTCAATCGTAACCACGGAGTCCTGCTTGATGATCTCGTGAGTTGACTTGCCGAGATCCATGATCACTGTCACCTTATCGCCAGGCTTGTGAGGCAACACTATGTTGCGGACAGTTCCGCTGTGGACGCCGCCCAACCGCACATCGGCTCCGGCATCGAGGCCTTCGACGTTATTGAATTGCGCTTTCAACTGGTAAGTGGAGCTGAACAGATACTGCTTGTCCCCGATGACGAATATCCCGCCCACCAGAATTGCAAGGGTGGCAACAATGAAAGCTCCTAACCGCACCGATCTCGACATGATTTCTCCTACGAGTGCTTAAGAAATTCCCGAACAAATTCGACGTCGCTCTGCTGAAGCTCTTCAAAGCTGCCTTGAATGACTATGTTTCCCTCGTTGAGCAGAGCCAGACGGTCGGCAATCGTCTTTGCGCTGTGCAGATCGTGCGTGACCACGATCGACGCCATGTGATGTTCCGCCTGGAGCTTGAGGACTAAATCATCGATCTCCCCGGAACTGATGGGGTCGAGACCGGCGGTGGGCTCGTCGAGCAGCAGAATGTCCGGCTCCAAAGCCAGCGCGCGGGCGAGTCCTACGCGTTTCTGCATGCCGCCTGAAATGTCCGAAGGCATTTTTGCAAGCGCACCTTCCATGCCGACTTCCGTCAACAATTGCTTCACTCGGTCGCCGCGCTCGGACTTCGACATCTCTCTTTTGTGGTGTTCGAGTGGAAACGCCACGTTCTGCTCGACCGTCAGCGAATCGTAGAGTGCGGCGTGCTGAAACAGAAAACCCATCTTCTTTCGGATTTCGCCCATCTGGTCGAGAGCGAGGCCCGCGATGCCCTGACCGTGGATGAGAACCGATCCCGAGTCTGGCTTCTCTAGACCAATGATGAGCCGCAGCAATACGCTTTTGCCGGTACCGCTGCGCCCGAGGACGGCCAGGGTCTCGCCGCGCTTCACGCTCAGGCTGATCCCGTTCAAGACCTTTTGAGGGCCAAACGACTTTTGTAAGTCTTCGACAGCGATCACTGCCGCGCTGCCGTCTTTTTCGGCTGCCGCTTGCGCGGTCGCGGTTGGATTTGGAATTTGTTCGATCGTGTCCATGTCTTTTTCGGGCGCTCTGATGTTCTCCGGCGGTGCAATCGATGGTGGCGAAATAATGTTCATGGGAAGATGTTCATGGGAAACAAATAAGGATGATCTTCACCAGCACGACATCCGCCAGAATCACGAACAGCGACGACAAGACTACCGAACTGGTGGCTGCGCGGCCGACGCCCGCGGCGCCTCCCGTCGTGCGCATTCCCTGAAAGCACGCGATCAGGCCGATGATCAGACCAAACACAGCGGTCTTAAATGTTGGTGGCAGGAAATCGTTGAAGTCGGCGCCCTTGAAGCCGGCGTTGATGAACTGGTGTAACGACACCGGCTCAACCATCATTTGTGTAACCCAACCCATCAACACCCCGCATAAGTCCGAGGCGAGGGTGAGCAAAGGCAGCATCAGGATGCACGCCAGAATGCGGGTCGCAGCCAGCAACCGATAGGGGTTCACAGCGGACGCTTCGATGGCGTCGATTTGCTCGGTCACTTTCATGGACGCGAGCTCAGCTCCAATGCCGGCTCCCACGCGGCCACTGACGACCAGGCCGGTGATGATCGGACCGGTCTCGTGGATCACGGAGAAGACGATGGCCGCGGGCAGCAGAGACTTTGCGCCAAATCGAGTAAGGCTGTAGCGGGCTTCCAAGGAAAGTACGACTCCGGTAGCGGCGCCGGCCAACGCCACCAAGGGCAGAGACTTGGAACCGATCTCATCGAGTTGCCGAAACAATTCGCGGAATTCAAAGGGCGGAGTGACTGCGGCCCGCGCTACTCGCCAGAAAAATATTCCAAGATCGCCGAACCATTCAAAAAATTGGCTGATTGGACCGTTCGTCGAAACGATGGAAGACGCAGGCAGGGTCGATGGCCCGGGAAGGAGAGCAGTCGCGCCCGCGGTCGCGCCGATGGTGCGGTTCGTCATTGATTAGAACCTGTAGTCGAACCCGAACCTGGCATTCCGTGCGCGCCGCTGAGGTGCATACGAGAAAGCAGGGAGTGAGGTCCATAGAGGAATTCCAAGCCGATGTTTCCGCCGACATAACCCAGCATTGTGTAGTTGCCCATCCTTAGCGCATCTTTACCGTTGTAGCGGCCCGGATACCAGGCGTAGACAGCGGTCATCGTGCCGGCATAGGGAGCGATAAGCGATGGGAAAGAAAAGACACGGTGGCCATCGTCACCCTGGCGTGCTGTCAAGGTCGAAATCACAGCATGAGTCAACCGCGGAAAGAATCCTTTGCACTCACAACGGTAGTACAGCGTGTCTTCCCTGAAGACCTGTGCCAACCCGTAACGCGTGGTAGTGCTGACCGCCTCGATGCCGAAATTCGACCCGAACCGCTTGCCGTAGCCCTCCGCTCCCTGCTGCCACTCGGGCGGAGTATCGTATGCCTGATTCACGCCGGCCACTAAGGCGGCGCCCACAACGGGAAATGGGCCAATCGTGTCGAAAAGATAATTGCGCAGCTTCGTTTTCTGAGTCGGCCGTGCATAGGGTAAGTCTGCCGGCGGCGAAGTTGCTTCGGCAATAGTGCCTGGGGAGTCTTCCAAAGACGCGACTGGTTGCGCCTTTGCAAGCGCCGGCAGGACGACGAAGAACGCGATTACGAGCAGCATCGGGCGGCGCAGCATCTTCATATATAGGGGTTCTCCATATATAGGGGTTCTCCAGGTCAATTCTGGCGGGCCTCAGCATCTATGGGGCGCGACCTTCTGGCTCGTGATCTTCACACCGTAAGCGGGCAGGGTGCGTGGTCACACTGGCACGCAATTTCTACTTCTTTGGAGCCCGCGTCTTTACAGGCTTGACCGCAGTACTTCTCGCCTGCTTGCGCAAAGCACCGGCATGGGAGGTGTCCACACTTCTCTTGTTCTTTCGTCACGGTCATGGTTTTCCTTTAGTATGTGGGTCGATTTCTGTTGCATCAGAACCTTGTCAATAGGAAGTATCGGCCTTCGGAGTCGAGAAAACTGATCAGAATTGACCGTCTCGCGAAAACGAGGCCCGGATAGCGCACCGAAGGTAACTGGGAACGATCACCGGTGAGACGCGTCCCTGCAAAGTGAGCTACTTTGCACGCGCTGGCGCTTTCTTGCCACGGATTAAGGTTGATGCGTAAGATAGGGCGCTGAACGAACGTCCGCTTCAATCATTATTACTATGCCTCCAACTGTGCATGGGACCGATTCAACCCGGGCCAATTCCGACAGCCGGTATGACCGCCAACTGGCGAAAATTCTGGAACATGCGACCGCGATTTTTTATGAGAAGGGATACGAGCGGGCTTCGATCCGCGATCTTTCGCGGGCTAGCGGGATGTCACTGGCCGGTCTTTATTATTACTTCGAATCGAAAGAGAAGCTGCTTTATGTGATCCAGAAGCATTTGTTTGTTTCGGTCATGGAGTTGATTCGTGAACGATTGAGAGATGAGAGCGATCCAGAGCAGCGGGTGCGAATTTTTATTCGCGCTCATCTCGAGTATTTTCTGGCGAATCCGAAATCGATGAAGGTGCTCTCGCATGAAGATGATGTTCTGACGGGGGAGTTGGGGAAAGAGATCACCGGGCTCAAGCGGCAGTATTATCACTGTTGCGCGGATCTGGTCGACGCGCTGAAGGCTGCCAAGGGCTTACAGTTCAATTCGCGGGTGGCGGTGCTTTCTCTGTTTGGGATGATGAACTGGATTTATACCTGGTACAACGCGAACGTGGATGGCGATGCGGCGGTGGTGGCGCGGGAGATTGGGGACGTGTTTTTGCGCGGGATTTACGCGGTGACTGCGCCCGGTGTGGCCGGAGGCGGAAAGGAAAGTTAGCCGCAGGGTTGAGGAGGAAAGATTATGTCTACGCGACCGCCGTTGCCGCCATTTGATCGGCAATCGGCAATGCAGAAGGTTCGCATGGCGGAAGATGCGTGGAATACGCGCGATCCCGAGCGAGTGTCGGTCGCGTATACGGTGGATTCGCGCTGGCGAAACCGCGCGGAGTTCGTCAATGGAAGAGAAGAGATTGTGGCCTTTCTACGACGTAAGTGGACTCGGGAATTGGACTACCGGCTCATCAAGGAGCTATGGGCGTTTACGGAGAATCGCATTGCGGTGCGCTTCGCGTATGAATGTCACGACGATTCGGGGCAGTGGTTTCGCTCGTATGGGAATGAGAATTGGGAGTTTGACGAAAATGGTTTGATGCGCGTGCGGTTCGCGAGCATCAATGACCTGCCGATCAAGGAAGCGGAACGCAAATATCGTTGGCCGCTCGGGCGGCGTCCGGATGATCATGCTGGATTGAGCGAGCTTGGATTTTGAGTTTCGTGTTGGCTTATGCGCACAACTTTTGTGCGGCGTATCGTTATTTCTCTGCATCATTTCTTCCCATCGCCAGACCACATTGGCGTGGCGAGTTCGATCTGCCAGACGATATTGTCCGCAGATAGTGGGCCCGCGGATTTGAGGAAGGCTGGCACCGGTCCTTTGAACACCCAGAACTGCGCGTCCGGGGGTTGTTTTCCCACCAAGGGCGCCACTGCGCCCGCTACCCCCTCAATTTTGGGTTTCGCGACATAGCGCGCGGCTTTGTATTTCGTCTTGCTTATCAAAAATGTGTCTTCGCCTTGAGGAGAGAGGATCAGCTTTACGATTCTTGGTTTCGGGGTCGCGACGAGCATTGTCACCGTGTGCTCGGCTTCGTCGGGGAAATTTTCGATGATGAATGGGACGATGCCGTTCGCCAGATCGGCGGGGATCTTCAGGTGGGAGGTGGTGACGTTGTCGTTATTTTTATTGTCTTTACCATCCTTTTCATTTTTCCCGTGCTTCATGTCGCGAACCTTTACTTCACCGGTACGGCAGTCGACCCATACTTCCATCGGCTCTTTGAAGGACGGTCCAGTCTGGAGGGTGTGATCGCTCAGCACTCGAAAGACCCGATGCTGCGAGAAGACTGTTGTTTCCTCATATATCGATCCGTCGTCAAACCTAAACTTGACTTCGGTCGTAACCCGCGCCGCTCGCGTGGTTTGAGTCATCTCTCCGACGGCAGCCGCTTTCCCTTCCTGCGTTCGCAGTACCAGGAAAGTATGGGCTGCCGCCTGCGCGGTTTTCACGGGAATCGGTTCGGCGGCGCCATAGGGTGTAAAGACCGACAGCAAAAGACACGGCAGGATTGAAAAGAAAACTGAGGTGGACGCGGAGAACGATCGGAAGGATGTCGAACGAAACATGGAAACATGGCCCTCGAGTCCTCTATGACGCGGAATTGGGCAAAACTGTTGCAGCGACTTTGCCGCGATGAAGAGAATCTGAAGGCGTCTGAATTGATCTGAAGAATTTCGTTTTGCGCGACACGTTTCGGGGCCGTTTGTCGCTATTACTAGTGAGGTGACTTATGGCGAAAATCATCGAGTTCTACATACCGAGCAATTTCAAGAAAAAGGCAACGAAGTGGGTTCCGGCGGAAGAGCAGGGGAAGGTAATTCCTTTCGCGCTGCCGCAGAAGAAGACTGCGTGAGAGTTCGCGGGCTAGTTGGAGCGGGCGGAATTCTCGACCAGCAACGCGATGCCCTGGCCGCCTCCGATGCAGGCCGAGGCGATGCCGTAACGGGCGTTGGCGCGCTTTAGTTCTCGCGACACTGTGATGGCCAGGCGAACTCCAGTGGCGGCTAGGGGGTGACCGATGGCGATTGCGCCTCCATTGACGTTGAGCTTTTTGCGGTCGAGGCCGAGTTCGCGTTGGCAGGCGAGGACCTGGGCGCCGAAAGCTTCGTTGATTTCGACGCGATCGATTTCGGACACGCTCAGACCCGTTGAGTTAAGAAGTGCTTGAATGGCCGGGACGGGCGCGATGCCCATGATCTCCGGCGGGACGGCCACTACGGCTCCGGCTACGATTCGCGCCAGCGGATCTTTATTGTGATTCCTTAAATAGTCAGCGGAGGCCACGAGCGTGGCGGCGGCGCCGTCAACGATTCCGGAGCTGTTGCCGCCGGTTTGAACGCCCCCGAAGGCTGCCTTTAATTTCGCCAGGACTTCGAGCGGCGAGGGGCGGATGTGAGTATCTTCGCTCAACTTTTCGGTTCCGCGGGGCAGCTTGAGTCCGCGGGGTGAATAGCCTTCTAACTCAAAACTTTCAGTGGTGATGGGCGCGATCTCTCCGCTCAGGAAGCAGCTTTTTTGCGCGGCAATGGCGCGTGCGAAACTCTCGGCGGCGAATTCGTCTACGTCTTCGCGCGTGATCGAGTATTGCCTGGCGAGATTCTCGGCGGTCCCACCCATGGTTTTGTTTGGGCAGGGATCGAGTAGTGCTTCCCACAGGAAATCTTTGAACTCGACTTCGCCCATGCGAAATCCAGCACGGTGGGTGTAGGCGGCGATTGGATTGCGCGACATGGATTCGGCGCCGACGACTAGCGCTAAATTGGCTTTCGCCAGCTTGATGTTGTCGGCGGCTTGAAGAATGGCTTCTACGCCGGTACCGCAGACGCGCTGGACGAGGTGAGCGGGGACATCGATGGGAACGCCCGAGTAGAGCCCGACGTGGCGCGGCAGGACGTAGGCGTCGAAAGATGCCTGAGCCATGTTGCCGGCTATCACGATGTCGACATCGGTCGGCGCGACGTTGGCGCGGTGAAAAACTGCACGCGCAGCCTTGATGCCGAGGTCAGTGGGAGAGACTAAACCGAGAGCGGTGTTGTATTCGATGAAAGGCGTGCGCACGCCATCGAGCAGAAAGACGTTGTCGTAGCGTGAGAGGAGCGCTTTTCCGGCGGCGCTTTGGGCGGTCGAACTCATAGCGAGGCTTTGAGGTCGCGAGCATCGTTCGCGACTACGAGGCGAGGCATGAGCGGCGGGTTCGGCGAGGCTCTCTCGAGAGAATGCTCGGGTGTGGACTTTTGAGGTCGCGCGTCTTGAGGACGCTCGTTTTGAGGGCGGATCACGGTCAAGCCGTAGCGGGCGCGGTGTCTGTTCCCCCAGGCCGACATCAGTTTGAGAATCGGCTTGAGGCTATCTCCGTGGCGGGTGAGAGAGTACTCGACGCGCGGTGGAACCTCGGCGTAGACCTTGCGGCGGACGATGCCGTCGCGTTCGAGCTCACGCAGATGCTGCGTGAGCATTTTTTTTGTGAGGCCGGGAATGAGGCGCTGTAGCTCGCAGAACCGCCGGGTGTGGCCCTCAAGGTGAAAGAGGAGCGACGGTTTCCACTTTCCGCCGATGACGGAAGCGGTCAGCTTGACGGGGCAATTGTTCTGGTGCATGGGCGTAGTCCCCGAGCGATATTAGGTTACCGAAACGTGCCTACTAGCCAAAAAGATACTTTTGCCTAGAATTAGCCCTCGGTGCCGAAAGGATACCCGATTCGGGGTGGAGTGGGAAGTGGGACGAACAACTTCTTCTCCGCGGATCTGCGTGGATTTTCGCGGATTGGTGATTCGCATTCTTGGGGCTTATGGACGGGCAGTTTACGCGCGGCGCGAATGGGAACGACTCGTGTAGCTCTGGACACTCCGGTCCGCGGGCGTGCGGCAAATAAGCTGGCAGCGCGGACAGGAGTGTCCGCACTACACATGCAAAATCGACGTCAGACGTGGACAGCAACAGCGAGGCAACATGAGCGATAAAAAACCGGTAGTGGTTTATGGGGCCAATGGTTTTTCGGGACGGCTGATCGCGGAATTTCTGCGCGAATATAACGTGGCGTTTATTGCTGCGGGACGCAGCCGGGCGCGGCTGGAAGATGTGATGTCGCGCGTGCCGGGGATTGAAACGGCGAAGTACGAAATCGTGGAAACGTCTGGGTCGGTAGATGAACTCACGCGGCTTTTTTCGGGCGCGACGGTGGTTTGCAATACTGCCGGGCCGTTCATCTATAACGGGCCGCGCGTGATTGAAGCGGCGCTGAAGGCTGGGTGCCACTATGTGGACATCGGCGGCGAGCAGGCGTGGATTCGCGAAGTGGCGGCGAAGTGGGGCGGGAAGTTTGCCGAACGCGGATTGCTAGCGGCTCCAGCTACGGCATTTATGTCGGCGGTGAGCGACTCGGCGATTCGGCTGTGCCTCGAGACGCATCGCGGCATTGACACGCTGGAAGTGCTGACGATGTTCAAGGGGAACCCGACATTTGGGTCGACGCAGACGATTTTTGCGGTGATCCAGACGGACGCTTATTACCTGGAGCAGAATGCGTTTAAAGAATGGCCGCGCGCTACGCGCTATGACGTTGTGGTGCCGGGCAGCATTCAAACACAGCTGGCGCTGGCGTGGGGAGGGTTTCCGCATCCGGTGTGGTACAAGGATCATCCGCAGATTGCGAATGTGCGGTCGTTTGGAGGACTGCTCGACCGGGAGATTATGGAGGGCGTAGCGGCAACGGAGAAATTATTTGAGGAGCAGATTCGTCCGCTGCCGACTGCTGAGCGCGAGAAAAAGCTGGCTGAGATGGCGAACGCGGTGACGGGCGGGACGCCGCCGCGCGAAAATCCGCAGGAGCATCGGACGATTGATGTGATTGTTGGGCGGGGGAGTACAGATTCGGTGCAGTGCGCGGTGTTTGGCACGTCCTGCTATCGGCAGACGGCGCTGATTCAGGCATTCGCGGCGCACAATCTGGTGCATGGGGCTCCGAGGAAGGTGGGATTTGCTTCGGCGGCGGAGGCGTTTGGGCATCGCGAGATTTTGGGCGTTCTCGAAACGCATGGGCTTTCGAAGGCGCGGATGATGGCGTAGTTTGCCGCATACGATTGGAAGTCGTTTACGGCTGGAAAAAGATGCGAGCGATCGACTATTTCGACAAGAGCACGGATATTCACTCTGGGCGTGTCGCGATCGAGGATGGAGACGCTTGCTACACATACGCGGAGACTCGGGATTTCAGCGAGCGCATCGCTCAAGCGATGCGGGCAAATGGGGTGGAGCGGGAAGAGCGAGCGGCGATTTATTCGCACAACGATGCGGCTGTGCTGTTTTGCATGCTGGGAATTCTGCGGGCGGGAGCGGCGTGGGTTCCAATTAATTTTCGCAACGCGACGGATGCCAATGTCGAATTCCTGATTTATTCCGAGACTACCTGGCTGTTTTATCACAGCCGCTTTCGTGAGCCGGTGGAAGAGATTCGCCGGTGCGTTCCTTCTTTGCGGCACCTGATTTGCATCGATTGCGAAGACGGGGAGAATCCGTCACTCGCTCGCTTCATGGAGTCTGGCTGCGCGGAGGGGACGCGGGACGATGCGCATCGCGGAGATAGGGATCGCACTCGCAACCCGGAAGCGCCGGATCTTGATGGCAACGATGCCTACGGCAATCTCGGGCAGATGATGGGACTTGTTCCAACCGGCGGAACGACCGGCCCGGCCCGGGGAGTGCGGGTTACTAACCTTGCGTGGGGCACGATGACCGAGATGGCGCTGTGCTATTGGAAGAGTGCGGATAACACCGACCCTGTCTGCCTTTGCACTGCGCCGCTTTCTCATGCGGCGGGGGTGGTGGCATTCACGATGTTTGCTCTTGGAGGCGCGAACATCATTTTGCCGGGATTCGACGCGGCGCAGGTGTTGGAGGCGATCGAGCGGCATCGGGTGACCCATCTTTTTCTTCCGCCTACCGCGTTTTATTCGCTGCTGGCGCATCCGGAGCTGGGCAAGTTTGATTATTCGAGTCTGCGGGTGTTTCTGCTGGCGGCTTCGCCGGTCTCGCCTGACAAATTAAAGCAGGGCGTGGAAGTCTTTGGACCTTGCATGTGCCAATCTTATGGACAGACGGAGGCGCCGATGCTGCTTACGTTTCTGGACGCGCGCACGGTGGCGGAGGCGGCGGGTGGGGATCATCCCGAGCGGCTACGGAGTTGCGGGAAGGCGACGGCTTCGGTGCGCGTCGCCATTATGGATGAGGCCGGCCGCATTCTTCCTCCGGGGGAACGGGGCGAAATTGTGGCGCGCGGCACGCTCGTGAGCGGCGGATATCACAACCTGCCGGAGGCTACGGCGGAAATTCGCAAGTATGGGTGGCACCATACGGGCGATGTGGGATACATCGATGAAGATGGATATGTTTATATTGTCGACCGCAAGAAGGACATGATTATCAGCGGCGGCTTTAATGTTTATTGCGCGGAGGTCGAGGCAGGCATCATGGCGATCGCCGAGGTACAGGAGTGCGCCGTGATCGGCGTGCCGGACGAGAAGTGGGGCGAGGCGGTGAAAGCGTTCGTGGTTATGCGGCGCGGCGCGGCGGTTACGGCGGAGGAGATTATTGCGCACTGCAAGGCTCGACTTGGGGGAGTGAAGGCTCCCAAGTCGGTGGAGTTTGTGGAGGAAATTCCTAAGACGCCGGCGGGGAAGTTAGATCGAAAAGCGCTGCGGAAACGCTTTTGGGTAGGTGCGGAGCGGGAGGTTCATTGATTCGCAGATTTGATTCGCAGATTTGATTCGCAGATTTGATTTGTCAGGTTTGCGCTGTCCGTCGGGAAGAGGACCCCGGGGCTAAAGCCCGGGCTGATTTCAGGGGGGAATTACGCGGCCCTTGAGGGCCGCTCTTCCACGGCGATGCACGCATTTGTCATACCGCTAGGCATGCACGGCCGACGACGCAAACGCCGGGAGACGTTCGGCTCGGCGGAGTTCGCCTTCGATCCATCGATAAGTGACAGTCAGGCCC
>JBAWBE010000613.1:0-10299 GCA_049589635.1 Terriglobales bacterium
CCCGGGACTCATGTGCGAAGCCTTCGACGTGACGCGCGCTCGCGACAACGGAAAGAGTTTTGTGAGCTCGAAATCTGATTTGCAGATTGCGGACGATGGATTTCGGGTGCGCCGCGTCGCAATCGGCCCGCGCATTGGAATCACGAAGGCAGCTGAAGCGCCGCTGCGTTATGGGATTGCGGACAGCCCATTCCTGTCTGTGCCATTCCGGCTGCTCGTCAAGGATTGAGCACAACATTGTCGATTAGCCGTGTGGGTCCCACGTAAGCGGCGACCGCAACCAGAGCGGGTTGCAAGATGTGATCGACGGGTTCGAGCGTTTCGGGATCAACGATCTCGAGATAGTCGAGGCGGACCTGCGGTTCATCGGCAATTACTTTTCGAGCCGTCTTGCTCAGCTGGGCAACACTACGCTCCCCGGCATGAAATTCGCGTTCCGCGGACTCCAAAGAACGACGCAGAACGAGCGCGTGCGCCCGCTGTTCAGTGCTGAGGTAAACGTTGCGTGAACTCATGGCCAGTCCATCAGGCTCACGAACGATCGGACAGCCGACGACCTCAACCGGGAAATTCAAATCCCGAACCATACGCCGGATCACGGCCAGTTGCGCCGCATCTTTCTGGCCGAAGAACGCTGCATCCGGCTCAAGGATGTGAAAGAGTTTCGATACAACCGTCGTCACGCCCCTGAAATGTCCGGGCCGCGAGCGCCCATCGAGCCGCTCGCTCAGTCCCTCTACCGTGACCCAGGTCGTCTCACCCTTCGGGTACATCTCCTCGGCAGTCGGAGCGAAGACAATGTCAACGCCTTCCTTTTCGAGCGCGGCGCAATCGCTCTCGAACGAACGAGGATACTTGGCAAAATCTTCCGAAGGTCCAAACTGAGTGGGATTCACAAAGATAGAAGCCGCGACAACTTTGCAGCGCGACTTTGCCGCGAGCACCAGCGACAAATGCCCGGCGTGCAAGGCGCCCATCGTCGGCACAAGTCCGAGACTAAGGCTGGTCTTTGGTGGAGGTGCAGAATCACGGCGCTCGAAACGGTCGCGCGCTTCGTGGCAGGCAGCGCGCGCTTCCGCAATGCTGACGCAGATCTTCACAGGTGCGTCGCGCTCATGGAGCCTCTTGCACCCCGACGTCGAGATCTTTCAGCGTGCCCATAAGGAGACCGCGGTTCTTGCGTATCTCGGCTTTCGCAGCATCAGTGGAACTCTTGGGGGCGGCTTCGGCGACCAGCACAACCCGTCCATAAGGCCAGGCGTCCGATCCGAGCGAGACCAGCTCCGCAGGAATTTGCTCGGGGGTCAGAATATGAACCTCGCGATTGGAAAGATCGACAAAACCGATTCCATCGTCACGCACAACAAAATAGGGATTCTTCCAGCCGCGCATATCCTGAAAAGGCGGATACTTCTTGGGATCGCCAGGCGGAATCGACTCCAGCCCGGTTGTCTTGGGCGCGACATTGGTACTAGCGGGGGCCTCGCTCGGAGGCTTGGAGCAGGCCACCAGCGCGGCTAATAATGCGAACGAGACAAGGGCGAGCGGAAGGATGTTTCGACCAAGAATGGACGCGCACACTCGCGCGCTGCCAATTCGCGGAACGCTGACTCGCATGGAAATCTTCTCCCGCTCGTTTTTACATTGCATCGCTATTATTACCGCATCGCGCGTTTGCGGTGAAGTATGGTTTCGAGTGCGGCCTGCGTCTCCTTCGGCAAATGGTAGGACTCGCTGTCGTTTGGAAACTGGTGCGCGGTTATGTCGGCCTTGAATGCCAGCACAGATTCCGTGATCAGCGCGGCCGCGTCTCCGTAACGGCGTACGAACTTTGCGGGATGGCCAAACGTCAGGTTGACCAGATCGTGGAAGACCAGCACCTGTCCGTCGCAATCGGGCCCGGCGCCAATGCCGATCGTTGGCGTCTCGACCTCGGTTGTAATCATCGCCGCCACTTCGCGAGGAATGCCTTCGAGGTAAATACAGGACACGCCCGCGCGATCCAGCGCCACCGCATCGCGCATGAGCTGTTCGATCGCACTCAGCGTTTTGCCCTGCACTTTGTAGCCGCCCATTACGTTGACCGACTGCGGCGTCAGGCCAATGTGGCCGGCGACGGGAATCTCGGCGTCGATCACGCGGCGGATCACATCCACGCGCTTTTCGCCGCCTTCGATCTTGACCGCCTCGGCGCCCGCTTCTTTTACAAAGCGAGCGGCATTATGGATCGCCTCCTCGGCGGTCGCATGATACGAGCCATACGGCATGTCGGCGATGAGCATCCCGTTTTTCACGCCGCGCCGCACCGCGCGCACGTGGTGCAGCATCTCGTCGACGGTGACCGAAAGCGTGTTCTCGTAGCCCAGCATGGTCATGGCAAGCGAATCGCCGACCAGGATGATGTCAATGCCCGCCTCGTCGACGAGGCGCGCGGTGGCGTAGTCGTAAGCGGTCAGGCAGGAAATGGGATCGCGGTGGAGCTTCTTTTCGCGGATGGTAGCAGTCGTGATCTTGCGGCTGGCCGAAGGCCCGCCGATCGGGGTGAGACTCATCTTGCCCTCCAGTGCCCCTCCGCAGTTGCGGATAGAGCCTGCTGCGTCTTTGGATGACGATGAGGGGATTATAGCTGCAGACGGGGCGGTAGTCGATACACACGGGATAAAGGGTGGTAAGACAATTGACAATCGTCTTACCCAACGGTAAGATTTAAGTCATGCGAAGCTTTCGAACAGTGATAAGTTCCAAGGGGCAAGTGGTAATCCCGGCGGAGTTACGCGAAGAGTACGGTCTCGACAAAGGAACTCACGCCGTGTGGACCGAAGACAACGGGAGGCTGGTGCTGACTCCGATAACCGAGCGGCGCCTGAACGAGATCATGGGGTCGCTCAAGCCGGGCCTCGGCGAGCCATCTGCATTCGAGGGGCTCTTTGAAGAACGCAGGCGTGAGCGCGAACGGGAAGATCGATGACCATTTCACGAGGGATGTCGCGACGGTACGTTCTCGACGCGAACGCACTAATCGCCTTTTTTGAGGCTCGACGCGGGAGTGCGGAAAGAGTTCGACACCTCCTGGGCGAGGCCGCGCGTCAGGATTTGCCGCTCTTGATGTCGGCCGTGAATTGGGGCGAGGTCTTCTACATAGAATGGCGCTACCGCGGCGAAGCAAAGGCCCGCGAAGCAGAGGCGAGCTTGATCGAGATGCCCATCGCGATTATTGCTGTGGATCGGGAACGTGCTTCCCGGGCGGGTGCTCTGAAGCAGAAACATGGCCTGGGCTACGCCGACGCATTTGCCGCGGAACTCGCCATCGACCGGGGAGCTTGGCTCGTTACCGCAGATCCAGAGTTTGCAAAAGTCGGCAAAGGACTATCGGTACTCACACTGCCAAGACACGAAAAGTGAAGTCTACGCACTGGCCGCATTCTCGCTCCCGAGCGGCAGGAAGTACTGCGTGCCCTTGATGGGAGCCGAGACTTTTTTCAGCAGCTCTTGCAGGTCTTCGTTGCGGTCGACGAAGTCGATTTCGCTGGTGTTCACGATCAGCAAATCTGACTGCGTGTAGTGAAAGAAGAAGTGCTCGTAGGCCTTGACGACTTCCATTAGATAGTCTTCGCTGAGCGATTTCTCGCTCGTGGCGTTCTTTTTCTTCAGCCGCTTTTTCAGGACTTCGGGCGTGGCCTGTAGATAGATCACGAGGTCGGGCGTCGGCACCTGTTCGCGAAAGAAATTGAAATAGCGGTTGTAGGTGTCGAGCTCCTGATCGTTCAGGTTGAGGCAGGCAAAAATCTTGTCCTTTTCAAAAATGTAGTCGGCGACCACGGTCTTATTCGAGCGCGGTCCCAAATCGAGCGCGCGGAGCTGCTCGAAGCGCCGGATCAGAAATGACAACTGTGCCTGGAAGGCCGCGCCTGGCTCGCCTTCGTAGAACGACTTCAGAAATGGATTGTCTTCGGGTTCGATGACGCGCTGGGCGGCCAAGCGCTCTCCGAGAACCCGCGCCAGCGTGCTCTTGCCGACTCGGATCGGACCTTCGACTGCAATGTAACGGGGAAGCTCGAAAAGCTTGGCCATGGCAGGACGTGAGCAGAATATATTGCTTCGGGCGAACGCGCAATAAAAGAACAAGTCAGAAGTTAGAAGTCAGATTGAAGAAGTAAAACCGGGATTCAATCGTCTGAGGCCTGGAATTCGGAACTTGGTTTCACTTCTTCAGTCTGACTTCTAACTTCTGCAATATCATTCCATCTTGCTTCCCGCTCTGATTGGGCTCGCGGCGGCCGCCGCTGCCGGCGCGGCTGGCTACCAGTCCATGGCGCCGACTGGGCAATGGTTTGGACGGACATTTGCCTCGGGAATGCGCGGCAGCAAACAGCTTGCGCTGACCTTTGACGATGGGCCGAATGATCTCCACACCCTGAAGCTGCTCGAGGTGCTGGCGAAGCACGACGTGCGAGCGACCTTTTTTATGATCGGACACTACGTGCGTGAGCGGCCTGACGTTGCGCGTGCCGTTGCCGCCGCGGGACACGTCGTTGGCAATCATACTTTCACGCATCCTCGGCTCATCTTTCAGTCGGAGGCGCAAACGCGGGCTGAGCTGACGAATTGCCGTCAGGCTCTGCACGACGCGATCGGAGCGCATTCCAAACTGTTTCGTCCACCGTTTGGCGGGAGACGTCCTGCGACTCTGCGCATTGCCCGCGAGCTTGGTTTCGAAACGGTTATGTGGAACGTCACTGGTTATGACTGGAACGCGCCACCTGCGACGGTGATCGAGGCCAAGGTTGCGCGTCGGATTCGCGAGGGAGGCGGCGACATCATTCTCCTGCACGATGGCGGACATTCCGCGCTGGGTGCGGATCGAGCGCAAACGGTAATCGCAACAGACAATCTGATCCGGCGATATAAGGAGCAGGGGTACGAGTTTGTGACAATGTCAGAGATGATGAAAGCGGTTGGCTGACATTTCTCTACGCGTGCACCGCTGCAAACGCTTGCTTGGCCGCTGCTATAGTCTTCTGAACGTCGTGTTCGGTGTGCGCCGCGCTTAGGAACGCCGCTTCGAACTGCGAAGGGGGCAAGTACACTCCGCTCTCCTGCATTGAGCGAAAGAAGCGGCCGAAGGCTTCGGTGTCGCTTTTGGCGGCGGAGGTCCAGTCGGTCACTGGGCCCGGCGCGAAGAACCATGTGAACATCGATCCGACTCGGTTGTGGCACATCTGGATGCCTGCGTCTTTCGCGGCTGCGTTCACGCCTGCTACTAGTTCGCCGGCCAGCTTATCGAGTTTCGCATAGACATCTTTGTGCTCGCGCAGGTAGCGCAGCGTTGCGTAACCTGCGGCCATTGCCAGCGGGTTGCCGGACAGAGTTCCTGCCTGATAAACGGGACCTAACGGCGCGACCATGTTCATGATTTCGCTTGGGCCTCCGTAGGCGCCGACTGGCAGGCCTCCGCCGATGATCTTGCCCATCGTTGTCAGGTCGGGCTTGATCGCGTAGAGTTCCTGCGCTCCGCCGTAGGCCAGGCGAAAGCCCGTCATCACTTCGTCGAAGATCAGCAGTGCGTTGTCTTGCGTCGTGATGGCGCGCAGAGCTTCGAGGTATCCACGAGCGGGTGGAACGCAGCCCATATTTCCCACGACCGGCTCGACGATCACGCAGGCGATCTGGTGCTTGTACTTCTTGAATGCCAGCTCCAGCGCGTCGGTATCGTTGTATGGGAGCGCTAGCGTGAACTGCGTGAACTCCTCGGGAACGCCTGCCGATCCTGGGATTCCTAGCGTTGCCACGCCTGATCCGGCTTTCACTAGCAACGCGTCGGCGTGTCCGTGATAGCAGCCTTCGAACTTCACTATGTATTTGCGCTTGGTGTAGGCGCGCGCCAGGCGGATTGCCGACATGGTCGCTTCGGTGCCTGAACTGACGAAGCGCAGCTTCTCCATGTGCGGGAGGGCCGAGATCACTAGCTCCGCGAGATCGGCTTCGGACGGAGTGGACGCGCCGAAGCTCGTGCCGTTGCGCGCCGCGTTAATCAAAGCTTCGATGACTGTTGGAGCGGCGTGACCTAGAATTAGCGGTCCCCAGGAACCGATGTAGTCGATGTATTCGTTGCCGTCCGCGTCCCAGATGTGCGAGCCTTGTCCACGGACGATGTAGAGCGGATCTCCTCCGACGGCGCGGAAGGCGCGGACTGGCGAATTCACGCCTCCGGGAATGAACTGCTCGGCGCGCTTGTGCAGCTTGCGGGATTGCTCGGTTTTGCGGGGCATGATTTCTGATTCAATTCCTTAAATGTGATTCTCAATATAGCAGCGGAAGGAGTGACACGGGCTGCGCGGGCGATCACAGCGGAGTGTGATTTCTAACGCGCGTGTCTTGCCGGGGCACAAAACAGCAGGTCCTTCGCTTTGCTCAGGATGACAATTTTGGTGGAGGGTACGGTGCCATGGAATTTACCGGATTTTCACAGAACCGCAACCTTCCCGAAACGTCCTGAAGCTATCTTAGGTTCAGTTGCCCTTCTAACCGGGAGGGATCATAAGGACGGCCTTGGGGGGCTCCGGGCTGTCCTTTTTCTTCTCTCAGCAATCGCGGCAGAACCAATCTTCATTTTTGCGATATGTTCCACGTGGAACTGTTGACTTTATTGTACGTACATTTATCGCATGGCGGGCGAAGAAACTACGAATCTCGAATCTCGAATCTCAAAAAAATAAATCTGATTCTCGAGGGTTCGTGAAAGTGAGCGAATTAGGGGATTTTTCATTGGCATGGTTCTGCCGGCGTCGCGGATGGCCACTTCTCGAAACGCGCGAGAAGTGGCGCACCCCCAGTTCTTTTGTGTCGGCATTCAAGGGCAAGGCCCGCGCCGTACTTTCCCCGCAGATGTGGCCCACCCGCCCAGCCATCAATTCTGAGGGAAGTCCTGTCGGTTACCGCTGCACCACCTGCTGCACTCCATTCGACGTGCTGTCTTCGAAGAGCTTGTCTCCGCCGTACACTGCTTTGACATGAGGCGTGCCTACGGGCAACGTCGAGGTCGTGAACACTGCCGTACCGCCGTTCAATGGTGCTGTTCCGAGTAGCTTCGAGGTCTTGAAGGTCAGGGTTTCTCCATCGGGCGGCGCGGGAGTTACTACTGCTGTAAAGGTCACTGCTTCTCCCTGGGTGGATGGATTCGGCGAAGAGGTGAGCACGGTCGTTGTCACCCTGGCCGATGGATTTAGCTCGAACGCAACGCCGCAACCACCGGCGCCTGGACAGTAGCTGGATTTTCCGCCGCCGTACGCGGTTCCGTAAAGATTGCCGCCGTCCAGAATCAATGTGTCTACAGCATTACCGCCGTCTGTGCCTTTAAAACTCCAGACAAACGTCCACTCGTAGCTCGAACCGTTGTTGGCCATCTCGAAGACAGTGCCGCATCCGTCGTAGCAGGGTGACCGGTGAATACCGTATGCGGTCGTGCTGTAAATGTTGCCGGATGAGTCGAGCACGACCCCACCTTTCGGATTGGAGCCATAACTCCAAATGAAGTTATGAAGAATATTCTGGGAATACTCTCCCGATGGGCCGGGAGTCAGCTTCCAAACCGTTCCCATGCCTAGTGTCGCGCCGCCTTCAAAGGTCGTGCCATAGATATTTCCGGCGCTGTCGAGAACAGGAGTCCCTTCGGGAATGTTCCCGTCGGTCCGGTTGGACGTGAAGGTGTGAAGGACGATGGCATTCCAACCGCCGCTTCCGTTTGGTGACAGCTCGAAAACATGGCCCTTTCCCGCGTCGTCGGCGCCGTAGAGGTTGCCGGAGCCGTCGATAGTTAATCCGGCATAGCCTCCCTTATCGTAGATAACCTGCTCGCTCCAGCTACCTTTGCCGTTCGGGGACAACTCGTAAACCGTCCCAGTCCCGCTGCCTCCGCCATAGGTTGTGCCGTAGAGATTACCGGAGGAGTCGAAGGTGATGCCGGCAAATGGGAAGGCACCGTCGGGGTTTGACGTGAAACTGTAGAGGACGGTTTCGCACCAAGCGTTACTATTGCCGGTGTTGCTGCCGCTTGGGCAACCACCTTGCGGCGCGGGGCTCAACTCGAACACGAGGCCGTATCCGGAATAAGGGCCGGATGCTAGAAGGCCGCCGTAATAAGTTGTGCCATAGAGATTGCCTCGGCCGTCGAAAGTCACGTTGGAGTAGGGATACGATCCATCTGCGCAGTTCTGGAGGGAGCAAAAGCTGTATAAGACGGTCTCGTTGTAGCCGCCGGAGCCGTTTGGAGAAAGCTCATAGACGGTGCCATCCAGATTCGCGCCGCCTAGTTGGGTGGTGCCGTAGAAGTTGCCTGCGGCATCGGGCATGAGGCTGGATGCCGGATTCGCACCGTCTACACAGTTCGGTTGAGAACAGAAGTTGTAGAGCACGGCTTCGGGCTGAGCGTGCGCTTGCGGAAAAGCAACCAGCAACAGCGCGGTAAGTACGGCTAACTTCAGAACGCCTCGCATATCCCTCTCCTCAACTCTCTTCCGATCTCACATCGCCACAGTTAGAAAAAACGTGGTGGCTTTTCAGTAATGTTTTGCGTAACTAACCCTTGCATACCTTACGGAGTGAACTCGAAGGCGATCCCGCAACCTTCGAGAGATGGGCAAAAGCCGCCGAGGCCACCGTTGTAGGTTGTGCCATAGAGATTGCCGCCCACCGAAATCAGGCTGGACAAGGGATTCGCGCCATCCACGAAAGTGAAGATCCAAAGAAGCTCAGTTGTATATTTCGTCCCTTTTGGACGCCTTACGAGTTCGAACATCGCGCCGCAGCCTTCTACATCGGGCAGTTTCCCCTTTTCCTGGCAGTACGAAGGGCTGCCCCCGTAGGTCGTCATGCCGTAGAGGTTTCCGGACGAATCGAGAACGACGCCGGGCAAGGGCAGGTCGGGGGCTTGAATCCCGAAACAGCATCCGAAGAGCCCGGGTCCGGACTGGAAGGAATGAAGAAGCTCTTCCGTATACGTTCCACCGGAAGGAGTCATCTTCCAAACTGCGCCGCACCCCTTGTTAACGTTGCACCTCCCGTTACCTCCATAAACGGTCGTGCCATAGAGATTCCCCGCGCTATCGAGCGTCGGAGTGCCGGAGGGATAGTAGCCGTCCTTCGGGTGGCCCGCGAAGTCGTGAAGAATGGCCTCGCACCAACCGTTACCCGTATAGCTGCCACTTGGGCAAGCACCGTGCGACTCGAGGCTTAGTCCGAACACAGTGCCAGCCGCTGAAGCGCCGCCACTTTCGGTTGTCGCGTAAAGGGTTCCGTTGGCGGCTTGCAACTGCCCGTCGGGGCGGGCGCCGTCGACGCATTTCGGCTGGGCGCAAAAGCTATAGAGCGCGGACTCACTCCAGCCGCCTTTGCCGTTCGAGGATAACTCGTAGACCGTCCCCGATCCGCTGCCTCCGCCATAGGTTGTGCCGTAGAGGTTGCCCGATGGGTCGAAGGTGAAGCCGGCGAACGGGGAGGCGCCGTCGGGCGTTGACTTGAAACTGTAGAGGACGGTTTCGCACCAGCCATCACCAGTGTTGCTGCCGCTCGGGCAACCACCGGGCGGCTTGGGGCTCAGTTCGAACGCGACGCCATATCCGTCAAAACCAGCGCCGCACGCTGAGGGGACGCCTTGTCCGTTAGCGCCACCGGAGCAGGCTGTGCCGTAGAGATTTCCGGCGCCGTCGAAAATCACAGCCGAAGTTGGGTCGTTGCCGTCGGCGCAGTTCTGGACCGAGCAGAAGCTGTATAAGACAGTCTCGTTGTACCCGCCGGAGCCGTTTGGAGAGAGCTCAAAGACCGTGCCATCCATGTTCGCGCCGCCCAGCGCGGTGGTCCCGTAGAAATTTCCCGCGCCGTCGCGCGTGAGGCTGGACGACGGGCCCTCTCCGTCTGCACAGTTGGGCTGAGAACAGAAGTTGTAGAGCACGATTTCGGTTTGAGCGAGCGCCGGACGAGCCGCAATAAGCAGCAGTGCGGAAAACACAGCTAAGGTTAGGGGGCCACGGATAGTATTCATACGCACGAACCTCCTTTGGGAGTTTCGCCTCAAGGTCTTGCGTCTCAAGGAATGTTGCAGCTCAATGAGCGGGGCTGCTCTTGGGGGGAGCGCAGTGATTTAATAAGAATACGGGCAGGCTGTCAATCCCTAACGTCATCGATGTGCAAGGTTTTTGCCAATAGATACAAAGCCTTGGCGCTACCCTGACGCGCCTTGATTGGGACGTAGTTTCTCTGAGGGCATTCACCGAACCTGGTTGCCAATCACCGATTGATCGCTGT
>JBAWBE010000614.1:0-14274 GCA_049589635.1 Terriglobales bacterium
CTTATACGCTTGAGGCGATGCAGCAGGTCGCGCAGGCTTTAGCTGGGTTCCCGGGGCGCAAATCGTTGATTTGGGCGGGCGGAGGATTTCCTTTCAGTGTCAGCGACAACACAATGCAGCTTGCGCCCGCGGGCCGAGATTCGCTGAGCGATGTGCTGCCGCTCTATGAGCGAACATGGCAGTTGCTCAACGACGCGCAGATTGCGCTCTATCCGATCGATGTGAAGGGACTGACATCGAACATGCCGTCGGCTGCGATTGCTGTACCGAATAATCCAAACCATCCGGGCGCTTTCACGCGCAGCGCGAGTTGGCGTCAGCTGGATACGCAGGCGACGCTGGAAACATTCGCGGCGGCGACCGGCGGCCGGCCGTATTTCAACTCCAACGATTTGGTGAAGGGTTTTCGCCAGTCGGTGAACGATTCCGCGCAGTATTACATGATTGGCTACTATCTCGATCGATCGAACACGAAGTCCGGATGGCGCAAACTTGCGGTGAAGGTGAAGCGCGAACACGTGGAGGTGCGCACGCGGACGGGATTTTTTGTGACGAACGCGACCATAAATCCTGAGGTGAGCCGCGATAGCGATCTGGCGGCGGCGCTCAAGTCGCCGCTCGACTACTCGGCACTGTCGCTGGTGGCGCGGTGGGACGAGGTTCAGCCGAGCCAGGAAGCGGGCAAGAAAAGTGTGCGGTATGAGGTGCACGTGGCGCCGGACGCAGACTTGATCGACGTAGCCGACAATAATCACGTGGCGCTGGATTTTGTGGCGGTCGCACGAACCCCGACCGGGCAACAGGTGGAGCAGCCATCGGGGAAGAAAGTGGATGTGCATCCGACTCGGGAACAATTGGCGGCGATTAAGCAGAAGGGAATTGGGTATCGAGGGTCGCTTGAACTTGCGCCTGGCGAATACAACGTGCGCATCGTTGTGCGGGACAGCCTGAGCGGGCGCATCGGGTCGGTGGCGGCGCCGTTGAAGGTGGAGTGAGGACTTTAGAGCGTGGGCTTCCGGCCTCGATTCGATTGCGGCATGTTTCACGACGAGTGAGCGCAGGCGCTCAATATGTGGTGTTTGTAAAGAGCTGTAAAAAGTGGTCGCTCGCGTGCCGGCGAACCTATAATCCGCTTATTACACGAAACCTGATTCGCCTGTCGAAAGTGTGCGAGTAAGTTGGTTGTTTTTTCTCTTCAATGTCCGTGGAGGCCGGGTATGAGTATCTTCTCGCGCTCTATCTCCTTCGGCAGCCGATTGTTGCGCCGTCTGGCATTCGTCGGCGTATTACTTCTTTGTGTTACCGGCTCGGCGAACGACAAGAACAACAAAGAGAGCGGCGCAGAAGTCAAGTTTAGCGCGCACACAGAACTGGTCATGGTTCCTGTCGTCGTCACTGACAAATCGGGCGCACACATCAACGGCCTGAAGAAAGAGGATTTCACCGTCCTTGAGAATGGTTCCGAACGGCCGATTGCGACGTTCGAGGAAATCGCTAGCCAGCCGGAACGCCTGACGCGTCGCCCGACTCCGAACATGTTCACAAACGAAGTAACGAGCAGCGGAAGATCGACTCGGCGGATCACGCTGATCGTCCTGGATGCTCTCAATACGCCCTTCTTGGACCAGACCTATGCCCGCAACCAGTTGCTGAAATATCTTTCGCAATCGCTGGACCGGCATGAGCCTATTGGACTTTTTTTACTCGACCGCCGGGGCATTCACGTGGTTCATGATTTCACGAGCGATCCGGAGGTGCTGATTGCGGCGCTGCACAAGGTGATGGGCGAACCGCTGCAGGTCGCCGATTCGCCCGGAGACTTGGCGCTCGCTACCGGAACCACGAATCCGATCGGGAGCCAGACGGGCGGCGTGAGCGGCATGGCAGGCAGTCCCGCTGTTCCGACCACCGCGCTGATGAGCGCGGTGTCGACAGAAGCGGCGGCTTTCCAGACGATGGTCCAGGATTCGGCGCTTGATTTCGAATCTTTCGAGCAACGGGTTGCGATCACCAACACCCTCGACGCACTGCAGCAGGTGGCCCGGGCGCTGGGGGGAGTGCCGGGGCGCAAGGCGCTGATCTGGGCGGGCGGAGGATTTCCGTTCAGCGTCAGCGACAACACGATGGGCCTGGCGCCGGCGGGACGCGACACGTTGTCAGATGTGCTGCCCATGTATGAGCACACCTGGGAATTGCTGAACGAGGCGCAGATCGCGCTTTATCCAGTGGACGTGAAGGGTCTGCAACTGAACATGCCGAACGCGTCGGATGACCTCTCGACCAGCCCCGGCACCACCGGATTCAACAATTACCTGCGAAGCACCAGCTATCGGCAACTGGATACGCAGTCTACATTTGAATCGTTTGCCGCGGCGACGGGTGGGCGGGCGTACTTCAACTCCAACGATCTGGTAAAGGGCTTTCGGGACGCGGTTCAGGATTCCGAGCAGTACTACATGATCGGCTATTATCTCGACCGGTCGAATACCAAGACGGGATGGCGCAAGCTGGCGGTGAAGGTGAAGCGCGACCATGTGGAAGTGCGCGCACGCAGCGGATTTTTCGTGACCAATGCCACGGTGAATCCTGAAATTAGCCACGACAGCGATCTTGCCACTGCGTTGAAATCGCCGCTGGATTATACGGGCATGTCGCTGGCGGCGCATTGGGACGATGTAGTCGCCAGCAAGGAAGCGGGCAAGAAAAGCGTTCGCTTCATCGTGCATGTGGATCCCGATCCCAGCCTGATCGACACCGCCGACGATAATCACGTGGTCTTAGAGTTCGTGGCCATAGCGACCATCCCCACGGGTGAAAAGGCCGGGGAACCGACGGGCAAGAAATTCGATATGCATCCTAAGCCTGACGCTTTGGCAACGATCAAAGAGAAGGGCATCAGCTACCGCGGCGCCCTCGAACTCGCGCCTGGCGAATACAACGTGCGCATCGTGGTGCGCGACGGCCTCAGCGGCCGGATCGGTTCGGTGGCTGCGCCACTGAAGGTGGATTGAGGGACACTTGATAAGGCCTACGGACTTTCAAACTGAGTTGACGTTCTAATGGCCGGTTCCACAGCCACGATCTTTACTCGCTGGCGTTTGACACTAATTCTCCATCGAACTAGACTCAGCCTTCCGCACGCGGAGCGCTCTTATCTTTAATAGTTGTCTCTGATCGTTGTCTCCGCGTGAATTCATCAGCGAAATTTATCGAGAGCAAGCAAACATGGCAAAGCGTCCTCGGATCGCGGTTGTAGGTAGCGCCAATGTTGATCTCACCACCTTTTCGGATCGCTTTCCGAAGCCTGGAGAGACGATTTTCGGCGATAAGTTCGACTTGGGATTTGGTGGCAAAGGTGCGAATCAGGCGGTTGCGGCGCGGCTCTGCGGAGCGGAAGTGTTTATGGTGGCGCGCGTTGGGGACGATCTGTTTGGTCCGGCCACGATCAAGAATTTTGAGAAGCTGGGGATTGATGCGACCCACGTGCGGGTCGTCCCCGGCGTTTCGAGTGGCGTGGCGCCGATTTTTGTCGAGTCGTCCGGGCAGAACCGGATCATTGTCGTCAAGGGTGCGAACGATACGTTGAAATCGGTGGACGTGGATGCGGCTGCGGATGTGCTGAAGAGCGCAGACTGCATCGTGCTTCAGTTTGAGATTCCTCTACAGACCGTTTACTACACGATCCAGTTTGCGAGGAAGAATGGGATTCGTTGCATTCTGAATCCCGCGCCTGCGCAGGCAATCGATTTGAAGGCGGTTGCGGAGCTCGATTATTTTGTGCCCAACGAGAGCGAGGCTGAGGCGATCTCAGGATTGCCGGTGCGTAATGTGGACGACGCGAAACGCTGCGCGGAGAAGTTGCTAGGCGGGGGGATTCGGCGCGTGCTGATTACGCTTGGCGCAAATGGCTCGCTGCTCGCGGGAAAAGAAGGCATGGAGCATGTGCCGGCGTATTTCATGAAGAGTGTGGACAGTACGGGCGCGGGCGACGCCTTCATTGGAAGCTTTGCGACTTTTTTGGGCGAGGGAATCGCTGAGCGGGACGCTGTGATGCGGGCGAACCTTTATGCGGGGCTTTCGACCACAGGAGTCGGGACGCAGAAGTCGTTTTATGACCGGACGCGTTTCGAGGGCGAGTGGGCGTCGATTACGAAAGCGTAGCGCGGTGCGCAGCGAAATACAGATCCCTCGCTGCACTCGGGAAGACAATTCCTAAAAATCACAATCCCCAAAAATCAAAGACACGAACGTCGACAGTACAGGTTTAAGCTCTCTCCATCAGCAAGACTTTTTCGGCGTCGTCAATTTCGGTGAGCTTGACTTCGATCACTTCGTTGTCGGTGGTTTGCACGACGCGGCCGATGAAGGTGGCTTCGACTGGGATTTCGCGATGGCCTCGGTCGATGAGGACGAGAAGTTGCACCTGGCTGGGGCGGCCGTGCGAGAAGAGAGCGTCGAGCGCGGCGCGAGTCGTGCGGCCCGTGTACAGGACGTCGTCGACGAGCACGATCTTCTTGCCTTCGATGGGGAAGCCGATTGCGTGCTGCTGCACGACCGGTTTCGGGCCGAGCGTGGAGAGGTCATCGCGATAGAAGGTGATGTCGAGCGTACCGACGGGCACGGACTTTTTTTCGACCTTCTGAATCATTTTTCCGAGGCGCTCGGCGATGGGGACCCCGCGACGGCGGATGCCGACAAGACCGAGGCCTTCGACACCGCTGTTTTTCTCGAGAATCTCGTGGGCCAGGCGCACCAGGGTCCGCTCGATTTCGGACGCGGACATCAGTTGCGCTTTCTGTTGCAGGGCGGCGGTTTTGCGGAGGGCGTGCTTCTTAATGGTCATGAGGTCAGCTTCTGACTACCAGCTCCTGGATTCTTGCGAACACTTGGGATAGCCAAGGCGGCTTGCTTTTGTGCCCGGCACTCGAATGTAGTGGAGTTTCGAGGGCGAGGTCAAGATCAAGGAGTGGAGCGAGTCTCGGGGCCAGCCGTTGCCGACGGGACACCGGCTCCGCTGTCAGAAGCAAGAACATCATTGCAAAGGTGATGCCGGCGCACTACAGTACGTCAAAGGCCATCTGTTCTAGTAAGTTAATGATCCCTATGGCCGGGGAAAGGATTCGGATTGAAGATTTCGCAGAAAGGGCTATATGCGCTGGAAGCGATCATGACGCTTGGGCATCGCTACGGGACGGGGACGATCAAGATTCGCGATATTGCGATGGAGAACGACCTGCCCGAAAAATTTCTGGAGCTGATTCTCCTCGAGATGAAAAACGCGCGCATCGTGGAAAGCGTACGCGGAGCCAAAGGCGGATACCAGCTGCGGCGACCGCCATCCGAGATTTATTTAAGCGAGGTCATCCGGTTGGTCGACGGGCCGCTGGCGCCGTTCGGCGACGCGGATCAGTTGCGTAGTCTGATTGTGTCGGATGCGAGCCATCGAGCGCTCTATGAAGTCTTCCTGAAGGTGCGCGACTCTGCCGCCAAGATTCTGGAGAGCACGTCGGTAGCGGATCTTATCCGCCGGGCCGATAAACCAACAAAATCTAAAAAGAGCCAGAAAGAGCGAGCGCTGCTGGCAATCATCGGCAAGGGCGACAAGGGCGCCGCTTCGGGATCGAAGATAAAGTAAATCGGCGGCGCTTCTGCCTGGCACTTTATTTCCCAGCCTTCGATCACCTCTGAAATTGTTGTCCGCTCGTTTTTGTTCGCCATTTTCGTTTACCCTTTCTTGCTTAGCGATCTTGCTTACCATCTTTCCTTGCCCATGACGATTCAGGAAAACGTTCGGCTCGGCCCGCTGACGACTTTGCAAGTGGGAGGTGCGGCTCGCTACTTTGCCGAGGCCAGGCGGGACGATGAAGTGCGGGAGGCGGTAGAGTTTGCGCGGGCGCGCGGACTGCCACTTTTCGTGCTGGGCGGGGGCAGCAACCTTGTCGTCGCCGATTCGGGCTGGCCGGGACTGGTGTTGAAGATTGCGATGGGCGGGACGGTCAGTCCGAAGCTCCAAAACGCCGCTAGCAACGCGGTGCTGTTCACCGTGGGCGCGGGCGTTAATTGGGACGATTTTGTCGCCTTCGCGGTCTCACAAAATTGTGCAGGAGTTGAGTGCCTGAGCGGAATTCCGGGCAGCGTAGGCGGTACGCCGGTGCAGAACGTGGGGGCGTATGGACAGGAAGTGGCTGAGACGATCGAGTCGGTACGGGCTTTAGATGTAAAGGCGGATAAAGCCAATTGCATCGTCACTTTGCCGAAGCCGGCGTGTGGATTTCGCTATCGCTCGAGCATATTCAATCGCGCGGAAGGCGCACAGGGCGGGGGAGAGCGCGGTCGATACATTATTTTGCAGGTGAATTACCGACTACGACGGGGCGGCACTCCGAAGGTGAAGTACGCCGATTTGCAAAAACACTTTGCTGAGGCGAAGCAGCCGCCTTCTTTAATCGCCGTGCGCGAGGCGGTGCGCCAGATTCGGCGCAGCAAAGGCATGCTGCTTGTGCCGGGAGATCCGGACGCTCGCAGCGCGGGATCGTTTTTTAAGAATCCGGTGCTCAGCGAAGAGCAGTTTCGGGATTTGATAATGCGGGCGCAATCGAAGGGTTTGGAGATTCCTCACTATCCGGCACTGGACGCGCAGCATAAAGTTCCGGCCGCGTGGCTGGTGGAGCATTCGGGATTCGCAAAGGGATTTCGGCTGGGCCGGGCCGGCATTTCTTCGAAACATGCGCTGGCGTTGATCAATCCGGGAGAGGCGCAGGCCAGCGACATCGTCGAACTGAAGGATGCGATTCAACGCGGCGTCGAAGGCGCGTGGGGAATTCGGCTCGAGCCTGAGCCGGTGTTTATCGGGTTCTAACGGCCTATTGAGATGCTGGGAAAGCGGGGCGGCTCAACCTGAAGCGGCAGCCTTCTCCCATTCGGGCCCAGAAGTGCTCCGCTCCGCCAGGATCCGCCCAATTGATCTATCGACGAAGCCCTCTTCCTGAACACTTTCTTCAGTAATCCTCGCAGGTAACAAATCGGGTAACAAATCAGCTAACAAGGTGGCCGTAAATAAATTTTCCGAACGAATTGGGTTGGGCCGCGTTCTTTACGGTTAGAGACCACGGAGATGGTTGAGGGAGTGACCCTGGCGGCTAAAACGGCTATTGACTTGGCGATATCGACGGACGAACCAGGTGAGGATTTGCTGGAGGTTGCGGTCCGTGAGCATGCGCGCCTGGTTTATCGCATCGCGTACTCGGTTCTGCGGAACGCAGCGGAGGCGGAGGACGTGGTGCAGGAGGTGTTTTTGCGCGCGCTGCGCTATGGCAAAAAACTAGCCGGAGTGGAGGATCGCAAGGCTTGGCTGGCACAGATTGCGTGGCGGGCCGCGGTTGAAGCGCGGCGACGGGGAATGCGGGATGCGGGGAATGGAGAGTTGCCGGAGGGGGATGCGTTGCATTCGGCGGACTTGGGGGCTGAGTTGGCGTTGCTCGAGAAAGAGCGAGGCAAGTTGTTGCGCGGGATGATTTCGGGATTGCCGGATTCGCTGCGAGATCCGCTGGTGCTTTCGGCGTTGGAGGAGCTATCGCCCCGCGAGATCGGCACGATGCTTGGGATCAGCGAGGCGGCGGTGCGATCTCGGGCATTCCGGGCGCGGCAGATTCTGCGGGAGCGGCTTTTTGCCTTAAATGGGCCGAGGACGTGAATATGGATCCGACTAAAAGAGAACACGATGTCGACCAGTGGCTGGACTCGGCGCTCAGCCAATACGGCAAGGCCGAGCCCCGGACTGGGTTAGAGCGTCGAGTGTTGGCGAGCCTGCAAGCCGAGCGCAATCGGATTACGTCCCGAAGGCGCTGGTGGTGGGCAATAGGAGCAGTCGTAGCGGCAGTGGCAATTGTGGCGGTGGTGTGGGTGGGGGAGAACGGTCGTAAGAAAAACGCGGGAGGCGTGGCGGAGACTTCGAAGCCGACCCATCATGAGAAGGAGCAGAGGTCGATCGAGCCCGGGCCAGCTCAACAAGCCGGTCACCCGGCAAAGGAAGTGGTTCGGCGCAAGCCCGCGAATCATCCGAGCCGCGAACTGGCGGTGGCAGCGATGCCGAAGTTGGACCAGTTCCCATCGCGGCGCAACCTGTCGGAAGGAGAGTCGTTGCTGGTTCGGCGCCTGAATGAGCAATCCAACAAGGAGGCATTGCTCAAATCCGCTCCAAGCAGCGAGGAGGTTGACCTGAGCATCGGTAGCCTTGAGATTCGCCCACTCCAGATTCCTGATATCGAAATTTCGGAAAGTAAAACGAACTAAGGGAGAAGATCATGAGAATCGCAAGACGAATTGCTTTGCTTGTAATGCTGGCCGTTGCGTCACAGGCAGTAGCACAGGGTGGCAAAAAAACGGATAACCCAGAGTCGGCAGCCCAGCACGGAAACGGTGCGGTCAACAAACCTCTCAACGTATACCGGCTGGATTTCGCGCTCAGCGAATTCGCCGATGGCAAGAAGGTCAACACGCGCAACTACACGATCACCGCGCGCGAGGACGAAATGAACAAGCTACGCTCGGGCGCGAGATACCCTGTAGCGACGGCAACTGTCGAAAAAAACGAAACACAGTATCAATACGTAGATATTGGAGTAAGCATTGACTGCCGTGTAGTGGAGCGGGGCGCATATCTGGAACTTAATGCGGTCGTGGACTCCAGCGTTATTGAAGGCGCGGATGTGCATGCCGCTGCATACCCGAGCATCGGTCCTGTCATCGGTCAGATGAAATCCGATATCCGCTCTTTGATCCGTCCCGGCATTGCAACCATGGTCAGCAGCATGGAGGATCCGGCCAGCAAGCGGCGCTTCCAACTGGATGTAACTGCGACCAAGGTGAACTAGAATCGCGGACTAAAGTCCAAGATAAACGCGCGGCTCGGGCCTCATAGACCGGCCCTTTCTAGACACCCTCTGTCAGGTCGCGCGCTCGCTCGAAAATCTTGCGGAACATGTCTTCGGTGAGCTTGCCGGTCTGCGTATTCTGGTTCGAGGGGTGGTAGGACGCCAGCAGCGTTTTGCCATCTGCCATTTTGTATGTGGCGCCATGGCCGAAGACGTAGGGGGCGCGGCTGGTGATCAGCGCCCGGCGTTTCAGATAATTGAGGTAGGCGTCGAAGGCGATTTTTCCGAGAGCTACCACCACGCGCAGATTTTTCAATCCCTCCAGTTCGCGATCCAGATAGGGAGCGCAGTTTGCCAACTCTTGGGGCAGAGGCTTGTTGTCCGGCGGAGCGCATCGGGCGGCGGCGGTGATGTAGAGGTTCGTAAGCACGAGGCCGTCGCCGCAGGCGGTTGCGGTTGGCTGGTTGGCGAATCCGGTTTCGTATAGGACCGGGTACATGAACTTGCCCGAAGCGTCTCCTGTGAATGGACGGCCGGTGCGATTCGAGCCGTGGGCACCGGGCGCGAGACCGAGGATCAGCACGGCGGCTTTGGGGTCGCCGAAGCCCGGAACGGGCTTTCCCCAGTACCGGCAGTCGCGATAGGCGCGGCGCTTTTCGCGGGCGATCTGCTCACGATAGGCGACCAGACGCGGACAGCGCGTGCAGGCGATGACTTCATTGTTCAGAACTCTCAACCAAGTAGGGAGAGGCATTTCGTAATTTTGTAGTTTTCTAATTTTCCTGATTTCGTAATTTCAAACTCGCGCGCTTTTCAGATTACTAAACTACCCGATCACCCAATTATTCAATCTCCCAATTTTCATATCTGCAATTTTCTGCACACGCTCGCGAACGCGAGAGTGCACCAAGCAACTCATCGTTACTTTGGTGGGTAAGATATATGGTCCGTCCGTTTGACGTTGCTCTCCGCATGTCTTTAAACTCATGTTTGCGGCACATTATGTACAAGGCTTTCGAGCGAAGCCATTCCCTCCCGGCTCCGCCACGCGACCAGGCCGCTGTGGACGCCTTGAAAGGTAAACTGTGAGCCCCACAGAAACAAGAGAGACGACAAAAGAGAGTACGAAACGCGAGATCGAGGTCGTGATACCGGCCGCCGAAGTTGGCCGTGAGACCGAGACCCTGATTCAGAAATATCAGAAGGTCGCCCGGATTGCGGGTTTCCGGCGCGGGCACGTTCCAGCGTCGATTATTCGCCAGCGCTTTTCGGAAGAGATCAAGACTGACGTTGTCGAAGCGCTTATTCCTCGCTACTTCCGCCAGGAGGCGGAGCGGCTGGGAATCCATCCTGTATCGCAGCCGCGCGTTACCGACCTGCACGTGCATGACGGCGAGCCGCTGCGCTTTAAGGCGGCGTTCGAAGTACTGCCGGAAATCAAGCTCGAAGGCTACAAGGAACTGCGCGCCGATAAACCTGAGATCGCTGTTTCGGAAGCGGATGTTGAGCAGGCGCTCAACGATCTCCGCGAGCAACATGCAAAGTTTGATCCGATTGAGGGGCGCGCGCTCGCGGAAGGAGATTTCGCGCAGGCTTCGCTCGATGGCAATCCTAAAGGTCCACAAGGAGCCACTGGCGATAGTCAGCCCGTTCATATGGACGAGGTTCTAGTTGAGATCGGCGGCAAGAACACCATGCCCGAGTTCACCGAACATCTGCGCGGAGCGAACGCCGGCGACGAACGCACCTTCGATGTGAACTATCCCGAAGATGCGCAGGACAAACGCCTGGCAGGGAAGACCTTTACCTACACCGTGAAAATCAGCGCCATCAAGCAGAAGAATTTGCCCGAGCTGAACGAAGAGTTCGTCAAGCAGTTCGGCGAGTTTACGACGGTCGATGAGCTGCGGCAACGCATCCGCCAGCAGATGGAATCGGAACGCAAGCACGAGGCCGAGCACAAAGCCAAAGACAAGCTGGTTGAGGAATTGATTCAGCGCAACGAGTTTGAAGTGCCGGACTCGCTGATTGAGCAGCAGATCGACATTCGCCTCGAGCGCGGGCTGCGGGCGTTGGCGGCGCAGGGGTTGAGCGCCGAGCATATGAAGAAAATGGATTTGCCGCGGCTGCGTGCCGGTCAGCGCGACCAGGCGATTCACGATGTGAAGGCGGCGCTGCTGCTCGAAAAAGTAGCGGAAGTGGAAAATGTTCAAGTCAGCGATGAAGAGATGAACGCCGAAGTTGATTCGCTGGCCAAACAAACAAAACAGACAACGGAAGCGATTCGCACACGTTTGACACGGGATGGAGGCCTCGATAGGATACGGACCAGAATCCGCAACGAGAAGACCCTCGAATTTCTGTATCACCAGTCCGCATGACGACTCGCGGACCATTTCGATCCTCCCCCGATTGCGTTTAGGTAGTCAGGGCAGGAGTGTGGAGTGAACTTGAACGATCCAAAAATGATGCTGGTACCGATGGTGATCGAACAGACCGGGCGTGGAGAACGCGCTTACGACATTTACTCCCGGCTGCTGCGCGACAACATCATCTTTATAGGCACGCCCATCGACGACAACATCGCCAACCTGGTGATCGCGCAAATGCTGTTCCTGGCGCAGGAAGACCCCGAGAAGGACATTCAGCTCTACATCAATTCGCCGGGCGGGTCGATCACGGCAGGCATGGCCATTTACGACACGATGCAATATGTAAAGAACGATGTGACGACGATCTGCATTGGTCAGGCGGCTTCGATGGCGGCCCTGCTACTTTCGGCAGGGCAGGCGAAGAAACGATTGGGATTGCCCAATTCGCGCATCCTGATCCACCAGCCGTCGATGGGCGGACTGAGCGGGCAGGCGACGGATATTGACATTCATGCCCGTGAAATCTTGAGGATGCGAGAGATTACCAACCAATTGCTTTCGAAGCACAGCGGGCAGAAGCTCGACAAAGTCGAAAAAGACGTAGAGCGCGACTTCATTATGAACGCGCAGCAGGCTAAGGAGTACGGAATCATCGACGATATCATCTATACGACGAGATAGCGGGTATGATCGGTTTTCCGCGCCGGTCAGAACCCGAGAAATTTAGAGAAACCAGCGCCCACCACGACGTTTAGAGGAGTGGGTCCAAAAATATGCAGTTGGGGGTAGGTAGAAAAGGAATGGCCTCGTGAAAACTAGATCGGGCTCCGATGAGATGCTGCGCTGTTCGTTCTGCCACAAATCGCAGGACGCGGTTGCCAAACTGATCTCATCTCCAAGTGACTATCCCCGCGCATACATCTGCGACGAATGCGTCGCCGTCTGCAACTCCATTCTCGAGGACGATCGCACCGCGACCCCGGCCTCGGCGGTTCCCAACCAGTTGCCGAAGCCGCAGGATGTGAAAAACTTCCTCGACGAGTACGTAATTGGACAGGAGCAGACGAAGAAAAAGCTGGCGGTTGCCGTCTACAACCACTACAAGCGCATCTACATGAATCGGCAGAAGCCGAGCGATGGCGTGGAACTGACGAAGTCGAACATTCTGCTGATCGGGCCGACTGGAACGGGCAAGACGCTGCTCGCGCAAACGCTGGCCCGCATGCTGGATGTGCCGTTTGCGATTGTCGACGCAACCACGCTGACCGAAGCCGGTTATGTGGGCGAGGATGTCGAGAACATCATTCTCAAGCTCCTTCAGGCTGCCGAGGGCGACGTGAGTCGAACCCAGACGGGCATCATCTATATAGATGAGATCGATAAGATTGGCCGCAAGGACGAGAATCCTTCGATCACGCGCGATGTCTCGGGCGAAGGCGTGCAGCAGGCTCTATTGAAGATTCTCGAAGGCACGATCGCCAATGTTCCGCCGCAGGGCGGACGCAAGCATCCACACCAGGAATTTACGCCGGTCGATACCACGAACATTCTGTTTATTTGTGGCGGCGCGTTTGTGGGTCTGGAGAAGATTATTGCGCGGCGGGTCGGGAAGAAGGCGCTAGGGTTCCGTACCGGTGCTGAGACTGAGGAAGAATCGAGTGGCGTATCGGCCAAGCGCAACTTTGAACTGGTCTCCGAGGCGCAGCCTGAGGATCTGATCAAGTTTGGGCTGATTCCTGAATTCGTCGGCCGCTTGCCGGTTATGGGTGTGTTGCAGAATCTGGACGAGAATGCGCTGGTCGAGATTTTGACGCGACCCAAGAACGCTATCGTCAAGCAGTACCAGCGTCTGTTTGAATTCGAAAACGTTCGCCTCAAGTTCAGCGACGACGCCAACCGCGCGATTGCGCGGCAGGCCATGGTTCGCAAGGTGGGCGCGCGCGGTTTGCGTATGATTCTGGAAGAGCTCATGCTGGAACTGATGTATAGTTTGCCCAGCCAGAAGAAGGTCAAGGAGTTTGAAGTGACCCGCGAGATGGTCGAGAAAAGGAACGTTTCGCTGGCGATGATCGAGAAGGCGGCGAGCTAAAACGGGAAGGGCACGAATTTTACTCGTGCCACAAACGTTCAAAGGCGTATCGTGCTTCAGCGCCTGAGGTGAGTTGTTAGGGCGTAGACTGAGATGGGAGACCCTAGTTTGTCGAACCCCAGGGAGAAATTCGAGAGCAAAAAGCTGCCGATGATGCCCATCAGGGACGTGGTCATTTTTCCGTACATGATGACGCCGTTCGTGGTGGGTCGTGAATCCAGTGTCCACGCTCTAGAAGAAGCGCTGGCGGGCGACAAGAAGATTTTCCTCGCCACCCAGCACGACGCGTCGATCGACGAACCCAAGCCTAACGACATCTTCCAGGTCGGAACTATCGTCAACATCGTTCAGAGTCTCAAGCTCCCCGACGGAAACATTAAAGTTCTGGTTGAAGGCATCGAGCGCGGCAAGGTTCTCCAAGTCACCGAGACGGAAGGCTTCCTGCAAGCGACAGTTCGCGTCGCGCGATACGCCACGGAAACAACCCCGCAAATCGAAGCTGGCATGCAGCGCGTCACGGCTCTCTTCGAGCAATACGTTAAGCTTTGCCAGTCGCTGAATTACGAGACGATGATCGCGGCCGTTCGCATGGAAGATCCGGCGAAGCTCACGGACACAATTGCCGCGAACCTCCAACTCTCGATTGAAGAAAAGCAAAACCTGCTTGAGATTTTCGACCCGGCCGAGCGCCTCAGCCGAATCGGCGACGTGCTCGATGTGGAAATCGAAAAGCTCAACATGGACCGCACCATCCAGTCGCGCGTCAAGCGCCAGATGGAAAAAGCCCAAAAAGAGTACTACTTAAACGAAAAGATTAAGGCGATCCAGAAGGAACTGGGCCGCGGCGAGAAAAGTGAGTTCGA
Organism: Terriglobales bacterium; assembly: GCA_049589635.1. Taxonomy (GTDB): domain Bacteria; phylum Acidobacteriota; class Terriglobia; order Terriglobales; family Acidobacteriaceae; genus Acidiflorens. Next base: position 14,198 of record JBAWBE010000614.1, read on the forward strand.
CGAACTGAAGAAGAAAGTTGACGCCGCTGGCATGCCGAAGGAAGTCCGCGACAAGGCAATTCAGGAACTGAAGAAAC
>JBAWBE010000615.1:0-2410 GCA_049589635.1 Terriglobales bacterium
GGTAACGCGTCGACCGCTCCTGGCCGTCCCAGCGCTGCTCGTCGACAACGACGATAGCGGCAAGAATGGAGAGCCGCTCAATGGCCAGCGCGATGTGGGCGAGGTCGGCGATCGAGCGATGTCCATACTGGAAATAAAAAGTGTTAAGGAATTTTTCAGCCTTCTGGCTAGTGATCTCCTTGAGAGACTCTTTCATCGAGAGCGACGAGCGCGAATACTTGGCCATCGCGTAAGCCTGGATTTCCGGCTCGACGCCATAAACGGCGAAGACTTCGACCGATGGTCCGTTGGCGGGAGTTGAGACGGCTTGCGGCGGCCTGGGCTCGGAGGCGATTACTTCAGACATGAGTGGAGAAATCTTAAACGTCCAGTGGGCGGGGCGCAATTGCTTGCGTTCGACATTGCCTGGATTCGACAAAAAACTTCTACCACGGTACCCCGGGGGGTCACAGACGAACCAGTTCGTCATCGCGGTGTTGCAACGCCGGAACGAGGTGCGGTCGAGGGCTGGATTGCGGGAGAAGGCTTTGCGGATTCCATCGCGGTTGATGGGACGGGTGGTTTGGAATCGACGGCGTGCGGTTCAGTCAAGACCGCCGTCGGCGGGAATTGAATGGTTGCGGGCGCCGCCGCTCCCTGCCGGAGGATGACGATATCGACGCGGCGATTCAGTGAACGGCCTCGCGCCGTCGCGTTGGAGGCGATCGGGTGAAATTCGGCATAGCCTGCTGCGCTCAAGCGGTCCGGACCATAGCCGTCACGAACTACCAGCAGTCTCACGATTTCCGTAGCGCGGGATGCCGAGAGCTCCCAATTGGAGGAAAACTGCGGGTTGTGGACAGGAATATTATCGGTGTGGCCTTCGATCCGGATGTAACAGTCGCGCTGCTGAAGCAAGTTCGCGATTCGATCGAACGTAGCCTGCGAAGTGGATTTCATTTGCGCCGAACCGCTTTCGAAGTTTCCCGCGATCATGTTACAGATTTCCCCAAGCGCGTCCGACACCTGCTCTTCCGAGTCCGCAATCTCAGGCCCGAGCATGCATTTGGCGACCTCGCCCGCGGTTTTCTTGTCGCAGGCAACCGTCAGAACTCCGCATAGCCCGCCTGCGATACCGACCATCGCGGTATATCCTCCTGTCGGCGGCGTCTCGGTTTTCGCCATCGGCTTCACGCGGGTACCAACCATGATCTCGAATACTTCCTCAATCGCCAGTTCGAGAACCGGCAGCCAGTTTTCTTCCTGCGAACGCACAATTAACGAAGTATCTGTGCTCATGATTTTTTCCCCAACACCGGTAGAACATGCTCTTTCACTTGGTCGGGCGTAAAGGGCTTCCGTATATATCCCTTGGCTCCTGCCGAGAGAGCCTGTATGACGTGGTTTTCGCTGCCCTCGGTCGTGATCATTACCACCGGAATTCCCTTGGCACTCTCCATCGTGGCCAATTGCTTGACGAACTCTAATCCGTCCATCACCGGCATGTTGATGTCGCAAAGAATCAGATCGACCGTCTCCTTCGCAAGAGCCGCCAGCGCTTCGGCGCCATTTCCCGCCTCTGTGACTTTGTTCAACTCGAGGCCCGCCTGCCGCAGCGAACGCTCCACGATCTTGCGCATGACAGACGAATCGTCAATTATTAAGGCCCGTATCGGATCCATTTTCCTCACCGAAAGTGCTGTTCACATTGCCGTGCGGAGCCGCAGCGGGCATTGTCCTTCTGACTCTGTTTATCATCGGCAGACCGAATACCTGCTTTAGACCGGTTTTCGGTGAGTGCGACGAAGGTCGCGTCTCAATGCCGCAGTCCGCCACCCCTGGCCATCATCAACCGGCGCGCGATAAGGATCGCCAAAGCCGCCCGAATGTTAAGGATTAGTCACTTATCGGTTAAGGCACCGGAACCTGACCTGGACTTTCCCTTCCATTCCAGCGCCACCCTTCGATCACGCGAATCACGTGCTTCAATCTATGTGCAGCATTCTGCATTTTGAATGCGTGCTCTCCCATGGTCCCCGAATTCCATTCGGGAACAGGTTTGCCGACGAAGCCCCTGATTCTAAATAGGTTGTCCGTCAGGGTCTGTGCTGACTCGCGCCTTTACCATTTTGGTTCCGCAAATGCTCATTCATCTTGCAATGAAGAGGCCGCAACCCTTGGAACACTTCTTTCGATTTCTCGACTTCTCACCGGTCGTTTCTTCCCCGGAAACGGCGCCCAATTGAGTTTCCTCTGATTCCTGCCCAACTCGCCTCTTTGAAAAGGGTGGCCCCAAACGGGGCCGCTTTTTTTTGTGGCTGAAAGTCCTGTACACTCAAATTTCCGCTATTCCAGAAAATGAATTCTCGAAAAGCAGTACTCGCCGTCCTCTTTTTTCTGATCTTCTTTCCTTCTCTCATTTTCCTTCCTG
>JBAWBE010000616.1:0-2173 GCA_049589635.1 Terriglobales bacterium
GGCAATTTCGGTCCTGACGATGCCCGTCCTGAGAACAAGGTTCTCCTCAGAGAACAAGTGTTTCAGGTTTTGCGGATGCTCGTTGAACGTGAGGGCAGGATTGTCACCCGCGAGGAAATCAGGAGTCGACTATGGGCGAACGATACGGTCGTTGATTTCGACCGCAGCATCAATGCGACGATCAAGACCCTGCGCCGTGCCCTAGGGGATTCAGCGGACGACCCTCGGTACATCGAGACCTTGGGGCGGCGTGGCTATCGATTGATGCCGGCCATCGAATGCCTGAGGTCAGCGCCGGGAAGCGAATCCGAGGAGGTCGTCCCTGAGGTCCATCGAACCAAACGTCGGAGGTTGCCGGTGTTGGCGGTGGTCGCTCTGCTGGTGGTTGGCGCGCTTGGTTTGTGGTGCGAAGTTTACCGCCATCGCATCATGCTCGCTCCCACCGACACGATCGTGCTGGCCGACGTGGACAACCGAACCAGCGACGCTGTTTTCGACGGTGCTTTGAACACTGCGTTGCGCTATGAAATGGAGCAGACGCCATACTTAAACATATTGGGATTCGATAAAACGTCCGCCGCCATGGGGCAAATGAAACTCATGCGGACTACCAGGATCACCTCGGAGATCGCACGCCAGATTTGCAGCAAGACCAACAGCAAGATGGTGATCGCTGATTCCATCGCCGACGCCGGTAACGGATATCGCCTGGAGATGAAGGCGCTCGACTGCGGATCAGGAGCGACTTTGGCTAAGGAAGCCACCGACATTCGCGCTCGCAATCAGGTAATCCATGAATTGGGAGCGACGGCCGCGCGCCTTCGGAGGAAGATCGGAGAGCCAGCCGAATCGTTGGCCCGGTTCAATCAGCCTCTCGAAATAGCGACCAGCGCTTCCCTGGAGGCACTCCAGGTGGGCACCGAGGGAACGAAGCTCTTCCTGGCTGGCAACCCGCAGGCAGCGCTCCCCCTGTATCAGAGGTCAATCGAACTTGACCCTGAGCTTGCACTCGTCTACGAAGGGATTGGCGCAGCCAACGAAGTTCTCTCCCATCGCGACCTCGTGCCAGGTGCGTTCACGCGCGCCTACGAATTGCGCGACCGAATGACGGAAAGGAACCGGCTGAATATCGAGTATCTCTATTACAGTGACGTGACTGGTGAACTGGACAAGGCCTACTCCGTTCTAACTCGTGCGCTCGAACTCTTTCCTCGCGATGTATTCTTCCATACCAATCTATCGAACACGCTGCGTAAACTTGGCCAGCTCAAACGCGCAGCCGATGTGGAGGATGAAACGGCACGGCTGGAGCCAAGTCCACTCTATTTTGGCTGGGCAGCCGCGACCAACATAAGCGCGAGTAGATTCAATGAGGCGAGGTCATGGCTGGCTCAGGCGGAGGCTCTTAAATTTGACAGCCTCGAATTGAGGATACAAAGATTAAAGATAGCCTTCATCGAAGGAGATCAGGCAGCTCTCGACCGGATGTTCGATGGCGAAGCGCATGGCCCTGCTCGAGTTGTGCTCTATCACGAGCAATTTGAGGCTCAGCAAGGTCACTTTCACTCAGCGGAGCGCATACAACTGCAGACATCGAAAATGTCTTCGGACGCTGAAGGTATTGTTTCCTGGGCCCTTGTTGCCTTGGCCCTTCAGAATGCAGAGGCGGGTAGGGCAATCCAAGCGAGCAGAGTCGAGGACCAGGCGCTGCAAAGTAAATTGGACCGAGACAAGAGAATCGTTTTAGCTCTCTCGCTCGCCCGGTCGGGACGAACCAAAGAAGCCGAACGGCTGGCAGACGAAGTCAGCCGGGAAGCGCCATTAGACACTTCTGTGCAGAACTATCTGGTTCCCACAGTTCGCGCTGCGGTCAAGTTGCAACAACACGACCCTCAGGCTGCCATCGAGCTGCTCCGCGGAACTGTTCAATACGATCTGGCCTTCACCAAGTCGTTCGACTTTCTCTACCCAGCTTACATCCGTGGCCAGGCCTACCTGGAGTCAGGCGACGGCCGGTCGGCGGCGGCCGAGTTCCAGAAGCTGATCGACAATCCCGGTATGTGCTGGGAATTTATCACTGCCCCGCTGGCGCGGCTTCAACTCGGCCGGGCAGAGAGACTGATGGGCGATAACGAAGCCGCCCGCAAATCTTACGAAGAATTCCTCAGCATTT
>JBAWBE010000617.1:0-8426 GCA_049589635.1 Terriglobales bacterium
TCCGGCTGCTTCAGGAAAAGATAGCGTCCATCGCCACTCCACCGAACTACGGCCTCGCCGTCCTGCAACTCACCGATGATCCGAGCCGCTCCGCCCCCAATCGGCGCCAGTGACAAGCGATGCGGGCTGACAATCGCCAGCCACTTTCCATCGGGTGATACTTGAGTCCCCTTCGTTCCCTCTGGGGTCAGTGGCGCAGTTTTTTCCGAATCCAGGTCGTACATCCAGGTGCGAACCGGATGCCCCGATTCACTTCCCGTATAGACAATCCGGTTGCTATCGGGGAACCACCCGAGCGATTCGAAGTAGACGCCTTCAACGTTCAGAAAACGCGACTCTCCCGCCCCGGTTGGAAGCAACATCAGACGTGAACGCCCAGGATCGCGACGGATGCATATTACCCATTTGCCATCGGGCGAGAGCGAGGGGCGATTGCCATATCCGAGTCGTACGGCGGCGGACCCGTCGGTCTTACGCAGATAGATTGCTGGATTGCGACCTTCGCCATAGGAAAGTTCAGTAAAGAGTACGCTCTTCGAGTCGTTCGAAACCTGGTAGAGCAGGGAAGCGTCGAGCCAGCCCAGGTCGCGTTCGATGGAATGGTCGAAGTCAATAAAACGAATGCCCAGGCGTGAGTTGACGGTGCTGAGCAGTACGCGGCCGTCCGCCGCGACGTCTTGCATCACGATATAACCGGGAGCTTGCGTGAGAAATCGCTGCTTACCCGAAAGATCCACCGCGTAGAGCACAGGATCGCTACCGGGCCGGCTCGCGGAGAACCAGATTTCATCTCCCCGTGGAGACCAGTTCAGCGCACCAACCGAGCGCCATCCCGGGGAGAGCACCCGCTTCGGCCGGTTTGGGCCCACCATGCAGACTGAGTAATCTCCAACCTCGGAATCGTAGTCAAAAAATGCCACGAGCTTGCCGTCGGGTGACACTCGTGGAGCTTCCTGGGGACGTGCGCTGTTCTCGGAAAGAACGGTCCCCACGGGATACTCCACGCGATGTTTTCCAGCGTTCGTTCGCACTACGGCTAAGGTGTCGCCACTTGGGCTCCAGTCCGCGGCGCTGACGTTCTCCAGCCATTCTCGCGGAGCGCCGCCGCTAAAGGGAACGCGGGCGAGCGTACCTGGGCCATCGCCTCCCATCAGAATCGCCATTTCGCCGGCATGAGAGATGGATAGAATTTTCCCGGGCGGAAGACCCAGGTTCCGGGCCTCGCGATTTCCGGGCTGCGTGGAAAACAAGGTGGAGGGTGCGCCATCCCACTCGGCGCTGTAAACGATCGCGTCACCGGGTCCAAATTTCGCCGCCGTGACGTCGCCGCGGCGGAAGGTCAGCCGTTGAAACGTAAGCGGCGCCGCGCGCAAGAAGGTTCGTGCAGTGTAGGCACCTAGAGCGAGTCCAATGAGCAGCAGGCTCAAGCCCGCCAATACGAGCCAACGCTTGGTAAGCAGCGCGGTCTTTCGCGGAGCGATTGGCCTTCTCGAGTCGATGCTGCTGGATTCCGACTCCTCCCGCAGTTCATCCATTGCGACCTTTACGTCGGCCATACTTTGCCAACGGCGCGCCGGATCCTTCTTCATGCACCGGGCAATGATTCGCTCGAGTTCCGGTGGAACATCCGGGACGACCTGCGAAGGAGGTGGCGGTTCCTTGTGCAGGACCGCCGAAAGTGAGGACAGTTTGGATTTGCCCGAGAAAGGACGCTGTCCCGTCACCATTTCGTAGAGCACGGAGCCAAACGAAAAAATGTCGGAACGGGCATCGACTTTTCTGCCCTCGGCCTGTTCCGGAGACATATAAGCAACGGTGCCGAGGATCGTTCCCTCTTCGGTGAGCGGTACACCGTCACCATGCACCGTTTCTGCGAACGCATCGGCCTCGGTTTCCTCGTTCAGCTTGGCGAGGCCGAAATCAAGAACTTTGACCACTCCTTGTGGCGTGACGATCACGTTCGAGGGCTTCAAATCGCGATGAATAATTCCGGCCGCGTGCGCCGTGGCGAGTGCGTCGGCGATCTGCGAGGCATACTTGAGAGCGGTACGAACCCGCAGGCCCTTGCGCCCGATCAAGTGATCGAGGGTTTCGCCGGGTACGTACTCCATCGCAATATAGCGAACCGGCGCGCCATCCACCTCCTGGGTGTCGATGTCATAAATGGTGACGATGTTCGCGTGATTGAGGGAAGAGGCAGACTTCGCTTCCTGCACGAACCGCTTTTCATGGTCCGCGCTGACGGTGGAGGCGCCCAGTATCTTGATCGCAACTGTTCGATCGAGATGCGAGTCGACGGCCTTATACACCACACCCATTCCGCCGGCACCGATCTTTGACTCGATGCGGTAAGAGCGAAGTGTTTTGCCGATCATCGATCGACCTCCGTCAATCTCTGGGCCTGTCATTCTAACTTACTCCGGTGAACTTCTTATGGATGTGCAACCACCAGCAGAGTGCGCGCCCGGCGTAACACGCAGTCGAGCGCCAGCCTGACATTTTCCGGATCGAGAGCGGCAAAGCTCTCGTCAAAAATCACTACTTCCGCGTCCTGCAGTAATGCACGGGCAATATAGACGCGGCTACGTTCGCCATGCGAGAGCTGCCAGCCTGTCTCGCCGACCATCTGCAACATTCCCGCGGGCATTTTACTCAGCAGGGGTCCGAGGCCAAGCTCGCTACAGATTGCGGTCGCCTCCCGCATATCCTCTGCGTGCGGTGGCCAGCGGCGCCCCATTAAAAGATTGAAAGCGAAGGTTTCGGTGAGCACATAATTTTCGTGAAACTGAGGCGCGGATACGACGCGCCGCCGCCAGCCTTCATCGCCCAAAGTTTGCCGGTCGAGCCCGTGCAACAAGAGTAGGCCCGATTGCGGTACTCGTAAGCCAACCAGGAGTGAGGTCAGCGTAGATTTCCCTCCACCCGACGACCCTTCGAGCAGCAATCGGTCGCCTCGACGAACGATCAGGCTGCATCCTTTTAATACCGGCTCGCCACGGTCCTGATAACGGAAAACCAGGTCGTGCGCCTCCATGACCGCCTCGTCGTTGTCGTGACTTTCAGCGTTTTCGCCAGTGTTTTCGTCGGCATCAGCGGCGCGCGTGAGCGCAACGGCAGGAGAGCCATGAAGCTGGGTCCTCGCAGCCGCCTGAAACAATGGAGAAACTTGTTGCCAGGCGATGAGCGCGTCGGCCAGGGAAATCAAGCCCGAAGAAAGTCTCTTCAGCGCACGATACGCCAACAAGATTCCCCCCAGAGAAATCGCCAGAGCAATGTTCGATCCCTGGCTTCGGACAAACGCCGCGGTCAATCCGATCATCCCGACAAGCAGCCAGCCGCGCGGCACGATGGCTGTTAGCTGGGCGGCGGCACCGTCCATCCCTTCAGACATTTCCAGATAGCGCGCCAGTTCCTCATCTTCATCGTCGTGCCAGTGTTGAGGGGTTTCCTGCGCAAGACGAGTACGGTGCCCAACCATTCGTTCGGTAAGGTCGTTGGTCATCGAGAGCCGCGCTGCGGTCCAACGCTGCCGTTGACGGAAGTAGCGCATTCCCATCGCTACCGTAATCGCGAGCCACAGTGGCAACAAAATCAACTCAGCTCCGCGCCCCAGACCCTTTGAGAGAACGATTTCGGCCGCGATCAACTCGATGGCCGCAGTCAATCCCTGAAAACCGACAAGCAGCACCAACAATTCGAGGGCTTCCGATTCCATGACCTCGCCCAAAAACTGGCCGACACCCTTGTGGCGAATCTCCTCAGGTTTTAGGCGGAGCGCGCCGAAAAGCAAGCGCTGCCTGAAGATGGCGCCCCCGTGAACGGCCAGTACGCCTTGAAGCCAAGTGCTCAAAACACGGAAGGGAACCAACGTTAGCAGAATCAGCGCCCACGCGAACAACCAGCCGCGGTCCAAGTGTCCGGAGAGCACGGCGAGCCCGATGAGCCACCAGGAAAGAATCAGCAGAAAGTATTCAGCGGAAAACGATACGACCAGCGCGCCCAAAAGTCGCGGCAAGTGGAGTCGCTTCGCCTGACTCCAGAAACCTGCGCCCGGTGACTGACGGAGCAACCAGCATCCACCAACTTCCTTGCTTCGCAAACGTTCAAGCAGAAGTGCCGCGCGAGCGGTTGGGCGGCGCGCTTCCGGAATGCCGGTTTCATTGAGCAAGCGATCCACTTCCGGCGCGGCTGTTTCCTCGATCGCGCTACAGAGCAAAGCGCGAGCGTCGTCTATTCGCAAGGACACCGCGCTCAGATCGGGAGCGAGTACAACGATACGTCCCCGCTTTCGAGGAAAAAGGGTTCGAGGTAGAAGAAGAAAGAAGCGAAGGGGACCGTCTCCCGGCATTTGCAGCACGGCCGGTCCCGCGTTTTCCAACAGTCGTTCCAAGCCTTCGTACGGTATCGCGGAAGGTTCAGCTTCCACCCCTAGCCAGTTAGCTGCGGACTCGATCCACTGATTCAATGCATCCCGGCTTGCGGCAGTATCGGCCTCGGCGGCAAGCGAACTTGGAGGATGCGGCACCGGCACAGTCGAAGGCTCAAGCTTGCTTCGACGCGCCAGAGCTTCGAGGCCCGATCCGAGCTGCGACAATGACCAGAAAAGCGCAGTCGTGTCTTCTCTTCCGGATCTGGATGTTCGCTTTATTTTCATACCGGCGCCCGTTGTCGTTCCTCCATCAGGTGTCCGCCGTCCAGCCGCAAGTGCCGCCAGTCGCCACTCGACCACGATCCTTCCCGAACGCTCTCCTCGGCTTCCAGAAGCGCTCGATAGCGAGAATTTGCCTTTCGCGCAAGCTCTTCCGGGTTTCCGTCCTCGACGATGCGGCTATTCTCGATGACGAGCGCGCGAGCAAACCCCATGGTCTCGCCCACATCGTGCGTGACGCAGAGCAAGGTTATGCCTTTCCAGTGCTGACGAGCGCGCGCCAGCAGCTCTCGCCGCTGATGACGATCAAGACCTCGAAACGGTTCGTCGAGAAGAGCCAGGCGAACGCCTTGTTTGAGCAGGGCACGTCCAAAGCGGACGCGTTGGCCTTCCCCACCAGAAACCAGACCACCGCTTTCTCCGAGATCGGTCTGCAATCCATCGGGCAATTTTTCAAGAAGCTGGCGCAGATTGGCTTGCTCCAATAAGTCCGCGGTGGGCAGTGAGTCGGGATTGCCGTAACAAAGATTTGAAAATAGAGAGTGGTTCCATAGTTGTACTGCCGGATCGACCCATGCCGTCCGCGCGCGCAACTGGTCGAGGAGGACGCCTTCGAGAGGAGCGCCGTCCACCATCACGCTACCCTGCGCGGGTCTATGCCATCCCAGAAGCAGGCCGAGCAGGCTGGATTTGCCCGCACCCGAGACCCCGACAATGGCTACATGTTCGCCCGGCTCAACCTTCAGGTTGATCTCAGAAAGAATTGTGTGTCCCGCGGCATGAACATTTACGTCTGCCAATTCAATGGCTACTCCGCCCGATCGGTCCGCGGCACCCTCAAGTTCACTGGTTACTGATACGGCAGAAACGTCACCTGCCGCCACACAACCGGCGTTTGTGTCTTCGAGGGCGCCGAGGGGCTCCAGCAGGCGGAGCGTGACGTTGCGGTAAGTAGGATACTGGCGCGCGACCTGTACGATTTCCTCTCCCAACACCGGCAGGTTAAGCGTCCAATACACGAGCAACAGAGCTCCGCCGGCCTCTCCCGCGCGGCTGATATGGTTGAGCATCAGCCAAGCGGCCAAACCAAATCCGGTTAGCCCCTGGAATACTTCGGCACAAAGTATCACGCGTAGCAAAGCAAACGCCGAGTGGGCCCATTCGACGAGCAAGCTCTCATATTCCCTGCGCAATGAGCGCTCGGCCCGATGCGTGAGCACTGGAACGAGACCGAGTAACGCGTCGAGATAGAAACGGCTCAACGCTCCATTGTGATTGCGCATTCGGAGGTCGCGCTCGGTGAACCTCGGCTGCAGCATCAGCGGCAAACCTACCGCAAGCGAGGCAGCGATAATTGCGGGCAGGGCCAGCCGAGGGTCCAACCAGATGATCCCGCCAACCGTAACGATCAGTTCGAATAGAGAACGCAGAAGCTGCCCGCCCACGCCCGGCAACAGCCGTATGCGGTGCGTATTATGACTGCGCTCCGCCATGTCGGAGGTCAGGCGGCTATGAAAGTATCTGTCGCCCAGCTTTGGAATTTTTTCGAGAAAGGCAACACGCAGGCGTGCCTCGAGATGCCGCCCGATGCGCATGAGGCTCGAGGCGATCGGCAGTTCCATGAGCATAAGAGCAGTAAGAAAAATCAGCATGGCTCCCATTACGCCGAGCCGCTGCCCCGATGACCCGAATGCGCGAGGCATATCCAGCAAGCTGCGAAATAAAATTGCCTCGACTAAAACTCCAAGGGTCGCAAGTCCGAGAGCGGCTACAACGGCTACCGGCGCGCCGAGTCCATCCGCCTTCAACATCCGCAATAGTTCAAGGGCTGGCCGGCTCGATTTCTCCCTCAGTGCGGCGGCCACTTCGGGTGGCAGCTTTCCGCTTTCCACTTGCGCGGATTCCGAGCGGCGTCCTTTCACATTGACTAGCACCGCACCCCTAAAGAAGACACGCTCTTCTCCGTCTTCTGGCGGCGCGGGCCACGCAGACCAATAATTGGATGGGATCACGCTACGACCGTCTTGCGAGTCTCGACTGGCTTGTTCGAGGAGCCGTTCCAAAACGCGCTCGGCTTCAGTTCCGCGGCGCAAAGCTCCCGACCGGACAATTGCGCCCAGGCTTCGAGTGCCAGCTTCGAGGCGAGCTAAAGACCGCCAGCCAGGAGCGTTCAAAGCAGAGTCGATCAAGCGCGTGGCTCCTTTGCGCGAAACGCCCAAATCGTCCAATTTCCGACGCACTGGCAGTGTGAATTTTTCCGACTCCGCCCACTCCCTCCAGCCCTGGGCGGGAACCGGAAGAGTATGGATGTAGAGACTGGAAACAAATTGCGCTTTGGATTCCCACTGCCGGCCGACCGCCGGATCCATGACTTGCAGAAGGCCGCCGAGTTCCCTCCACGCAACCACGAAGTGTGTGACCTTGCCGGCGCGGAGAACGACGGCGATCGCGGGCAAGAGATTAGCTTCCCGAAGCAATAGAAAATCCGCGGGCACCATAATCTGTTCCGCATCGAGACCGAGCTGGCGCGCTACTTCTTCCATCGTGTCAATGGAAGTGCCATCTACGTCGGTCTGGCAGGCTTCCCGCAACCGGCCGTAACTGACGGGTATTTCGAATCCCCCGGCCAGGCACTTTAAAGCGGCCGGCCCGCAGTCCATCGCGGAAGTCTGTACGACTTCCGGAACGAGTATGCGTCTCCGGCCCAGGTTCATTGCGCAATCACCGTGCCCAGGTTCACCGTGCCAAGATTCGTGGAATTGTTCTTGGGGCCAGCGAGCCAGCTTCCCGCTTTGCGCATCACGAGATTGGCTGGCGACAGGGTTTCGATCTCGACTTCGACCGAGCCCGGCAGCCCATGCTGCAGAGGAATGCGGGAGCCTGAGCCCGAATCAAGCGCCATCTCCACGCGGATGCCGCCGTCGCGAATCTCGCTGGCCACATTGGTGACGGTTGCGCCCACGCTTCCGTACTCCGCCCAAGGAAATCCTTCCAGCCGCAGACGCGCGTGCTGCCCCGGACTAATGCGGCCCAAAGCTATCGGCGGGTCAAAGTTCGCCACTACCCGTAGCTTTCCGGTCGGGATGACCGCTGCCAGCTTTTCCCCTTCGTGGACGACCGCTCCGACCCTCAAGGGCGCCACTTCGCCCAGCTTTCCGTCAATCGGAGCGCGTATCCAACGTCGACCTACCTCATCTTCCAACCGTTTAATGGTCACACCGGCCGTGGCTTGGTCGCCGCGCAACTTGTTGAGCTCGCCCGTCAGTTGCTCGATATGCGCTTTTCTCTCGTCGGTTCGCGTGCGCTGGTCTCCTTCCATGCGCACAACCGCATAATGCAGGCTGTCGGCCGCCGCCCGCCGCTGCTGGGCCTCAGCGACGCTCCGATTCAGATCCAGCTCCGCTACCACGCCCGCGTCGTACATCTTGCGCAATCGGTCCGCTTCCGCCTGCGCAAACTTTGCCGCTGCTTCCGATTCATTGTAATGCGCGCGTGCTTCCTCCAGGGCATCCTTTGACGCCTGTTGATCCTGCACGAGTGCCTGCTCTTCCGAAGCAATCTGCTCCTCGCGGGAACGGATTTGCGGATTTGCGCCCGCCAGTTGTGTCTTCTCTTCGGTGAGCTGAAATTGTTGCGTTCCGGAGTCGAGCTCCACCAGGACGTCGCCTGCCTTTACTTCCTGGTCGAGCACCATATGGGTCGCCACGACACGGCCGACGACGATGGATTCAACAGGGTGCGCTGCGCGATCCACTTCCAACCCAGCTTTGTTCGTGAC
>JBAWBE010000618.1:0-5534 GCA_049589635.1 Terriglobales bacterium
GCGGCAATTGCCAGATACGCAGTTCGGACGCGCCCGAAAAATGCGCGGTTCTCCTGCTCAAAACGATTCTCGTCCTTCTCTGGACGCGCGGCCTTGTGCTGCCGATTTCGCCGCCGCGCCCGTTCCACGCTGAATGCCACTTCATTGTCGAGCAGTATGGTCAGGTCGGGATTGAGGCCTGCACACAGAATTTCGTGGAGTGCAAGCACGGGCTTTGTTCCGAGTTTGCGTCCGCCGCCCTGATACGCCTCGGTCGAATCGGTGAAACGATCACACAGTACTATGCGGCCGTCGACGAGGGCGGGCAAAATAATCTGATGAATATGCTGCGCGCGCGAAGCGAACATCAGCGCCATCTCCGTCAACGGAGAAAGGCCCGACGTCGTCGAATGCAAGAGCACTTCGCGAATCTTCTCGCCCGTGGCCGTTCCGCCGGGTTCGCGCGTCACCGTTACCGGGACGCCATGCCCGCGCAATGTGCGCGCAAGCTTCTCGATCTGCGTGCTCTTCCCGCTGCCGTCAAGACCTTCGAAGGTAATAAACTTTCCGCGCGTTGCCACGTCGGGATGATAGCAGGACGAGTTGTGGACGGAAGATACGGACCTTGTGGACGCGGCCGGCCGCGTCTCTACGCGGGGGTCAAGTAGCTACGACGCGATAATTTCTTCGTCTGCGAGACTATCCTCCACTGCGTGAACGTCTTCGCCCGCATTTTCCTGCATGAAGCCCAGCACTTCCTGCGGAATCGGCGCGTTCCAAACGGGCGCGAACGACAGCCGATGCAGCGGCGACGGTCCGTGCTCTCGGAGCGCGGAGAGGTGGCGCGGCGTGCTGTATCCCTTGTTGGAAGCAAGCCCGTAGATTGGGAAGACCGGATCCCACAGCGCAACCATGCGGTCGCGCTCCACCTTTGCGATGATCGAGGCGGCCGCGATCGACGCCGAGAGCGCGTCGCCGTGAATGATGGCGCGCTGCGGCAGTTCGCAATCAATCTTCATAGCATCGACCAGCAGGTAGCCGGCCGCAGGCGCGAGTTGCTCGACCGCGCGCAGCATCGCCAGGCGTGATGCATGATAAATATTGATCTGATCGATGCGTGCCGAGTCGACGGCGGCAATCGCCCATCCAATAGCGCGCTCTCGAATGCGCACGGCCAATTCTTCGCGGCGTTCGGCTGGAAGCAGTTTCGAGTCGCGCAGCCCGCGAATACGCTGCGCCGGATCGAGAATCACCGCGGCCGCGACCACCGGCCCAAAGAGCGATCCGCGGCCGACTTCATCTACACCCGCAACCAGGGTCGCGCCCGCGGCCCATGCCAGCTTTTCAAATTTAAGCGTGCAGCGCAGCTTTTTCAGCAGCCGCAACTTAGCTGACGCGAGCGAAATTCCCTCGGCATTGGCGAGCTTTGAAATGCGTCCGAGTTTTCTCTTGGATTTTGGCACCGATGCTAGTCAGCATCTTCGCCGACAACGAGGAAGGAAACAAGGGCAGACTGTGGAAGTTTTTGGCACGGGGGAATCCCCGCCCGAAGCTTCCGCCCATCCCGCGAAAACCGCGCGATGGGGCTCGGGCTTGGACGGGGCCCCGATTCCTAGTTGCCCTGCTCTACTTCTTTCAACCGGGCCGCTTTGCCACGGAGCGCGCGCAGATAATAAAGCTTGGCGCGCCGAACTTTTGCCGAGCGTACCAGCTCGATCTTGTCGATGACCTTGGAGTCCACGGGGAAAATTCTCTCCACACCCTGGCCAAAACTCATTTTGCGCACGGTAAAACTGGGCTGCGCGCCGCGACTGCGTGCGATCACCACGCCCTCGAACGCCTGGAGACGTTCTTTTTCGCCTTCGCGAATCTTTACCTGCACACGGATCGTGTCGCCCGGCCCGAACTTTGGCAGATCGGTGCGCCGCGTCTTCGCCAGCAACTTCTCGATAATTGCATTCCGCATAGAGTTTCCTTCCTGACTCGTTTCGTAATCTTTCTAATCTCGTTCTGAACTTTATTGCCGAACGCTATTTCTAGCTCTCGCCCTTCACCCGCGCCAGCAATTCCTTGTCTTCGTCGCTCAATGCCGCGCGCTCCAACAAGTCTGGCCGATTGCGCAGCGTTTTCGCCAATGCTGTTTTCCGCCGCCACCGCCGAATCTCTTCGTGGTTCCCGTTCACCAGCACTTCCGGAACTGCCATGCCGCGAAATTCCGCGGGCCGCGTGTAATGCGGGTAATCCAGCAATCCGCCCGAACTGCAAGTCGAACTGGGTGGCGACTCGGCCGTGCCGCGCGCCTGCCACGACCGCAAACCGAAACCTTCAGCCGTAGATTCCGTGTGTGTCGTAAACGATTCCTGCCGCGTCGACGCCTCATTCCCAACAGCGCCCGGGATGAGTCGCGTAACCGTGTCGACGATGACCGCCGCGCCCAACTCGCCGCCGCTCAGAACGTAATCTCCGACCGAAATTTCACGATCGGCGAGATGCTCGCTGATGCGCTCATCCACGCCTTCGTACCGGCCGCAGATTAAAACAATCTGATCGAGCGTCGAAAGCTCTCCAGCCAACGACTGATCAAGCGTTCGTCCCTGCGCCGAAAGCAAAATTACCGACTGCTTCGGGTTTCCTGAATTTCGGCCCCCAGCCATCCGCTCGTCGCGTGTCGCCAATCCGCCCAGCGACTCCAAACATTCAAAGATCGGTTCCGGCTTGAGGACCATGCCCTCGCCGCCGCCAAATGGGCGGTCATCCACGGTGCGGTGTTTGTCTTTCGTAAAATTCCGCAGATCGTGAATGCCGACTTCCACCAGCCCCATTTCACGAGCCCGGCGGATAATTCCAAAATCAAACGGCCCGCGAAAAAAATCTGGAAAGATCGTGAGAATATCGATCTTCATTTGCGGGAACCCGTCTTTGGTCGTTGGTCGTTCGTCGTTCGTCAAGTCTCTCAATTCCCAACGCCGGCGCGAACTCCAAATGAACTACCGACCTCTTTCCTTCTCTTCTTTTGCCAGCGGTGCATTTACTTCCAGCAACCCCTCCGGCAATTTCATCAAAATTTTCTTCTGCCCGATGTCGACGCTGTCCAGATAGGCTTCGGCGAATGGAATCTCATACGGCAACTTCGTGCTACTCGGCTGTGTTTCGCTCCGAGCTTTGCCCGGCACTTCGCCCCGTACTTCGTTTCGAACTTCGCTTCGAACTTCGCTTCGAACTACCAGCAGCGGCGCTTCGCCCGCTCCGAAAGCGACATCAACAACCTTGCCGACCTCGCGCCCGCCATCGAACACCGTGCACCCGACTAAATCGCTCAGGTAGGTCCAACCCGATTCAAGCTCAGCTCGCTCACTCTGCGGAAGCTGCAACTCAGCGCCTTTCAGCGCCTCCGCATCGTCGATCGAATCTACGCCCGCAAACTTCAGAACCAGCCAACTCTTATGCGGCCACAGCTCGTCAATCTTTAACTCACGCCGCTCGCCGTTTTTCAGCAGAGCCCAGAGCTGCATGCCTGGCTGAAAACGATCGGGAACATCGGTGTGCGGCTCGACGGCTACGTCTCCGTGGTGTCCCTGCGTCTTCACCACTAATGCCAGCGTGACCCACTCGCCGCCCGCGTTTTCAATATTCTGTGCTGCTATTCGAGAATCTCCAGCGCGTAACGCGTATCGTTTTTCGTGCCCGCTGCCGCGAGTACAGTGCGCAGCGCGCGTGCAATGCGACCCGACCGCCCAATCACCTTGCCAATTTCGGCCTCAGCCACTTCGAGCTCGATTACCGTCTCATCGCCGTCTTCGTATTCGTCAAGAAAGACGGCAGCCTTGTCATCGACGAGAGATTTCGCGATGTGCTCGATCAAGGCGCGCGCGTTGGTAGTCGGCTCGGTCATTCGATCTCCAAAAGAATTGTCATCCTAACCTTGAGTGCTGCCGAAGGGAGGAATCTGAAGTTATGAGTAAGAAGAGTTAGGCAACCGAGGCAGGCGTCAAAGGCGCAGCCGGGGCCTGCACGGGCATAGCCAGTAGCTTCGTCATACGCTCGGAGCACTTCGCACCCTTCGAAACCCAATAGGTGATGCGCTCCCGCTTTAGATCGACCGTCGCCGGATTCGTCCGCGGGTTATACGTGCCCACCACTTCCACCGGACGCCCATTGCGCGCCCGCTCCTTCTCGATCACCACTACGCGATAATACGGTTGTTTGCGCGCACCAAAGCGCGCCAGACGGATCATTAACACTAGCTTCGTTTCCTTTGTTCCGGATGAGTCCGGCAGGGTTGAGACAAACCATTATTATGCCGGAGGATAGCGGTTTAAGCAAGGATGCCTCTGCCCGAGGGATTCTAAACGGAAGCATGCCGAAAGCGCGTCTACACACGGCATCACCGCCCTCATTTCTGAATCTCGCACAGGCGGCGGGCAATCTAGTACGTTATCGATCCTTGAAGAAGGGAACATCAATCCTATGAGTCAAGCTACTCTTACTCCTCCCTCACAACAAACATCCGCAAACGCAAAATCATTCACCGCCAAGGCCTTTGGGGCCAAGAGCGCGACTTCCAGTCTTTCCGCAACTTCCATCCAGCGCCGCATGCCGGGCCCTCAGGATGTGCAAATCGAGATTCTTTATTGCGGCGTCTGCCACTCCGATCTTCACCAGGTTCGCAACGAATGGGAAAATATGATGCCGACCGTTTACCCGTGTGTGCCGGGCCACGAAATTGTGGGCCGCGTCGTCGCGGTGGGCGGCTCGGTTAAGAAATTCAAAGAGGGCGACATCGCCGGCGTCGGTTGCATGGTCGACTCTGATCGCACCTGTCCGAATTGCCGAGCCGGCAACGAGCAGTTCTGCGATGGCCCCGCAACTTTCACCTACAACTCGGAGGAGAAGCATCTCGGCGGCGTGACCTATGGCGGCTATTCCAACAGCATCGTGGTTGACGAAGCCTTTGCGCTCCGGATTTCTGACAAGCTGAACCTGGCTGCGGCTGCTCCGCTGCTCTGCGCGGGCATTACGACTTATTCCCCGCTGCGCCACTGGAAGGTTGGCAAGGGCCAGAAGGTCGGCATCGTTGGCCTCGGCGGCTTGGGACACATGGGTGTCAAGTTCGCCCACGCTTTCGGCGCACATGTTGTGCTGTTCACGACGTCTCCAAACAAGACTGCCGATGCGCTCAAGCTCGGGGCGCACGAAGTTGTCATCTCGAAGAATGAAGCCGAGATGCAAAAACATGCCGGCAGCTTTGACTTCATTCTGGACACGGTTTCCGCGGAGCATAACGTGAACGCGTATCTTGATCTGCTGAAGCTCGACGGAACGCTGACTATGGTTGGCGCTTCGCCCACCCCGCTTCCGATCGGCGTTGGCAGCTTGCTCTTCCGGCGTCGCAGCCTGGCAGGTTCGATCATCGGCGGAATTCGCGAGACGCAGGAGATGCTGGATTTTTGCGCCGAGCACGGCGTCACTAGCGACATCGAGATGATTCCGATACAGAAAATCAACGAAGCCTACGAACGCCTGCTGAAGAGCGACGTGAAATATCGCTTCGTGAT
>JBAWBE010000619.1:0-4057 GCA_049589635.1 Terriglobales bacterium
CTTTCTGGCTTCCGTTGAATTCAGAAGCGATCTTCGACGGCCCAGGCAATCTTCTGCAATTCCCGGGAACGAATTGGCTTGACCTGACCGGCCGGCTTGCGCCGGGCGCCGACCCGAAGAGCATCGAAGCCCAGTTGCAGGTGGAACTCAAACAATTTCTGCTGAGTCCGGACGCCAAGTTGCCTCCCGGCGAGCGCGACTTAGTACCGAAACAGACCCTGCATCTCTCTCCCGGTGGCGCAGGTGTCCAGACGACGCGCGATGAATACGAAGCGGGGCTGCATCTGCTCATGTGGGTCTCCGCCTTCGTGCTGTTGATCGCCTGCGCCAACGTGGCGAACCTGATGCTGGTGCGGGCCACCAGCCGCCGGCAGCACACGGCCGTGCAGGCGGCATTAGGCGCACCCCGGTCTCGGCAGATTGCCCAAGTGCTGACCGAGAGCACCGTTCTCTCGCTCCTTGGCGGAATCATCGGCATAGCTTTTGCATTTGGCTGCACCCGCCTCATTCTGCATCTGGCATTTGCGAATGAGCCTGTGGCGATCAGCGCGACCCCTTCCCTGCCCGTGCTAGCTTTCACATTTTTGGTCGCGCTACTCACCGGAATTCTTTTCGGAGTCGCGCCCGCGTGGATGACCGCGCACGCCGATCCCGCCGATGCTTTGCGCGGAGCGCATCGTTCGACGTCGCGGGCTTCCGGATGGACTCAAAAATCCCTCGTTGTCACGCAGACGGCGCTGTCGGTGGTTCTACTGTGCGCGGCGGGATTGCTCACTCAGACCCTGCGCAACCAGCAGCAGCAGAATTTCGGATTCGACGTAGCAGGTCGTTACATCCTGCATTTCGATCCGTCGATGGCCGGATACAAGCCGGAGCAATTGCCGGCATTCTATCGCGAGCTCCGCGAAAATCTGGCGGCCATCCCAGGCGTGAACCGCGTGAGTTTCGCAATGTACACGCCCATGGAGGGGGATAACTGGAGTGAGGACGTCTATGTCGAAGGACAAGCTCCTCCGCCGCCCGGCAGCAATCAGAACAACGCCTCCTGGGTGCGCGTGAGCGACGGCTACTTCGAAAGCATCGGCAGCAAGATCGTAAAAGGCCGATCAATTACCGAACAGGACACGGCCACCACCCGAGTCGTCGCAGTCGTCAACCAGACCTTCGCGAAGAAGTTTTTTAAAGACGAGGATCCAATCGGAAAGCACTTTGGAGATCTCGAGGAAAAATTTGCGAGCGCGTTCGAAGTCGTCGGAGTCGTTCAGGATACGCAATATCGCGGGCCGACCCGCAAGATTCCACCCATGTTCTTCCTCGCCGGTACACAGTCGATGAAGTACGAAGAAGCGCGGTTTGCATCGGTCGAAGACGCCTCGCACTTTCTGAACGCCGTCGTCCTCCAAACTCAAGGGAGTGTTCCGGGCCTCGAACAACAGGTCCGGCGCGCGCTCGGGCAAGTGAGCCCCGATCTGGCGGTGATCGATTTCAGAAGCTTTGCCGCGCAAGTCGATGACAACTTCACGCAAAGCGTCATGCTCGCGAGGCTGACGTCATTGTTTGGATTGCTGGCGTTAGTACTCGCGGCCGTCGGACTTTACGGCGTGACTGCCTACTCCGTGGAACGGCGAACGAGCGAAATTGGAATCCGCATGGCACTCGGCGCCGACCGCTTGAATGTTCTGCGCCTGGTGCTGAGGGGCGCGTTTACCCAAATCGGAATTGGACTCGCGATCGGCATTCCGGCCAGCGTCCTGGCAGGCTATGGCATGGCCACCAAATTATTCGGCGTCAAGCCTTACGCCCCGGGCATCTTGCTCGTGACCACCGCTGTGCTGACCATAGCAGCCATCGTCGCTACGGTTCTACCTGCCCGCAAGGCGGCAATTCTGGAGCCAATTCACGCGCTGCGCACGGAGTAAATCGATCAGCGATCGGGCCGGTTTGGGTTATCATTCATCACTCATGCAGTGAACGAAACCTGTTTCATCTGCGCGCTGCGGTGACAGCATGATCGAGCGAAAACGAGCCCCTGTCTTCGTGATCGGCTGCCCCCGGTCCGGAACCAATTTCCTCTACGACTGCCTGCTTTCGTCGGACGGCTTCGCAATATTCCGCGGACGTTTGCCCATCCACCAGGTTCTGATTCCCCGTTTCGGCAAATTGGACCGCCTCGAAAATCGGAAGCAAATCGTGTCGGTTTTTCTGCGTAGCGAAGGGTTCCGAAGATCAGAACTCGACGGCCCGCACTTGACCGCGAAGCTGTTGGAGACGTGCCGCAACGGTGGAGATTTCATCCGCATCGTCATGGATGAGATTGCCCGACAACAAAACGTTGCCCGGTGGGCTCTCTACGATCCAGAAATGCTCGTTCGCATGGCCACCATTAAAAAAGAAATTCCCGAAGCACTATTCATTCACATTATCCGCGACGGTCGCGACATCGCGCTGTCGCTTCGCAAACTCGGAGGCTTCAACCCGCTACCGTGGACCGAAAGCACAAGAAGCCTGGAGGAGATTGCGCTGTACTGGGAGTGGCTGGTACAAAAGGGCCGCAGCTACGGGGGGCAAATCGCTAATGACTACGCAGAGATTCACTTCGAAGAACTGGTTGGCAATCCGCGAGTCGCACTCAAGAAACTCAGTCAATTTCTTGATCACGACCTGGACTACGACCGAATTCAAGCGGCTTCCCTGGGCACGCTCGGCAAAAGCAACTCGTCGTTTCGCGATGACAAGAGTGATGGCGCCTTGAATCCCATTCAACGCTGGAAACAGAAACTTTCAAAAAATCAAATCGCGGCCCTGGAATGGCAGGTAGGCAAGACTCTGGAAGCGACGGGTTATGAGCTCAGCGTTTCCGAACATGCGTGGAAGCCGGGAATCCGCGAGCATTTTCTGCGTTCGATCTACCAGCCGTTTCTAGACGGCAAGCTCTGGCTCAAAGCCAACACGCCGCTGGGCAAAGTTTCTAGTTTGTCGAAACTGGAGCTGAAGGACTAGATAAGGTTCGCCACCATCCGATGGCACTTATCATTGGTTCAAAAGTTCACCATACACACGAAGCCACTGACCGCGTACAGCATCCCAATGGTAAGTGAGCGATTGGCGATACGCGTTCTCGGTCAGCCGTCGCGCTAAAGCAGGCTCTCCCAACAGGCGCATTACATTGTCCGCGAGGTGCTTCCAGTCTTCTTTATCGCTGAGCAATCCAGTCTCCTCGTGGCGCACGATCGCGGGAATCCCTCCCGCGTTCGAAGAGACAACTGGAAGGCCCGCTGCAAATGCTTCCAGAATCGACACCGGCATGTTGTCGACACGCGACGCATTGATGAGAATGTCGGCTTTGTTATAGAACTCGCCGATGTGCTCCCGCGGAACCCTGCCTGGCATTTCGACCCCGTTCAAGTGCAGTTCCGCGATCAGACGCCGGATCGTATTTTCCTCAGACCCCTCGCCTAATAGAAACAACCGTGCATCGGGGAAGGCTTTTTGAACCTCAGCAAAAGCCCGCAACACCAGGTCGATTCCGTAGCATTCCTCCAGATTGCGTGAGCACAGCAAGAGCGGCGTGAGCTGACCGCGCGGACGGAACGAGAAGAGATTCGTGTCAACGACATTAGGGATAGCATCAGCCGTAATCTGAAATTCGCGGAACACATCAACCAGATAAGACGAAGGAACAAGCACCTTATCGGAGCTGCGAATAACGTTACGCGCAAGAGAAGAGGTGCCCAGGTGACTTTCGGCAAGTCCGCTGCGGTAGTTGATCAGAATCTTTTTCCGGAGAACACGCGCCACGCAATACGCCGGCGCAACGGAGATCAGAAAGCCGGAAAACGACGTAGAGAAAATATGAACAATATCCGCGCCCCGCAATCCCGCGGCGAGATGAGCCAGATACAACGGAAACCGCGCCAGAGTCCGCAGATATCGAATGCTCTCAAGCCATCGCGGCAGTTCGGGATTCGAAGCCAGATACGAAGCGTGTACGTCGGGATCGTCACGCCACAATCGCAGAAGTAAGTCAGCCTGAACTTCCTGCCCTCCAATCAAATGC
>JBAWBE010000620.1:0-21108 GCA_049589635.1 Terriglobales bacterium
GCCCCGTGGTCCACCACGATCGCCGCCGCCACCGCCAGACCGTCCTTCCGGTCGACTTCCGCCACCGCCACCGCCGCCTTCCGGCGCGCTTGCTGCTCTCGTTTCGTCTGCCATAGTGCTCCTTAAGTTCTATAAAGATTTCTAGCTTGCCGTGTCCCCGGCCTGCAGGGTGCCCATTCAAGCTCCGCTTGGGCGGGGATTTCCTGTGCGCCGTTTGCGAACTAAACCGTAGCCGGCGCCGCCGCTGGCTCCGCACCCACTTCCGGCGTCACCGGAGCGGGCGCAGCAGCAGCCGGCATCGCGCTCGTCTTCTTCTTCGCATCCCGCAGCTTCTTCACCTTGTCGAGACGCTTCAGCTCTTCATCCGTCCGCACGCTGAGAAATTTGATTACCTGCTCCGTCACACGCAAGCGCCGTTCGACCTCATGCACAAGCGCGCCCGCGCCCTCAATCATCATCAGGACAAAAATGCCGTCGTTGAACTTCGCGACCTTGTACGCCAGCCGGCGCTTGCCCCAAACTTCGGTCTTCGCCGTTCCGCCCGCTGAAGTCACGGTGGAATCCAGCGTCGAAATCAATTTATTCAAATCCTCTTCCACCATGTCAGGGCGGACAATAAACATCACTTCATAGCTACGATTCATGCGTTTTCTCCAAAAACTCTAATACGGTCAGCGGTCGTCAGTCGGCCGTCGTTAGCGATCTGTCGTTTCCTGCGCAGCGCGCCATGTTTGCCAACGACCGACGACTATCGACCGCCGACTTACTCCGCGACGTCATTCTTCCGATTAAACCGGTTCATCGCCGCCGCCGGACCGTCTTTCAAAATCACTTCCACGGCCTGCGCCGCCGTGTCGAGGATTTCATCTACAACTTTGTCCTGCGCCTTGCGAAACGGCGTCAGAACATATTTCACGCCATCGCCAATCTTGCGATCGGGTGCAATCCCTAGGCGAATCCGTAAAAACTCATCCGTCCCCAGTGCACCCAGAATCGACTCCATTCCGTTGTGCCCCGCCGAACTCCCCCGCTGCCGGATGCGAATCGTTCCAAGCGCCAGGTCCAGTTCGTCGTAAATCACGATCAGGTCCGTCATCACATCGACCTGATGTTCCACCACCAACTCCCGCACCGAAAGCCCACTTAAATTCATGTAGGTTTCCGGTTTCGCCAAAACGACTGGCTGGCCAGCAATCTCAGCCCGAGCCGTCAGCGCCCGGCACTGCCGATTGCGAACTTCAATCCCGCGCTCGCCCGCGATCCGATCAATCGTCAGGAACCCGAGATTATGGGGCGTGAACTGGTATTCGATTCCAGGATTGCCCAAACCGACGATCAGTTTCACGAGTCAGCTCTTAGCTTCTAGCTCCTAGCTAGTAGCTAGAAGCTAGAAGCTATTTCTTTTCCTTCTTCTCAGCCTTAGGCTCGGCCTTACCCTTGCCCTTATCGCCCTCAGCCTCCTCACCCTCAACTTCCTGCTTGCCCTTCTTGATAACTTCAGGCTCAGCCGGAGTCGCAGTCGCATCCGCCGCAACTGCCTCAGGTGTGGCCACTACTTCTTCCTTCACTGCCGTGACGTGCGCAATCATCTGATTCTCGTCGGTCAGGAATTTCAACTTTTCGTTGTGCGGGAGGTCCTGCACACGCACGCCCACGCCAAAGGTCAGATGGCTGACGTCCACCTCGATCGATTTCGGAATATCCGCTGGCAGGCATTCAATCTCAATCTCACGCAGGATGTGCTCAAGAATGCCGCCCTCTTGCTTCACGCCCGCAGCCTCGCCCTTAAGAACGATCGGCACGGTAACCGTCAACTTCTTATCCATGGCGATGCGCTGCAAATCGACATGCAGCAACTTGCCCTTAATCGGCTCAAACTGCCAATCGACGATCATCGCTTTCACGCGATCGCTGTCGAGCGCCAGATCGAAAATCGTGTTGTGCCCGGTCTCCGAGTGCAGAATCCGCAACACCTGCCGCGGATCAACCGCGACGGTGGCCGCGTCTCTTCCAGCCCCATAAACAACCGCGGGAATCTTCCCGCCCACGCGCACACGTCGCGCCGAATTCTTATTCCCCGCTTCGCGCTTCTGCGCTTCCAGAATGCTGACTTCCGTTGCTGTAGCCATAATCCCGTTTCCGTCCTTGCTTAAAAGTCGTCGTTAGTCGTTCGTCGTTAGTCTCTTGCAAAGCCTTTGCCGTGATCGGTGAATCGCGAACGACTAACGACCACCGACCACCGACGGTTCTATATAAACAGCCGGCTCACCGAAGTCTCTTCATGAATCGACTGAATCGCCCGCCCAATCAGCCCGGCGATTGAAAGCACTTTAATCTTCGGCAAATTCCGCGCCGCTTCGCTCAGCGGGATGGTGTTAGTAACGACCACCTCGCTGATCTGTGAATTCATAAGGTTTTCCACGGCCGGGCCGGAAAGCACGGGATGCGAGCAGCACGCATAAACGCGGCTTGCGCCTTTTGCCACCAGTGCCTGCGCCACCTTCACCAGCGTTCCCGCAGTGTCGATGAGATCGTCAATGATTAGACAGGTGCGGCCGTTGACTTCACCGATTACATTCATCACTTCCGCCACGTTCATCTCGATTCGCCGTTTATCGACAATCGCCAGCGCGGCATCCATCTTCTTCGCAAAAAAGCGCGCTCTCTCCACGCCGCCCGCGTCCGGCGAAACCACTGTCAGGTCCGGTAAATTCAGCTTCCTGAAATAATCCACCAGCACCGGCGACGCGAATAGCGGGTCCACCGGAATGTTGAAAAATCCCTGTAATTGCATCGTGTGCGGATCGATCAACAACGCCCGATCCGCTCCGGCGGTGGTCAGCAAGTCGGCCACCAATTTCGCCGATATTGGCGACCGCGGCTTGTCTTTGCGATCCTGGCGCGCATACCCATAATAAGGAATCACCGCAGTGATCCGCCGCGCCGACGCACGCTTCAGCGAGTCAATCATCAGCAGCAATTCCATCAAATGCTCGTCCACCGGACGGCACGTCGGCTGAATTACGAAGACGTCAGCTCCGCGCACGTTTTCCTGGATTTGCACATATGCCTCGCCATCCGCAAAACGCGTCACCAGCGCCTGCCCGCGCGTCAATCCAAGAAACGCGCAGACCTCTTCGGCGAGGGCCTCGTTGGCGGTCCCGCCAAAAATCTTGAACCGGTCGTCGACGCGCGCCCGTACTGGCTTGCGTTCAACCTTCTCGTCCGGAGTGGGCTTTTTTTCCAACTTCTCCGCAGTCGTAATCGCAGTCGCCATAGTCAGTTCTCAGTTTCTCAGTTCTCAGTCTTGGCTCTGATTCTCACTGAGAACTGAGAACCGGGAACTAAGAACCGATTATTCTGGCTGGGCCGCTAGGATTCGAACCTAGACAAAGTGCTCCAAAGGCACTTGACCTACCATTAGTCGACGGCCCAAAACCTGTGGGATAGTGGTCGGTGACTAGTATGCCCAAGTCCGATCCATCCGCAAACAACAAAGTTGAATGCCCATCCAAGCCGCGAGCGATTCGCAACCAACTCCGCTGAGCAGCGCCAGCCGACTAATGCCCGACGACTGACGACCATCGACCAACGACCACCGACGATTTCCCAAACTCCCGCCGCGTCAACGTCCGCGTAGCCGTCGCCCGGAGCCCCTGCTTTCGCAGACGCACAGCCGCCTTCTCCGCCTCGGCCGCCGACCCAAACAATCCATACAAGGTCGACCCAGACCCAGACAGCGACGCGTATCGCGACCCGGCGCGCACCAATGCGCGTTTCATGTCTCGTAGTTCGGGAAATTGCGGAAAGACGACTTTTTCAAAGTCGTTTTCAATCCCGGCTCGGACAAGGTCGGATAGCAGGCTTCCGGCCCGGCCCCCGCGTTTTGCGGGAGCACCAGCGTCAGGGTAATGACTCAGCCACGCCGACAGCGCGCAGCCAACCTCAAACAGTCTATCGGACGAGCCGGGGTGCGTCAATTGGTCGGAGCTTGCACGCTCCCCCATCAATGCATCCCAGTCGGCAAACGCCTTCGGCGTCGATACGCCGATTTCCGGTGTCACCACGACCATCGATATCGACGGCAAATCCGGTAAGGGATAGACTTCCTCGCCGCGCCCGACGCCCAGCACCATTCCACCGATCAAGAACAGTGGCAAATCCGACCCGACTTCGGCCGCGATCCGCAGCCGCTCTGTGCCGCTTAGACATTTCTTGAGGGCCCGTTCCAGGCCTGCCATCGTCGCTACCGCATTCGACGACGCCGCGCCCAACCCTCCCTGCACCGGCAGCTTCTTTTCGATTTCAATCGTGATCTTGCCGCGAGCCTTCAGCGCCTGCATCACCAGAGCGGCCGCGCGGTGGCAGGTATTCGAAGAGTCCAGCGGCACGCGCGAGTCGTCACACAAAATCTCAATCCCACTGCCACGTGCCTTGCTCGTCGCATCGACGCTGACCCGAATGACATCATGCAGCGCAATCGTCTGATACACCGTACGCAGCTCATGAAAGCCGTCCGCGCGCCGCGCGCCGATATACAGCCCGAGATTGATCTTGCCAAAGGACCGCACCGCAACTGTCATAGAAAATGGAATCGCAGGAAGAGGAATTGTAAGCGATCTGTGGATTCTGCAACCGGCAAGCGACAATCGGTTCTTGTTACACTCACGGAGATGCCCACCCTCACCTACCTCGAAGCCATTCGCCAGGGAATCTGGGAAGAGATGGAGCGCGATCCTTCCGTCTTCTGCATCGGCGAAGATATCGGGATCTACGGCGGCGCGTTCAAGGTCACCGACGGTTTCATCGATCGCTTCGGCGCCGAGCGCGTTATCGACACTCCCATCGCCGAATCCGCCATCGTCGGCGCGGCTTTCGGCGCCTCGCTCACCGGCCTGCGTCCCGTCGCCGAGTTTCAGTTCATGGACTTCATCGGCTGCGCCTTCAACCAGATCGTTAACATGGTCGCCGGGTCGCACTACCGCTGGGAAGCGCCCGCACCGCTGGTAATTCGCGGACCCAGTGGAGGCAACGTTCACGGCGGCCCATTTCATTCGCAGAATCCCGAGATGTGGTTCGTCCGCGCGCCCGGCCTCAAGGTCGTCTGTCCGGCTACGGCTTACGACGCCAAAGGCTTGATCAAAGCCTCGATCCGCGACAACAATCCGGTAATTTTTTTCGAGCACAAATATCTCTATCGCCGGATCAAGGATGAAGTTCCAGAAGGCGATTACACAGTCCCCATCGGCAAGGCGCGAATCGCCCGCGAAGGCCGTGACTTAAGCGTCATCACCTACGCAGCCATGCTGTACACAGCGCTCGAAGCCGCGGAAATCCTCAGCAAAGAAGGAATCGATCTGGAAGTCATCGACCTGCGCACCGTCTCGCCGCTCGATCGCGAGGCAATCGTCGCCACCGTGAAGAAGACCAACAAAGTCGTTATTCTTCACGAGCACTCGCGCACCGCTGGCCTCGCCGGAGAAATCGCCGCCATCATCAACGAAGACGCCTTCGACGACCTCGACGGCCCAATCGTGCGCCTCGCCTCGCTCGACTCGCCCGTTCCATTCTCTCCGCCGCAGGAGGAATTTTTCCTGCCCAAAGTGAGCGACGTGGTCCGGGAAGCGCGCCGCCTGCACGCGTACTGAGCTCTGTAACACGCAAACCAAGGCCAGTGATGTATATTGCCGGAAAGCAAGTTCGTTTCCAGTGTCCCCCGCGCGCTCGGGTGCTCGCGGACCGAGAGGTGTTCTGCCAATGGTCAAATTCATTCTGGGGATTATCTTCGCCGTCGTGCTTCTTCTTCTGGTCGCGATCGGCCTCGCCCTGCTTGGCTTTCTGCCCATGCGCGCCAACACGGCTCCTCCGAAACTGGAAAGCCGTATCGCGATGGGCGCCCTGGACAGTTCGGTCGAGCGCCACGCACCGCGCGCAAATAATCCTGTTCCCATCACCGATGACAACCTGATCGAAGGCCTGAAGATTTACACCATGAACTGCGCGCTATGCCATGGAGGCATCGATCGCCAGCCTTCTCAGCTCGAACACTCGCTCTATCCGCCGCCTCCGAATCTCATTTCCGATCCCGACGACGATCCCGAATGGCAGATTTTTTACGTGATTCGGAACGGAGTTCGATATTCAGGAATGCCGGCTTGGGACAAGTCACTTTCCAACGAAGACATGTGGAAGGTCACGGCCTTTCTATCGCGGGTTGAAAAGCTTCCGCCGGGAGTGCAGGAGTATTGGAAGAAAGCGACGGCCGGTGCGCCGGTTGTCAGCGCGCCATCTGTCGAAAAGAGTGACCACCACGATCACCACTAAATTTTCGCGGAGAGGATTTTTCCGAGCGGCTTTGAGATGTCATTCCCTCGGCCTCGCCGCCCAATCGGCGAGAAAACCAAATCGGCCTGGAAAAAAAAGGGAAGGACACGACTTCAGTCGTGCCGTAAAGCGCACGAATCGGATTGGGGCTTTACAGTTCGCTGAAAAAAATCAGCTTTTGGGTGGCGCAGCGGTTCACCGCTGCGATAAACGGTTTGTTTTGATTTGCGCTTCAGCCCCTGAGGCCGATGCTGTCAGGAGGTCGGCGAGTCGAAGTTCACGGTAATCACCGTTTGCGTGCGGGCGGCATGGCCGTTCAGTGTGTAGGGTTTGAACTGCCACTGCTTGACCGCGGCAATCGCCGCTTTGCCCAGGACAAAATATCCTCGCAAAATTTTCAAATCTTCGACGCTGCCGTCGCGGCCGATCGTCGCCTGCAAAACTACAGGTCCATGCAATTTTTGAGTGGCGGCTTCCGCCGGATAATCCGGATCGACGCTGTGCAGAAGCAGCAAACGCTCGGTCTCTTCGCTCACCGGCACAGGTTCGCTGAAAGTTTGCGAATTGGGAGCGGGAGTCGAGGGCGAGGAAACCGACATCATCTGCGAAGGATTAACGGTCACCACCACGGGTGGCGCAATCGGGGCCGAACCGCGAATGCTATCCGGAATCCTTGCGTGGCGCGCGTTGACCGGCACGGGCGCGGAAGGGTCAAGCTGCGGTGTAGGCAGTGGGAAGTCGGCAGCCTTCCGCAATTGAACGCGCGAATCGTCGATGGCCGGCTCGCTTTCGACCACCTGAATTTGCGGTGGCTGCGCAGATGAATTGTCGGACGGCGAAGGTGCTGCCGCGTTCCGCAGGGACTCCGGCTTAGCCCCGATAATGGGCAACGAGTCCGGTTGTTCCAGGTGAAAGTATGCTACGAGTGATTCTCTGAAAACCCTGGCCTTGCCCTCGGGCGATTTCGCGAGGCCGATCATCAGATCGTGCCCGCTCCACAGTACGAACAGAGCGGTCATGACCACGGCGGCCGCAAATGCCTTGCGAAAAAGATCACCGTAATTACGCGCCGGAGCTTCCTCAACCTCGGCCTCGGATTCTCCCTCGTTCGGCTTGTCTTCGCTCCACTCAAACGAAAATTTCCCATCACTCTGCTGACCCTGATCCGCATTCGGTTCGGACGACCCCGCGGCATGACCCGGAGCGGCTTCAGCAGCCTGTTCGTTATTATCGTTCTGCGCCGCAGTCCCATCTTCGAAGCCAGCCCCAGCTGTTTTCTGCATCGCGTTCGCGAACACGTCACTTGCTTCTTTTTCCGTTACGGGGCGATGAATCAGATACTCCAGTCGGTTCTCGCGCATTTCTCCTGCCGTAGGATCGCGGTCAACAATGGCGATGGCGGAAAAGTCCCTGTTCGGTGCGGATTCGCGGGCGCGCTTCATGAGGAAACCCGCCTCAGGCTGGCTTGACCAGTCGGCGAACATGAAAGCAAAGGACTGCTTCGTGCCTTTTTCCATCGCCGTAAAGATGTCGTCGCAAAGTTCGAGGCGCACGCCGGCGCTCTGACAGACGTTCGTCAGAACGGCATTCGTTCCCGGATCTTTGGAGAACAGCAGCGCGCGGAGAGCCATCGCATATCAAGATTAGCGGTCGTGCGCGCGTGGCGATAGGTAACCGTGGTTAATGCACCAGTGTGGAAAGAGGACGAGCCACTTATAGGCCAGGAGGGGTACTTGAGTAACATTGGCGGAGTCTTTAACCCATGAAATCTACGCTCCGTCATAAAGCCTAGCGGGGTGGCGCGCCGTCACCTTTTCTCTACACCTTATTTGCAACCCACTTCGGTCCGCGATAGACGTCAAATTTCAGTCCACTCGCCGGACATCTCATGCTGGAGTTTCTGCTCCCGATCCTGCATGATCTTCTGCTGATCGCGCAGCTTGTCCTGCTGTTCTTCGATCTGGTCCTTCACCTTTTCTTGCTCATCTTCCATATTTTCTTTACAGTCGTCCTGCTCCTTCTCCATCGCCTCAGTCGCCTGGGCCATATCTTTCTCCGCCTTTTCCAGAACCTCCGGGGTGAGGCGCGCCAGAGCGCTGCCCGCGCGGTCGATCGCCAATTCCGTATCCGCCGTTAGATCGTATTCGTCCATGCTCTCGTCGATCACCATCCCCGAATCCTTCCGCGCAGGCAAGGTGATGGTCAGAGTCTGCTCTTTTTTATCGCGAACTACAGTCACGGCCGCCGACTCACCCCGTGATTCGTGCATAGCGTGTGTAAAGTCCGACGAATCGTGCACGATCTGATCGTTGACCTTCACGATCACATCGCCCGCATGGAAGCCGGCTTTTTCACCGTGGCTGCCCTTTTCCACCGTTCGAACGAGCACGCCTTTGCCACCTTTGACGCCAAAAAAATCTCCGAGTTGCGGCGTGATGTTTTCAACTACCAGTCCGCTGCGCAACGAGGAGTGCGCGATCACCACCGAAATCGGGATATCGATATCGGGCATTGCGGGCATCGGCGGCATGGCAATCTTGAATTCGTGGTTGTCCGGCGTCCAGCTCACAGATTTATGGCGGTCCGCGAGTTGCACCTTGATGGTCATGGGCTGCCCGTCGCGGCTGATTCCCAGCGAAACGACCCGGCCCGGCGGAGTCTCCTTGATCATCCTGCGCAGCTGCGCCGCGCTTTCCACGGAGTTTCCGTTCATGCTGACAATCACGTCGTGCTCATGCACTCCCGCTTTGCCGGCGGGAGCATCCTGGTCCACCATGGTGATCTCGGCGCCATGCTCTTCCTTTAGCTTCAATTCAGAGAGCCGGTCCGCGCTCACGTCGGCGATATCGACGCCAAGATACGAACTCCCGCTTCCGTTTTCGTCCGAGCTGAAAATCCAGCTTTCGCCGGTTCCATCGGTGGCGCGTTGCGCGGCTGGAGCACTGACCACCAGGGCCAACAACAGCGTGCTGAGCAGGAAGCGATGCGACATAAATTCCCCCTGTGTTTTTCCTCTTTCCTCTTGATTCTTTGCCCCCGCGTTAATGAGTCAGACGCAGGAAGCTGATGTTTCCTGAACTTGTACGGACCTTCAACACCGGTCCTCCGCCATTCAACTTTCCCTCGGCGCTGACGGTCTGCGGTCCGGGCCAGTTCCCGCTCTGGTTCGACACGTGGATGTCGCCGAAGTCGCTGCGAATGGTGTGCCCATTGGCGATCTCGATGGCCGCGCGAACTGTAATCGGAATATCCTTGGCGAGATAAACTGTAATATCGCCCGCCGAAGTTTCGAGCGTGGAGTTGTTGCGTACATCCGAAGACGAGACAAGCTTCACGATAATCGCGCCCGCTCCCGTCTCAGCCCTGACCGAGGTTGCGCGATCGAGCTGGATCGTGCCGCCGCCTGTCTGAGCTTCCACGCGCCCGTTCGCCGATCCCAGCCGGATGCTGCCCGCGCCCGACTCGAACTCAACCGGCCCGTCGATGTCGCCCATCTCAATACTGCCTCCACCCGTCGTTGCTTTCACGCGGCCGGTGCACTTTTCGAGCCGGATGCTGCCTCCTCCGGTTTCCAGCACCGCGCCTTGCAGGCCGGATCCGACCGTGAGATTTCCTCCGCCCGTCTCTGCCTTAATGCTGCCCTTCACGGCATTGATCTTGACGTTTCCGCCGCCGGTCTGAACATTCGCATCGCCGCCGATGGTGCCGATTTCGATAGTGCCGCCGCCGGTTTCTGCCCTCAGTTCGCCGCCGATATCGTCGACATGAATCGTCCCGCCACCAGTTTCAATCTCCATGCGCCCCGCCAGCGCTGTTGCATTCACGCTACCGCCGCCAGTCTCAACTCTGGCCGACTCCATTTGCCGCGGAACATTGATGACCAGATCGTCCGAGCACTTGCGATTTTGACTGCCACCCTCGGCAATCAGCCAGGCAGTGTCACCCTTCATCATCGAGGTGATCCGATTTGATTCGAACTCGCGGCGCGCGCTTTGCTCCGATGATGTGTAGGCCCGGCGATGAATGACGTATGTAATGTCCGATTGGTCTCCGCCTTGAACTTTTACCGAGCCTGCATCGAGCTTCACGCGAAGATTTTTTGCTCCACTAAGATTGCCTTTGACTTCCTGAACCCAGTTGCTGCCTTCCCGATAGATCCGGCCTTCCTGGCCAAGAGCCAGCGACGCAAGCGCAAGCACGACCGCGGTCACGCCACCGAATTTGATTGCCTGTTTCAATGAATGTTCTCCTTAAACAACTTTGTCGTTAGTCGACGGTCGTCAGTCGTTCGGAATCCCGTAGGCGTTGAGATTTTGCTAACGACCAACGACCAACGACAAACGACGTTCTTTTAATCCAACTCCGGCGTCTGCGCCAGCATCGTCCGCGCCTGCGTCCGGATCGAAGCGTTCTGATCCGTTTTCGAGAGCCGGATGAGGACGGCGCGCACCTTGCTGTCGGCCTTCATCGGTTCCACCAGCCGCAGCGCCTGAAGGCGCACAGCCGGGGTAGCATCCGTGACCAGAGCCTGTAACACCGCATCCCGCACCTGCTCATCCTGGCGCACCAACCCGCTCAAGCCATCGAGCGCCTTCATCCGCACGCCCGGGTTGGTGTCGTTCTGCAGCGAATACATCAGCACTTCGCGCACGCGCGAGTCATTCGGCGTCTGCGTCAGCACATCGACCGAGTCCATGCGCACGCCCGAATTGTAGTTATTCCGCGCCGCAAACAGCAGCAATTGCTGGATGCGTTGATCGTTCAGCGACCCTTGTGCTTCCTGCGTTGAAATCGTGTCGTACTTGATGCTGACCTGATTCGATCCCGGCTCCTGCGTCACTGAGCGAATGCCCGTGATGGCCGCCGCGTCAACCGGAGACTGGCTAACTGGAGTAACTTGGCTGACGTACGGACTCGTCGCGTGGCCCGCCATATAGTTGTAGGTCGCGCCAATCCCGCCGCCAAATCCAACAATGAAAATTGCAGCCGTTAGCGCGGGTGCCATGCGAACCTGCCGCAGCCATACGCCGGGTTCCAGAATCAGCCGGCGCAAAAATCCGCCCTGCGAGGTCGTTTCGAGCGCTTCCTGCAATCGCATACGCGATGCAGCCAGCAGGTTCGGCGTCGGTTCCGTCACCGGACTCTGCGACATGGTCGTGTGAAACTTGCGCGCCGCCTTGAGCTCGCCCGCGCACTCTGGACACCGCGCCAGGTGCTGTTCGACCTCATAGCGAGCATCGTCTTCGAGCTCGTTATAAACGTAGAAAAGAATATTTTGTTGTACCCAATCACATTTCATGTGCGTACCCTATCGAGCCTGAATCCTGACAAACCAGTCTTGAGAAACGAGCCCTGAGCCACGAGTCTCGAGAAACGCCCCGCGAACTTCCAGGACTTGCTTGCTCGCAGCTCGCGACTCGTAGCCCACAGCACTCGCCACATTCGAAAACTCTTTCATCTTCCCAATTCCTGCTTCTTGCAATAGCGTGCCCCGTTACCTTCATCGCATTTCCGCGAGCGCGCTCCGCAACTTCTGTGTCGCGCGGAACAATGTATTCTTCGCCGTCTCTTCCGTTGTATTCAGCATCTCGCCGACGGTGCGCAGCTTGAGCCCCTGATAGTGCTTCAATTCAAAAACCATGCGCTCGCGCGGAGTCAACTTTGACAAGGCCACGCCAATCTTTTTTCCGAGCTCCCGCCGCATCAAATCGCGTTCCGGATTCGCTCCAGCTCGCACGTCGGCAAATTGTTCGAGCACGCTGTACTCTTCGCCGGAACTATCCGTGGCAACCGGAGAATCCTCCTTGCGCACATTCCGTTTTCGCAAATGATCCAGGCAGAGGTTGGTAACGATCCGGTAGATCCACGTGTAGAAGGAACACTCAAAGCGAAAGCTGCCGAGGTTTTTATAGGCTTTAAGAAAAGCTTCCTGATAAACGTCCTGCGCGTCCGTCTCGGACTGCGTCAGGTGCAGCGCCAGCCGCAGAACCGACTGATCGTAGTGGCGCACGAGCACCTCGAACGCGGCACGGTTTCCCTGCTGCGCCTCACGGATCAGACTTGTGTCGTCGATGCGGTTGCCCTGCGCTGCCAATGCGACCCTCACGGTGGCGGTCTGGGTCCGATTTTCCTCATATGCCCGAATGCTTCGGGCTGTGTCGCCAACCGGAATTGATACTACGAACGAATCGGCCGGCATGTTCCGTCTCTGTCCTCTACAAGCGAAATAACCTCGCGTTACAGGGGTTTAGACGGAACCGGAACCAGAACGTTAGCACGATTCCAAGGAGTGGCCCTTGGGTTGCATAACACCTTCAAAACACAGCATGTCCAAGATCGGACAACGTGGACACTTTGCGTTTGTTGAACGCCCGTACTGCATTCTTCGCAGCTTCACAGTTTGCTGAAAAATTCTGAAATCCGCCACGAATGGGAAGGGCACGAGTTCCACTCGTGCCGTAAATGCGCCCATCAATCGCGGCTTCCAGCCGCTGGGGGAATCTCGACTGGAGAAAACACTTTTTCAGCAGACTGTTCAACTCGTCCGTTCAGCTCCGTGACCCAAACCGCAACCGCATCTCATTCGTCTGGGCGAACCCAAGCTTCTCATACAGAGCTCGCCCTTCTTCGCTGGAATGCAGATTCACGCTCCGTAATCCGTACGATTCAATCCACGCAAGTATCGTTTGCATTACGCGTTGTGCAATTCCGCGCCGGCGACATTCAGGCTCAGTATAAACATTCAGAATCACCGCCCGCTCCGTGCAAGGGTCATGCGGATTCGCCGGCCAAGGCGACAGCAACACTCCGCCTCCACCGGCCACGACGCCAGACGAATCAATGGCAAGCCAATGCCGATACGATCCATCAGCCAATGCGCCCGCCAGCCAAGGCCGCGCCACCTCAACCATGCGATCCAATTCCTCAACCGACCCTTCGCCCATATCGCGAAACATCGACCGCCGATGATGCAGGATAGTTTCGAGATCGCCGGAGGCAGCCTCGCGAATCGTAACGTCGTTACCATCCATGTGTGATCTCACCTACGGAATGCTACGCCAACCACCGAGGTGTAACATCCAAGCCATGCAGCGGATCCTGGTCTGTGCTCTCATTTTGCTGTTTGCAGTTGACGGGGCAGGCCAACAGCCGCAGGCCCGTAAAGCTCGTCGGCTCTGCAATGGCAACGCAGCGGTGATTGGCAAGTGTTATCGAGTTCATGGGAGAGCGTTCGCGACTAACGGCACGCCGACCCTTCGAATCTGGCAAATTGGAACAGACAGGATACTTGGGGTGACAGGCTCAAGAATCGCAGATGATGCTGAGGATGCAATTGCTCCGGACAATTTGCTTCGTGCTCTAAACGGCTATGAGCATTTTGTTTTCGGTGATTTCGAGGTTTGCCCATTTACCAAGGAGCGCGAGGGCCACATGCGGACGGTGTGTGTCGAACGAGCGGACAATTTGGTGACCGAACCCTCCAGCTATGGTTCAAAGGACTGATGGCGATTGTTGATAAATGCAATTGCAGTCATTGACGCTGACGCCTGGCAATCCTCTTACAGGCTTCAAGAAACTGAGGTCGGTAAAGCTCCTCGCAACGTCCTCTCGAAGCCGCCTGCGGGAAAAGTCGATTTTGCTCTTGCATTTGGGTGGCGCGGCGGTTCACCGCTGCGATAAGTCACTTGTCTTGATTTGGGCTTCAGCCCCTGAGGTACGCCTCGGCAAACTGTTCAGCCGCTAAGGGCCAATGCGCCCCGCAACGACTTTTCCGGAAGGTGCGAGCCCTCAAAATGTACAATGAACCCATTCGAGGATAATTGGGGTTTCATGTACGAAGTAACCGTGGAAGACACATTCGCCGCCGGCCACTACCTCCGCAACTACAAGGGGAAGTGCGAGAACCCGCACGGCCACAACTATAAAATTCGCGTAACCCTTGCCGGCGCCGACCTCGACAAG
This sequence comes from Terriglobales bacterium, assembly GCA_049589635.1. Lineage (GTDB taxonomy): Bacteria > Acidobacteriota > Terriglobia > Terriglobales > Acidobacteriaceae > Acidiflorens. The sequence continues at coordinate 14,287 of JBAWBE010000620.1, forward strand.
GCTGGTCTGCTGCTCGACTTCAAAGATCTGAAAGACGTGATGAAACACGTCATCGATCGCCTCGATCACCAGATGATCAACGACATCGAACCCTTCACGGTCCTCAATCCCTCCGCCGAAAACCTGTCGAAATATTTTTACGATGAAACCAACGCCCGCCTGAGAAACACGACCAACGGTCGAGTGCGAGTGAAGGACGTGACGGTCTTCGAGACCGACACGACAACCGCGACCTACTCCGAATAAGATCTAACTGATCACAGATGCCGAGCGCTGACCCCGCGCAGCGTCGCGGCCAGCGGAAAATTAATCGCAAGAGTCTTTCAGATGGCGCAATGACCCGATCACCCGATCACCCGATCAACTCAGTCGTCCTCCTGAGTGGAGGCATGGATTCCTGCGTCTGTGCCGCGCTCGCAGCACGCGATCAAGCCGTCGCTGCCGTTCACGTCAGCTACGGCCAGCGCACCGAACTCCGCGAACGCCGCGCCTTTGAAGCCATCTGCGACCGTCTCGGCGTCCGCAATCGCCTCGCGGTGCGCAATGATGCGCTTCGCGCCATCGGCGGCTCGGCGCTCACCGACCCGAACATCAGCGTTCCCGAATCGCATGCGATCGGCACAGGCGTTCCCGTCACCTACGTCCCGTTCCGCAACACGCATTTTCTCGCGGTTGCGGTCAGTTGGGCCGAAGTCCTCGGAGCAGAAAAGGTCTACATTGGAGCCGTCGAGCCCGACAGTTCCGGCTATCCAGATTGCCGACCGGAGTATTATCGAGCGTTCAATGAAGTGGTACGAGCGGGCACAAAGGAAGGGACGATTCAGATCGTCACGCCCCTCATCGCCATGCGGAAATCCGAAATCGTGCGCCTTGGCCTTGAACTGAATGCACCCTTCGATTTAACGTGGTCATGCTACCAGCGCGAGGATCGAGCCTGCGGCGTCTGCGACAGTTGTGTGCTGCGCCGATACGCCTTTCGTGAGGCGGGCGCCGAAGATCCGATACCTTATGCTGAGGCCGCCGCTCGCACCGGTTAGAGTGGCAACCAGCATGAGCTTTTAAGAATCTCGTTCACCAGAATTTGGTTTCGTCAAAATCCGATTTTGTGCCCGAAGGCACGTTATCGAGAGGCACGTATGAAGAGGCACATCATGAAAAGGTATTTCGTTCTTCCCCTATTCTTTTTCTTTGCGCTCGCCGTCGTGCTGGCGACTCCATTGGCCCACGCTCAAACCGGCAGCATCAAAGGAGTTTGCAAAAACCTTGATGGAACTCCCATCGCCGGCGCCGAAGTCGAGTGGTATGGGACCGACACCGGGCGCAAATACACACTGAAGACCAACAATAAAGGCGAGTATTTTTCGCTGGGCGTCCTTCCCGGCAAATACAACGTCAAGCTGACGAAGGACGGCAAGGAGATGTTCCACATCAACGGTGTAGTGGTCACCTCAGGCGAAACGACCACAGATATCGACCTGAAGAAGGAACAGGCTGCCGCAGCCGCGGGTCAGGGCAAAACCCCCGAGCAACTCAAGGCCGAACAAGAGCAGCGCGAAAAAATCAGCAAAGAGAACAACACCGTCAAGGCGCTTAACGACAAGATCGTTGAAGCCAATACCGCCAGCACCGCTGGTGACTTCGAGAAGGCCATTGCGAGCCTGAACGAGGCCATCGCCATGGACAACACGCGCGATCTGATCTGGTTCAAGCTCGGCGATGCCTACCGCCAGTCCGCTCCCAAGCAGACCGATCCCGACGAGAAGAAAAAACGCTACGAATCGGCGGTTGCCGATTACCAGAAAGCGATCGAACTTCGCAAAGGCTCGGAGCAGGCGGCGAAGGATCCTGAGAACAACAAAAAGCTTGCGGCCTACTACAACAACCTGGCCGAAGCCTTTTCCAAAGAAGGCAAAGTGGACGACTCGATCGCAGCCTATAACCAGGCCGCGCAACTCGCCCCAGACAATGCCGCACAATACTATTTCAACGAAGGCGCCGTGCTAACCAATGCGGGGAAAGCCGACGAAGCCAACGTCGCATTTGACAAGGTTATCGCGGCCGATCCGAGCAAAGCGCTCGCCTACTATTGGAAGGGCATCAACCTGATCGGAAAAGCCACAGTAGGGAAAGATAATAAGATGGTCGCGCCCGACGGCACAGCCGAAGCCTTCCAGAAGTATCTGGAACTCGATCCGAACGGCCCCCAGGCGCAAGTCGCCAAAGACATGCTGGCGAGTATCGGCGCCCCGGTTGAGACTGGCTTCGGTACCAAAAAGAAGCCGCCTGCAAAAAAGTAGCGTAATGCACGAGACCTGCCTTGCAATTAGTTCGTGCCCGAATTGTTCGCATCTGAACTGAGGGAGCGCGCATACGCTCCTTCGGTTTCACCAAATGGATCCATTGCCTCCTCAATTTCGCATCGGCCAAGGCTACGACTCGCACGAGTTCAAATCCGGTATTCCGCTAAAAATCGGAGGCGTAACTCTGCCCCACAGCCACGGCCTCGGTGGACACTCCGACGGAGACGTTCTGCTCCACGCCATTACGGATGCTCTGCTGGGCGCAATCGCAGGTCCAGATATCGGATCGCTTTTCCCTCCATCCGATCCGCAATGGAAAGGCGCGGACTCGGCCGTGTTTCTGCGCGAGGCGCTGAAGCGCGTCGCGGCCGCAGGCTATGCGATGGTTAATCTAGATTCGACGCTGATATTAGCGGCTCCAAAAATCGGCCCGCACGCCGCTGCGATTCGCGAGCGAGTAGCGACCTTATGCGGTGTTCCTAACGATTGCGTAGGCATTAAGGCGAAGACGCCCGAAGGCACAGGTACAGACAACGCAGCGATCGCGCATGTAACGGTTCTGCTGCAACGAAGGGCCTGAATGGCTGCCGATTTCTTCCGTGCTCAGCTATGTGCCGCGTGGTTTAAGATTGGCTCTTCGTCCGCGCAGCAGCGACAAACGCCCGAAAGATCTTCTCCGCCGACTCCGCAACCTCAGGCCCATCGTGCACCGAGCGCTCCGGATGCCACTGCACCGCCAGCACAAAATGATCGGACGCCGTGCCTTCGAGCGCCTCAATTATTCCGTCCGATGGCGAGTGCGCCACCACACGCAGGCCGTTGCCGGCAACATTCGCCGACTGATGATGCGAAGAATTCACCGCGATCGGCTCGCTATCGCGAACTCCGACAATTTCCGCGAGATGCGATCCGTGGTCGATCTTCACCGCATGCGCATTCGGCACCGTTCGTCCCGCGCCATGATTAATTCGTGACTCAATATGCTGAACCAGCGATCCGGAGCGGTAGACGTTCAGCGACTGGAGCCCGTAGCAAATCCCGAGCACAGGCTTACGTTTCTCGTAAGCGTCGTCGAGCAGCAAATGGTCGACGGCCTCGCGCGTCGGATCGATCTCCTCGGTTTTCTCGTGCCGCGCTTCGTGATATTTCCGCGGATCGACATCAGCCTTGCTTCCCGGCAAAAGCACGGCATCGCAGCTTTCGAGCTGCTTTCTAATCTCGGCAGGCGCAAGCGCCAGTTCGATCCGAACCGGTTCGCCGCCCGCTTGCCGCACCGCGTCTTCGTATTGCTTTACCGATCGTTCCGCATACTCGCGATCACCCGAATGCGGCATGGGAATCGCAATCCGCGGCCCGGCACTTGGGGATAAATCGTTCACCAACATATTCTCTCAATGATTCAACGCCGTGCGTTCGATCGCGGCGAGAATTTTCCACTGCCGGTAATTCCGGACTTCCACAAGCAGCGAAACAATCAACACGACTGCACCCACCGAGACGCCGATTGGAAATGCGATGTGTCTGTATGCACAGACAAGGTTGGGTGCAACATGTTCGATCCGCGAATAGATTACCGTTCCCAAAATACTCAGCAACAGCGCCACCGCAAAGGATAGCAATGTCCCCAGAACCGTAAAGGCCAAGACCCTCGCGGCTATACCAATCAAACGCGGGCGCTCTACTTCGGTTCTGGGCATCAGTCTCTAAATTACATCAGTTGATGGCCACGAGTGCAAACCTGCGTGGCGTGACTTCGCAGGCTGCCGCACACCTTCCATTACTGCGGTAATTAGCCGTGAAAATCGGGGTCGCATACCATCTAACCAGGCCGCCAACGCGGGATTTGAAGGGATTGAATGCGGGAGAAACCCGCCTCATCGACAGATTCGAGGGAGGTTCTGCGCTCTGAAGCGTCGCCAGGCGTGGTTCATGGCGGCACCTCCGACCTAGCGACGCATCCCCATCCATACGCTTCCGCCCTGGCCCAGGGCGATTCCGAGCTTGCGCATCCGGTCGAGAAAGCCTACTTCGAGCAAATTATCGAGAACGCCCCCGAAGCGGTCAGCATTGTGGACGAAGACCACCGTATACTCCGCGTAAACCGGGAGTTCACGCGCCTTTTTGGATTCAGCGCCGCCGAGGCCAATGGGCAGACTCTGGAAAAACTCATCGTCCCGCCGGATCGCTACGCGGAGACCGCATGGATCGCCCAGAACGTCAAAACCGGCACCAATCTTTCTCTTGAAACGCGGCGTCAGAGCAAAGACGGCTCACTCGTCGAAGTCCTGCTTTCAACCGCGCCTGTCATGTTGCACGGCAAGCGCATCGGCGGCTACGCGTCCTATCGCGATATTTCCGAGCAAAAGCGCGCCGAGGAACTAAACGCCGCACTCTACGCCATCGCCGCCCGCAGCCAGTCCGCCGAAGACCTCCAGCAGTTCTACGCGTCGATCCACAACATCGTCGGGCAAATGATGTATGCGCGCAATTTCTATATCGCGATCTACGATCCGCAATCCCAGCTCTTGAGTTTTCCCTATTTCGTCGACGAGGAAGATCTAACTCCCGATCCCAAGCGCCTGGGCCGCGGACTGACCGACTACGTGGTAAGGACCGGCGAGCCCTTGCTTGCAACCCCCGCCGTTTTCGATGAACTCGTGCAGCGTGGCGAAGTGGAATTGATCGGTGCCGCCTCGGTGGACTGGCTGGGAGTTCCGCTCAAAAGCGGAGCGAACACCATTGGTGCGCTCGTCGTTCAGAGCTACACCAAGAATGTGCGCTTCGGCGAGCGCGATCGCGAAATCCTGAAGTTCGTGTCCCAGCAACTTGCCACGGCGATCGAACACAAGCGCTACGAGGAGGCCCTTCGACGCTCGGAAGCGCGCTACCGTTCTTTGATTCTGAGCGCAGTATTCGGAATCTATCGCAGCACGCTCAACGGCAGATTTCTGGACGTCAACCCCGCACTCATCACAATGCTGGGCTATGGTTCGGTGGAAGAAGTCCTGGCGCTCGACGCGCGCAGCGAAGTCTACGTCAACCCGCAGGAAATCGACCGCCTCACTGACGACTACCAGCGCAACGGCAGCCTCAACGGTGTTGAAGTGCAGTGGAAGCACAAGAACGGCCATACCATCACCGTCCGTCTGAGCGGCCGCGCCGCCAGCCTGGCCGACGAACCGGAAGAAGTTCTCGAGCTCATCGCCGAAGACATTACCGACCGTCGACAGCTGGAAGAGCAGTTTCGCCAAGCTCAAAAAATGGAAGCCGTCGGCCGCCTCGCCGGCGGCGTCGCCCATGACTTCAACAATCTTCTGATGGTCATCAACGGATACACCGAAGTCCTGCTCGACCAGCTCGAACCGTCCGGCGAAATGCACTCAAAAGTGCAGTCAATTCAGCAGGCTGCCGATCGTGCTGCCACTCTTACCCGGCAACTCCTGGCGTTCAGCCGGAAACAAGTTCTCGAACTCAAAGTCATCGACGTCAACGCCGTCATCGGCGACATGGAGCGCCTGCTTCGTCCGCTCATTGGCGAAAATATCGAACTCGCCACACGCCTCTCCTCTGACGCGGGCCGCACTCGCGCCGACGCCGGCCAGCTCGAACAAGTCATCATGAACCTGGTGGTCAACGCCAAGGACTCCATGCCGGAGGGCGGGAAGATCACCATTCGCAGCATGAATGTCACCATCCGCCAGAATGTTGGCGAACACCGTTTCATCCAGCCGGGAAGCTACGCGGTCATCACAGTCGCCGACACCGGCCATGGCATCGATAAGGAGACTCAGTCCCGAATCTTCGAACCGTTTTTCACGACCAAGGAGAAAGGCAAAGGCACCGGTCTCGGTCTGTCGACGGTTTACGGCATCGTCAAGCAAAGCAATGGGTATGTTTTCGTCGAGAGCCAGATCGGCTCCGGCACGACCTTCCACGTGTATCTCCCGCGTGTTGAAGAGTCGCTGGCCGATCTCAGTCCCGTCGCCACGCAGGACAGCGAAAAGGGAGGCTGCGAAACGGTTCTGCTCGTTGAAGACGAGGATTCGGTCCGCGAACTCGTCCGCCTCACCCTGAGTTCCCGGGGCTACAAAGTAATCGAAGCTGAAAATGGAGAAGCTGGTCTGCGCATCGCCGAAGAAAACAAGGGAACCATCGACATTCTTGTAACCGACGTCGTCATGCCCGGTATCGGCGGCCGTGAACTCGCGAAGAAACTTCTCGCGAAGCGCCCCGCAACCAAAGTGCTCTATCTCTCGGGCTACACCGAAGACGCGATCGCCACTCAGGGCGCGCTTACTCCCGGCACTGCTTTTCTACAGAAGCCTTTCACACTCCAGAATCTCGCCAAAAAAGTCCGCGAAGTGTTGCGCTCGCAAACGAACGCCAAGTCCACATCGACATCGAATTGATCGCCGAGCCGCCGGTGAAACTTTTTAGGTCGCGACTGCGTCCTATATTGTAGAGAGCAGGGTTCGAGAGGCCGTGACATCCGGATTGCGTTGCGTGGCGTACTTCTCAGGGG